>CAXREY010000001.1:0-49276 GCA_964229845.1 Phycisphaerales bacterium UBA1924
CAATCCAAACCAGTTCGAATCGCATCAGATAATTTTGGATCTAACAGCGCAAGTGCCTTTCAGGCAGATGCTTATCAGCAAAAACCGCATCTGCTGCTCGTGGGCCGTGCCAAGCCAATACAGTCCCCCCCTCTCCGTTTCCGACAGGCCCCGCCCGCGCGGGGCCTTGTCTTTGCGATCAGCGGACGTCGACCCAGCAAACACAGTTATAAAAACACCCCCGGACACCGGGGGCGATTCTCGTAAGGATTGCGGTCGCGATTGCTCAGCGCTTTCGCCGGCCCGCAGCCAACCCGCCCATGGCGAGCATCGCCATGGATGCGGGCGCGGGCGTGATGGTGACATTGTCGATTACACCAGCAACCCGTCCCTCGTTGACCTGCCCGTCCACTGACAGGCGGAGCGTATCGAAATCGACTCCGCCGAGCGAGAAGCGAGTGGCGCCGTAGGTGGATCGCCCGCTGTCGTAAATCTCGTTGCCCGGGGTGTACAACTCACTATGCACCACGCTCCCGTCGAGGATGGCCTCGAGGGTCATCGTGTTCTGAGCGTAATCGTTGTTCCCGTCATCGAGAATGTAAAGGAATGTGAACTCAGCGCTGTTCACCACCGCTCCGGTGGTCATCTCAATGCTGCTGATGGCGCTGAATGCCACACCATCGGAGCCGTTGGAATACGCGCCCATCCCCAGCACATTCCCCTCCGCCCACTCGGTCACGCCCCAGTCTGTCCACAGGTCGGTCGCGTCGTCGATCGAGAAGGTCCGCGGCTCGCCGCTGCTGAACGCGTTCTGAAAAGTGATCCCGTCATGCGTGAAGGTATCGCCGTAGAAATCCTCGCCCAGCCCATCGAAACCGGTCGTCTCCGCCGCCACACCACTCGCCAGCCCCGCGAGCATTGCGACCCCGCCGAGAACCGCTCCGCGAACGCCAAACCTGTTATTACATCGTCTCATCTGCTACTCCTTAAACCCGGTCGCGAAGACCGCACTATGCGCGAGCCGCGCGTCGCGCCACCCGCTCCTTTTGCCCTCACGCACGCGGCGGGAGGGGCTGGTGAAACATCACGGACGCCGGCACCGGTGGGTACCGCATCCGTATCCGATACAAATCAAACTCTTCTGGATCCCACCCCAGATGGGCCATCGTGTACTCTGCCAGGTGGTTGTAGCGAGGCACATCGGGCGTGCGCAGGCAGCCCAGACCCCGGCCGAGCTGCTGGATGCGTTCGGAAACCACCAGCTCGTCGCGCTCCTCGCGGGAAACAGGCGAGAACAACTGGCTGTACACCCGTATGCTCCGATCCACCTCGCCAAACAGCTCCCGGTGCACCATCAGATCGCACACCAGACGCTCCGAAGGTGTGCGGACCGCCGGACCGAAGTCCGCGACCTCGCCCTCGTGCGTCGCGTACGCTGGCGCAACGGCGCGGAGCACCTCGCCCGTCACCAGATCCAACTCGCCCGTCTGCCCGATCGGGCCGGGCATCAGCTCATCGAACACGATGCCGTTCCCGCCGGGCCGTCGCCGCACGGCGGGCGTCGGGCGGGAGCAGTAGTTGCCCATCAGCGGGACGCCCTGATTCGCCGCCGCGGTCTCGGGGTCGAGCGGTTCACGGTGAAATGCGATCGCCTCCCCCCGCTCGCCGGAGAACCCCGCCGTCTGCGCGATCAGCCACTCGACGCCCGGCCGATTCCGCACGAACCCCAGCAGCCCCTGCACACGGGCGATATCGAGGTACCGGTCCTTCTGCGAAGGCGCGAGCACCGTCAGCGAGAGCATCGCCTTGGCACGCACCCCAAAGATATAACTATTGCCCTGGAACGCGTCGCGCCGCCATCTCGATTCAGCCCGCTCGTCGACACGCTCGCCGGCCAGCCCGAGCATGATCCCGAGCTGGTCGCGATCCTCGCAGTGCGTTTCGATCAGCCGCTCGAACCGATCGGACGCCTCTCGTACCTGATCGAGCAATGCATCCGTGACCGAACGCGATTTCGCGGCCCGTAGCCAGGTCTCAAGCCCCTTGGGCGTCGGGATGTACTGGGCGGAATGGAACGGGTTCTCCCCGTACGCCACCTTTGAGATCTGCCACCCGAGCTTGCGTTGAACCCCAAAGCCGTCCGAAACCTCCTGCGCGGTCTCGACGCGTCCGACACCCATCTCGATCACACTGGCAAAGAGATCGCTCATCTCAGCGATCACCCGGGCCGCCTCTGTTTCAAACGAGCCGTCATCGCTGTCCCCAACGCCTGTTTTTTCTATCTCTGCGGGCATGGAGAAGAAGATAATCGAAATCGCGTTGATTTCAAGAAATGATTTCTGAAATCACAGAATTGGGCAGTTTACCCCGCCCGTCGACTCTCATTGAGAGCTTGCTCAAGCACCGCATGATGAGGGAGCCGGGCGTTTGAAAGGGCACGATTGGAACTTGAGTGGGGTGACAACGCCGTTGGGGGGGTCGAGTCCCCCCTCTCCGTTCCACCATCAAGCAGCATCTGCCCTCAGGATGACCCGCGATCGGACACCCATCGGATTCGCGAACAGCTCAGTCGTGTGACCAGCGCCGATCAGGCCTCGCAATCATGCGACCGACGCTGACTTGTGCCGGACCAAAGTGAAGGCTCATCACGGCTCACCCCGCAGGCGTTCGTCCCACTCAACGGACTGGGATTGCTCGCCGATCGCTTCGAGGAGCGGGGGCAACGCGTTGACGAGGATCTGTCTCACTTCTTCGCGGCGGTGTGCCGCTGGCAGTTCATTGGCAGCATCCTCGAGCCAGGATCGAAACTCGGCCGCCGAGACCCCGTACCCGCCA
Source organism: Phycisphaerales bacterium UBA1924 (assembly GCA_964229845.1). GTDB lineage: Bacteria > Planctomycetota > Phycisphaerae > Phycisphaerales > UBA1924 > UBA1924. The sequence continues at coordinate 2,815 of CAXREY010000001.1, forward strand.
GCCGACTCAGGCAGGTCCTTTGCCCCCAAGGCGATGGCCGAGTTTGCCAGGTATCGAGCCCGCTTGGGGTGTCCCGGCGGGACACGATCGAACTCCTCGATGACCCGAGATGCCCATTGTGCACCGGACTCAAAGAGCAGCGCCCCGATCTCCGACACCCCGATCAGGCTCTCGTCCTCGCCCGGTCCCGCGACATAGATCCGCTGGATGAGACCGCGGATGCGCCAATCCATGTACTCTTGGTCATTCCCGAGCTTCTCGTGGTAGAGCGCGAGGTTGTTGTACGCGAGCTCGACCTCATAGCTATGGGGGCCAAACACATCCTCGAGGATCACGAGGGATCTTGTGCGATACTCGATCGCCTGCTCGTACAGACCGAGCCTGTGCGAGATGCCCGCACCGTTCTGCAGCATGCTGGCGTACGCGGGCGATTCATACCCGTACCGTTCGCCAATCTCGGCGAGGATGGACTCCACGGAGTCGATCGCCTCCTCTGCGCGGCCGACCACGCTGAGGGCGCTTGTGTGATGCATCCGTATGATGAGCTGTGAGCCCAACTTGTCTTCCGGGTCGTGAGCCTGAATGTATTCAAGGAGCCACGCTGACAGCTCGAGCCGGTCCTGGTTTCGCTCCAAAGAGCTCAGCATGGCGACCCTGTTCAGGACCGTTTTGATGAGAGATTGGAGATTCACCGGGTCGTGCTGAAGCATCTGAACCGTGATCTCCTCAAGCATCGGCTCTGCCAGCTCGTAGTCTTCCTGTGCCGCGTATATCGCCGCGAGCCCGGAGCGTGCGATCAGCATCTCATCCTCCGGGCGTGGCTCAACTTCTGAGACCAGCTCATAGTGACGGGTGAACGCGGCGCGAGCTCGGTCGAGCTCGCCCAAGGTATGGAACACCATCCCGCTGTTCCCGTGGAGTCGAGCGCGGTCGATGAGCGGCCACTCGTCGAGCTCATCCTGCAACTCCAGCGCTTCGAGCGCGTGATGCCTCGCTTCTTCGAAGAGGCTCGCGTTCGAATACATCTGGCTGATGAGGTAGTGCGCCCGCGCCCGCATGCTCGCATCGTTTGCGAAACGCTCATCGATCGTCGGGGCGGCGCTGCCGAGGAGTTCAACCAGGGTGACCTGCGGCCCCAGGTTCTCAATCGCGTTGGACAAGAACAGGTCCTCGAGCAGGAAGTCGTTGATGTCCTGGACGCGCTGGGTCTGACGCTGGGCGAGCTCACGCTGCTCGGATTCGAGCTCGAGGGCCCGGTTCGTTCGCAAGCCGAAGATGATGCTTGCGCTCAGCCCCGCGATCAGCGCGACCACCGCGACGATTCCCGCGATCACGCTCGCTCGGTTCCTGCGATAAAACTTCGTCACCCTGTACCCGATCGAGGGCGGGCCAGCTACCACGGGCTCGTCTCGGAGATGCCGCTGAAGATCCTCCGCGAGTGCGCCGACCGTCTGGTATCGCTGAGCCGGGTCGCGATCCATCGCTTTCAGGATGATCCAATCGAGATCACGCGGGATCTGCCTGTTGTGGTGGCTGGGCGCGACCGGGGTTGCTTCTTCGACCACCCGCAGCATCGCGGAGATGCTGCGGGAGGTGTCAGAGAAGGGCAGCGGCGATGTGCCGGCGATCAGCTCGTACATCATGACCCCGATCGAGTACACGTCGGAGCGGATGTCCACGTCATCCCCGCCACCGATCTGCTCCGGGCTCATGTACCTCGGGGTGCCGATCATCGCGCCCGCGGCGGTCATGCTGATCGCGTCTGACATCGACTCGTCGAGCGCCTTGGCGATCCCGAAATCGATCACCTTGCAATGGGGCTCGCCGTCGAGGCGTGTCACGAGCACGTTGCTGGGCTTGATATCTCGGTGCAGGATGCCCTTGCTGTGGGCGTGCTGGACCGCGGCGCACACCTGCAGAAGCAATCCGATCAGCTCTCGGCGCTCGATCTTCTCGTTCGTCACAAACCGCGTGATGGGCTCGCCCTGCACCAGCTCGAGCACAAAGTAGGGACGATCCGCACCGCCAGCGCCCGCGGAAAGGATCCCGCTGTCGAGCACGCGAGCGATGTTGGGGTGGTTCATCCGCTCGAGCGCCTTGCGCTCGAACTCGAAGCGGCGCAACACCGAGCCCGAGTCCATCCCGGGGCGGATGAGCTTGATCGCGACACTCCGCTCGATCGGTGTCTGCTGGTGCGCCCGGTACACAACCCCGCACCCGCCGTGCCCGATCACGCACTCGATCTCGTACCGATCGATGCGCTCCGGGTGATCGAGGACGTACGGGTCCTTGATCGCGGGCGTTGAGGAGATCCCGTCCCCGCTCTCGGTCAACGCGTCAAAGCGGAGCAGCGACATAACCTCCTCATAGAGCTCCTCCCGCCCCTGGCAGGCGAGGCGGACGAACGCCTCCTGCTCCTCGGGGCGCAGATCGCACGCGGACGCGAAGATCTCCCGTGTCTCGCTCTGATCGAAGGATTCACTCATCCGATGCTCCCGCCAGTTCTCGCCTCAGCCACGCCCGCGCGAACCGCCAATCGAGCTCGACCGTGCGTGGGCTCACGCCGAGCACCTCCGCGATCTGTGCCGTGTTGAGCCCGCCGAAGAACCGCAGCTCCACGATCCGTGCCTGGCGCTGATCGATGCCCTCGAGCTTCGTCAGCACCTCGTCCACATCCAACGCGTCGAAGCCCTCCTGCGTGTCCGTCGACATCATGCCCGTCAGCGTCACCCGCCCATAGTCCCCCCCACGACGCTCGGTGCGTTTCTTGCGCGCGTGATCGATGAGGATGTGACGCATGGCCTTGGCGGCAACACCAAGAAAATGCGACTTGCTCTCCCACTGGGCGGAGTCCTTGCGGATCATCTTCGCGATTGCCTCGTTGACCAGCGCGGTCGGCTGGAGCGTGTGCTCAGGGCCCTGCCCTCGGAAGCACACATCCGCGATCGCACGCAGCTCGTTATAGATGGCGAGCGACTGCTCCCGCGAGAGAGCGGACGCGCCCTCAGGGCGGCCGATGAAACCAAGGTAGTCTTCACTCACGTTCTCACTGGTCATCGTTGCGACTCCGAGCTGATCGGGGATCAATCGGAATCGAGTGTACCAAATCTGCCTCGTGGGCTCACGCACCAATCGCGGACACGACAGACGGGCGGATGAGAATCTCCGCCCGCCTGAGGTATCCACACATCGGTTCACGGCTGCGACGGCGGGGTCACCACAATCTGCACCGGATCGCTCGTCCGGATGTTCGGCGGCGGGTTCCCGATCCAGACCTGCATGGTCCCGATCATTGAAACATCGCTCGCGCTCAGCGTCGCCCGCACGATCGAGTCCGAATCCCGTGTCGACGGGATCGCACTCCCGTTCACGAACACAATGCACCCGGGCGCGAAGTTCCGCCCCTGCAAGGTGATATTGTGATCGTCCATCGCGGGCTCGCCATCGATCGTCATCGCCGCATATGGCGGCACACCGACCTCGATCTCGGGGTGACTCACGAAGTCAACCTCGGGCGTCGGCCACAGCATCTCGATCACGAACGGGTCCGAAGTGCCACCGCTCGGGACCATCACCATGCCCAGGTCGTTGCCCTTGCCATCGATCTGATGCTCGGGGTACATCGTCCCCTGCGGGTTGGGTGTCGTGACTGTGACAATACGACGACCGAACCCGTTGAACGCAGCGCTCGATACCCTGGCCACGAGCTCGCCCGAGTTGACGAAGGTCGTGCTCACGGCGTTCCCATCGATCCGCACAACAGAGCGTGGCGTGAAGTTGCCGTACTTCTCGGCCTCGTACCCATCGAAGAAGGGGACCGTCGTCGGACCGAGCACGCGGACGCGCACGAATCCCTTGGAGTCTGTATCCACCTCGCCGGGTGTGAACAGGTCGGGTGTCACGTCCGAGATGACAGGGCGCGGCGCGGGAAGCTCCAGCCGCTGCGTGCGGCTCATGCCGCCGCCGGGGCCCGGGTTGACGATCGAGATGCTCTTGAACCCGCTCCGCGAGACAAGCTCTTCAGCGACTTTCACCCGCAGCGATCCATCCGGCGTGACCTGCTGCAAACGCGGCAGGGATACACCGTTGAGCACCACAGCCGGGAACCCCGGCGTGCTCGGCTCGGCGCCCGGAACCGCCCAACCTGAGAATGTCGAGAAGTACTCTTCCGCGGCCTGATCCGGGTTGTTCAGGTCTGCAAGGATGGTCGAGCTCCACAGGTTGTCCTGCATGTACTCGAAGTAGTCCCTGCGGGCAATGAACGAGTCGTTGCCCGCAGGCGTCCCGCCGTCGATGATCACGACCGGATCCTCCGACCAACGCGGGTCGCTCGCCCAGTAGACCTCATCAAGACCCTGGAAGTTCGGGAACGGGTACTCGATCGAGAGATCGATGCTCTCCGAGATGCCGTTATTGTTCGTCACCCAGATCCGCGCCGTGCCCGGCAGGAGGAAGAACCGGTTCGGGACCTGGACGAGCAGCGCCTGATTATTCAGGCGTGTCCGTTCAAGAGTCTCGGTCCGACCGTGGTGCTCGATCTTCACGCTGATGCCCGAGCCACCAAAGAACTTGTACCCGTAGAGCACCATCGGCGATACACCCGACGCCATCTGATCGAACTGGGCCTGCGTCGGCGTACGCTGGTTGTAGATCAGCATCGGCGCCGACTCACGGCTCGCCCCGATGAGCTGCGGCTGCAGGTCCGTGTCCCCGAACACCTGGATCGGCGCGAGCCGGTGCTCGTTCGGGAAGCTGAAATCCTCGTCGATGTCGATGCCCAGATCACTCAGGCGGACGACCTTGCTCGATGTCTCTTCCGTGCACCCGATGCACTTATCGATGCTGATCAGGTCCGCGCCCAGCGCGGACGCGCTCGCCTCGAAGCGAGCGACATCGAACCCTGCCTCGAGCTCGATCTCGATGCCCGAGCTGTTCACCAGCGTCAGGTCCGCGCCGAAGATCGGCGTGACCTCGAGCTCGCCGTTGTCGGGCATCCGCACCGTGTGCGTGCGCTGCTCGATCGGGTTCCCGAAGTTCCCGCCCGCGTTGTCGTTGTAGAAGTTGATCCGCGCAGTATCGGGCGCGACATCACCCGTGGTATCGAACTCCAGGCGCACGTACGGGCGGATCTCCAGGAACAGGTCCTGCAGCAGGTACAGGCGCCCATCAATATCCGCCTGGATCATGCCCGCGTCCACGTCCGCGTTCCAACCGTCGGACCCGCCCGATGGGCTCCAGTTGAACGACATCGGCCCCTGGCCAAAGTAGGCGAGCAGCAGCTCGGTCACCCGGATCTTGCCCTCGAAGAACCGCTGGCGGATCAGGCTGGTCATGACCCCCTCGTCCTCGTCGAACACGCCCTCAGAGCGCAGGATCGGCGAGCGCACCTTGGCCGAGACAAACCGAGAGAAGGGGAACCCGACCGGGTCGTACCAGACACCGCCGGGGGGAAGATTCACAAAGTCCACACCCAGCACGTTCAGGTCGTTGCCGCCGTTGAGATCGTCCGCGAAGTCCAGCGTCGCGTTGATGATCCCGGTATCCACGATGTTGTCGCCGTTGCCCTTGTCGATGTCCAGGTCCGCGTCGATGTTCATGAACGCGTTCGCGTAGACCCCGCCCTCAAGACGCGGCTCGAGATTGCTCAGCAGCTCCGTCGCGAACTCGTCCGGGTCCCAGTTGAGGACGATATCGAAGTCCTGGCCCGCGAATATCTCCGTTTCCGCGGGGACCGCGATCGCCAGCTCACCGGTGGTGCTCGTGTCGAAGACGCCCGCCGAGACATGCGCCTGGACTGAGACATCGACGCGCCCCGTGAACTCGCGGAGCTTCACCCCGCCCTCGATCACGCCGGCGCCATAGTCCACCCGAGCGTCCAGGCGGTCGTTGATCTGCCCCCGCGAGATCACGTCGCTCGATCGCAGCGTGAACAGCGGCTCCTCGTACGAGAACCCGTCGATGCCCAAAGACCCGTCCGGGTCCCACACGCTGCGCCCTTCCAGGCTCAGCTGCGGGTAACTCCGCGTGATCTGCGGGATCGAGACGTACGGCTGCTCGTACTTGATGACAAAGAACTCCTTGCCGATCGCGCCATTCGCCGTGTCCTCGCCCGTGCGGTGACCCGCGAGATACACGCTCCCCCCCGCATCCACGATCAGGTCCTGCGGAGAGAACAGCAGGTTGTCCTCATTGGGACGATCCGGCGAGTCGATCATCTCCCACACAACGGATCCGTCGGCGGGGTTGTGCTTGGTCGTCATCACCTTCGCGAGATTCCCGGTGCCCTGACCGCCGAACCACCCGGCCATGTAGGGATTCCCCAGCCGGTCGAGCGCCACGTCCGTCGCGATCCCGGTCGTCCCGGTCGTGTAGACCCAGACCTCGTTGCCGTCCGTGTCGTACTTGACGAGCTTGTAGGTCCGCCCGTTCCCGCTCCCGCAGACATAGGCGTTCCCGTCGTTATCGACCTCCATGTTCTGGACCTGCCCATCGCTCGTGGTGGTGGTCCAGAGCTGATCGCCGCTCTCGCCATCCCACTTGGTCACGCGCCACCCGCTGTCCGCACCGCCGAGCCGGCTCGCGAAATACGCGTTCCCATCCGGATCAAGGCGAAGCGAGTCGATGAAACTGATACCCGGGAGCGCGGCGTTCACATATTTGACCCACTGCAGCCCACCGTCCGCGGCCCGAACCTTCGCGACCAGGTGCGAACCCGGCGCGACCCCCCCGATAAACAGATCGCCCTTGCGATCGAACTCGATCCCGCCGATCGGGCTCCCGGGAACCGGCGGCTCTTTCAACCAGACAAGCTGCCCGTTGTCCGGGTTGATACGCGCAAGGAACCAACTCGGCAGGTTTGTTGCTGATGAGGTGTAGGTGCCGCAGACATACACAGAGCCCTCAGGGTCGATCGCGATATCCTTCGCAACCGCGTTGTCCCCGTTCAGAACAGCTACGTTCTTGCTCCAGAGCGTGCTCCCGTCCGCCCCGTCAAACTTCCAGATATTGAACTTCCCGTTGGAACGCATGCCGCACGTGTAGGTGTTCCCCTGGAAATCCACGGCCCCCTGCTCAGCGGATACATATCCATCCTCACCCGCACCAGAATAAAACGGTGCACGCTCCCAGTTCTCCGTCCACCCATCGGACGCGTTCGCCGCCCCGTCAAGCTCGGTCACAAACAGGCGGCTGAAGCCCGGGTCGGCGTTGTTCCCGCCCAGGTCCGACCCGACCACGACCACATCCCCGTCGTAGTTGAGCACGAGATCGCTCGCGATGTGATCCTCGGCGCGTACGGACTTGGTGTACGACCAAGCGAAGTTGACCAGGTTGATCCCGTTGTTGTCGATCTGATCGGGCCCGACCGCCTTGTCCCAGATCGCGTGCCGGATCGATTCCGGCAGTTCCGCCCACCCGAGACGCTCGCGGAAGTCGGATCTCCACTGCTGATCGTGCAGTCGACGCGCCGAGTACCCGCTCGCCGGCTGCTTGATCGCGCCGAGTGTGCCTTCAACGAGCACCTCTTCGCCGTTCACGATCTCGATCCATTCGTGTGTCTGTTCATCGCTCGCAGCGCTCGTGCCCGCGACGATCATCAGCGTCGCAGCGAGAGAGCCGGAGATTGTTCGATTGATGCTTTGCGTGTTCATCTTGATATCCCTTCGAGTTCAAGCGTGGTGTGTGCGTCACTCAGTTCGCGTGTTCACGCGACGTGTGATCGAGGCCCAACGACTCGGGCTGCCCGTACAGCGTCGGCTGCAGGTACCGCCCCTTCTCGGCGCCAACCTTCTCGCGCTCAACCGGTGCGCCGAGCTGCGCGACGAACGCGTCGTTCCGCTTCGCCTTCACTTCCCAGCTCACGCGCATCCCTGCCTGGCCACCCGCGATCCTGAACTCGTTGTCAGCGATCTCGCTGGCGACATGCAGCATCGGCGCGGGCGCCCCGATCGCGGTCAGCTGGTAGCGCGGGTCGATGTTGATCGCCTCGTAGTACGCCGGCAGCTCAACCCAGGCCTGCCCGTCCGCGTCGAGCGTGACGGTGCCCGAGTACGAGTTGAGCACCTCGGGGCTCTCCGTGCTGTAGTGGTACAGGAACTTGTTCCCCGGATCGAGCGGGTGATCGATCATGAAGCTCTTGGTGCCCGAGGACCCCAGACGCCCGTTGGAGTACACGCCGAACGCCGCCCCGCCCGCGGCGGTTCCGTACACGCCGTACCCGGCGCTGCCGCTCGGTGCCTCGCCACGCACGCCGGCCGCCCCGGCCTCCGTGCTCTGCGTGATCCCGCGCACCCCGTAGGTGATGCCTGTTTCCGATTCGGCGATCGCGTACACGCCCGTGCCGTTGTTGCTCTCAGCACGAAACTCACCGGCCACGGAGTTGCCAGTCGCGGCATAAGACCGCGCGAGCAGCGTCACGCTCCCGACCTGCGAGCTGTCCGCGATGATCGCGTTCGCCCGGTTCTCGCCGTCCACATGCAAAGTCGTGTTTCCTGGTGCAAACCCGCCGATCGACACACGCCCGTTCTCCTGAACCCGCATGAGCTCATCGCCCGATGCACCGGTCCCATGGCGCGAGATGCGGAAGTCGCGGTTGGTCGAGTTGGCGTTCGAATCGATGATGATCTCGGAGTTTCCGAGCGAAACCATCGACAGGAGGTCGGCTTCACCTGTTTCATTCCCGAACCGGATCACGCCGGGCTCGTCGGTCAGGTTGACCGCGAAGCGGTCATCGCCGGGCCCGATGTCGAGGTTGAATGACGGGTCACGCCCGAACCCGGCGAACTGGTTGATGCCATCGAGATGCATCAGCACGCGTTCTTCCCCGACACCGCCTGAGTACGCCTCGATATCCGTGTTATCGTTGCCGCCTCGGATCACGAAACGAGTCGCGAGTTCTCCGTCCTGATCTTCAGTCTGGAGTTCCATCGCCTTCTGGCCAGCAAACGAGTTCATGGTGAACCCGACCTGCCCCGTCGCCCCGGGAGCGCGCAGGGCGAGCGTGGTGGCCGGTGAGCTTGTCCCGATACCGACGTTGCCGGTCGTGAACGTGGTGTTGGCTCCATCAAAGCCCCAGTAGCTGTCGCCAGCCGGGCCCTGATCACCCTGTGGCCCCATCGGGCCTTCCGGGCCGGTCGGGCCAACCGGGCCGACCGGGCCGACCTCACCCTGCGGGCCCTGAGGACCCGCGATGCCCTGATCACCCTGAGGACCGACTGGACCAACAGGGCCTTCCGGGCCGGTCGGACCAACCGGACCGACCTCACCCTGCGGACCCTGAGGACCCGCGATGCCCTGATCACCCTGGGGTCCTACTAGACCAACAGGGCCTTCCGGGCCGGTCGGACCAACAGGGCCGACCTCACCCTGCGGCCCCTGAGGACCCGCGATGCCCTGATCACCCTGCGGACCGACTGGACCAACAGGGCCTTCCGGGCCGGTCGGACCAACCGGGCCGACTTCACCCTGCGGCCCCTGAGGACCCGCGATGCCCTGATCACCCTGGGGTCCTACTGGACCAACCGGGCCTTCCGGGCCGGTCGAGCCCTGCGGGCCAACCGGTCCTTGTGGACCTTCCGGGCCAACCGGCCCCGGGTTGCCATTGAGCGCGTAGAGCGCGTACGGGGTTGGCAGAATCGCCTGGAGCGGATCGAGCACGACATACGCCGGCTCGTCGCCCGTGCCGTCCCACGCGGGCGTGCGAACCGAGATCTCAAGCCAACGCTCATCGCCGGTAAACACGCCGGGACCGAAGTCCAGATCGGCGATGATCAGCCCACCCTCAACCGTAGCGCCGTTGAGATAGAGGTCTGTGCCGACCTGAGTCGTCCCGCCCGCGCTCTCATACAAACGGAAACGCAGGTCCGCCGCCCCGTCAAACATATCCCCGTCGAGGTTCAAGACCCCTTGATAGGTAAACGCTTCTGAAGTCGGTGCCGCATCGAGTGTGCCGCTCCCGAATGCCAGCGCTGCCGAGCAGAGCCCGAGCTGGAGTGCCGTTCGTGTCCGTCGTGCCAGTTCTCGCGTGTTCATGGTGTCCCTCGTCAGGTTGATTGGTTTCGTTCGTCAACGCGATGGGATCAGGCCACATCGCACACAGGTTGACACGCACCCCTGTGCGTCCCAGCGCAACGCATCTCCGGGTTTTTGCGAAAATTCAGATTATTGAGAGTTCTGTTGCGCACTCGTGCACGTCATCGCGTGTCAATGGCAAGAGGGCGGACCGCGGGTATCGCCCGGGACCGGATCCAGGCACCCCGTGCGCCTGTCAAACTGAGGAATACGGACATGAACACCAAGCAAACGATCATCGCCAGCGGCGCGATCTTCGGGCTCGCCGCGAGCGCCATCGGGGGCACCCCCGAGTTCTCGATCTCGAGCTACTCCATCGCCGGCGGTGCGGGCGTGCTCCAGAACGGGACGCTCTCGCTGGTTGGCTCCACCGGGCAGCCCGTTGTGGCCTCAGGCGTGATGGGTGGCGGCTTCTCGCTCACAAGCGGGTTCACGCCAGACGCCGGGGGCCCGCCCCCATGCCCCGCGGACCTCACCGGTGATGGGGTCCTCAACTTCTTCGACGTCAGCGCCTTCCTCGGCGCGTACAGCGCCCAACTCCCCCAAGCCGATTTCACAGGCGATGGGATCTACAACTTCTTCGACGTCTCGGCCTTCCTCGGGCTCTACACCGCCGGCTGCCCATGATCACGTGATGGGGTATCACCGAGTGCAAAGCAGAATCAACGTGCGCTTCAGGCAGACTGGGATGCAGCCCGAGCGAACGAGCGTGCGCAGCCAAGCAGGTGTCCCAACTCGCGTTCCCAGAGGACGTGCGCACTTGGCCAGGTCCTCGAACAAAGGGCGAAGGGCTGGAACGGCGAGTCGGCGTTCAACGCGAACAATCGCCGTTTGATGCCCATGAGGCCACTTCACTCGGATTCGTACTCAAACTTTCCCTCTCCAGAAGAAACCCGATTCCGCCCTCCCCAGGCCGGCAATCGGGTTTCTCTTTGGGCTCAGATTCATGAGGATCCACTTGCGAACCGCCAACGTAACTGTTACGCTCGCGTCACCCCGCCCGCTCGAGGCGGCCCCATCCACCCGCAGGGATCCCCCACATGATTCGTCAACTCCTCGTCATGCTCGTGTTGTTCGCGGCGCACGCGTCGGCGGTCGCGCAATCCGGTTCGCCGACCTACGCCGGCGAGGTCTGCCTCGACGGCAACACCGTCACCGTCTCGGTGACGGCCACGCCCACCGCCACGGCTATCCTGATCTATCCCACCCCTCCCGGTGGCGGCTACTACATGACCAACGACGGCTCGGGCAGCTACAGCGCGAGTTTCAACGGGCTCTCCGCGGGCAGCTCGTTCAGCTTCCGGCTTGTGGTGCAGACGCCGAACCAGCACGAGTACCCGGCCCACACCCTCACCCTCAGCCAGGGCTGCACGCCATTCGCGTCTGCGGGCGGTGGTGGCGGAGGCGGTGACGACGATATCGACTCGGGCGACTTTGGCGCGGGCGGGCTCCCCCACTCGCGCGCGTTCCGTCACGATGTCCGCGAGAGCAACGGCGACTGGGCGGTCCTGCTCGAGACGGGCCAGCCGGTTTCGCCGCTGCCGGGCGTGACACGCGTCGATCTCCGCTATCGCATCGGCGACGGGCCCATGCAGACCGAATCGATGTCCGATCTGGGGAACAACATCTGGGGACGCGAGCTGCCGGGCGTGACCGAAGGAGACAGCGTCTCATACTCATTCGTGAAAACCGTCGGGATCGAACCGGTCGATACGGCATGGTTCCAGCGCACCGTCGGCGAGGAACCGCCCGCCATCCCTGACTTCCCGCTCGAGACCGTCGCCGCGGTCCGCTTCCGTGACCGCCACGAGAACGAATGGCGTTTCGACCACTACCCGGCCGGGTACGACGTCGGCCGCTCCTTCGACCTCCGAATCATCGACCACGGTCACCGCCTCGACTTCGAGCTCACCACCTCGCCCGACGTCCCCGTCGGGGCGGTCGATATCAAGTGGTATAACCAGTCCGGCGATGTCGGCTTCTGCGACCGCAACATCTCCGCCATCAGCCAGCGGATGCAGGGCGGCAACGGGTCGTTCACCTCGTCGATCGACAACCTGACCATCGGGCAGCGTGTCGATGTCGAGTTCACGCTGCTGGCCGCCCAGACCTACTACAGCGAGTTCATCTATTACTATGTTGGCGACCCACGCCTGCAACGCGAATCGCAGCACCCCTACGCCTACGCCGCGGGCGACGCGTCGATCCCCGTCGTTACCGTGAAGCAGTTCGCGTTCAACCAGCACGCGCTCAACCTGCCACCCGAGGCCCTCCGCTCGTTTATGGACGGCAAGGTGATCTTCGAGACCCGATGGGACGACGGGCTGCTCTTCAACCCGCCCACCGCTTTCGACTGCAACGGGGGACCCGTGAACTTCAACATGGGCCCAAGCCCCGTGTTCGAGCCCGACCTGCTCGGGCCCCTGTACACCAACAACTCATGCATCGAGTGTCACATGCTCGACGGGCGCGGGATGGCGCCCAGCACCAGCGCCGATCCGCTCGATGACTACTCCGTCCAACTGAGCATTCCCGGATTGCTCGGCGAAGCCCCGCAGCCCCACCCGCTCTACGGCGCCCAGCTCGATACCCGTGCCACGCCGGGCAATGCGCCAGAGGGCAACGCAGCGATCATCTGGGAGATCGTGCAGGGCACCTTCGACGACGGCACAACCTACGAGCTCCGCAAGCCTCGCTTCGAGTTCACCGATCTCGTCTACGGCCAGTTCGGCACCAACATCCCCGGGCAGCCCGCGCCCAACCCCGCCGGCGACCCGTACAACGGTGTGGCCGAGGTCTCGGTGCGAATCGCGCCGATGCTCATCGGGGTTGGCCTGCTCGAGGCCGTCGCGGACCATGAGATCCTGGAATGGGCCGACGAGCACGACGCGGACGGCGACGGCATCTCGGGGCGTGCCAACATGGTCAGCGACCTGACCACCGGCGGGAGCGCACTCGGTCGCTTCGGGTGGAAGGCAGGCCAGCCCAGCATCCGCCAGCAGGCGGCGGTCGCCTTCGCCCACGACATGGGGATCTCGTCGGAACTCGTCGGGGATGCCCCGGCCGAGGTCGACCCCTCCGTGCTCGACGACATGGTGTCCTATCTTCGCGGCCTGGCGGTCCCCCCCCGCGAGAACCACCGCGACCCGGCGGCGCTGGAGGGCAAGGCGCTCTTCGAAGCCGCGGGCTGCATCGACTGCCACCGCCCGATCATGCGCACCTCGCCCGACGCCGAGTTCGCACCATACCGCGATCAGGTCATCCAGCCGTTCACCGATCTGCTGCTGCACGACATGGGCGAGGGCCTGGCGGACAATCGCCCCGAGCACAGCGCGAGCGGACGCGAGTGGCGCACCCCACCGCTGTGGGGCGTGGGCTATGTCGGGCACGTGCTGGGCACCCCGACCAACGCGTTCGACCCCAACGGCAACCCCGCCGAGCCCAACTACCTCCACGACGGGCGTGCCCGCTCGCTGATGGAAGCCATCCTCTGGCACGGCGGCGAGGGTGCGGCGGCACGCGACGCGGTGCTCGCGATGTCCGCGACCGAACGCGACGCGCTCATCGAGTATGTGAAGTTCCCATTCGTCGATCCCTTCACGCTCTCCGAGACAGGCACCTGCCCCGCGGACCTCAACGCGGACGGTGAGCTGAACTTCTTCGATGTCAGCGCGTTCCTGTCGGCGTTCACCTCCGCCGACCCGGCCGCGGACTTCACGGGTGACGGGCAGTTCGATTTCTTCGATGTCAGCGCGTTCCTCCTCGCGTTCAACACCGGCTGCCCCTGACCAAACTCACCATCAACGCGACAGCGCCCGGCACGCGAGTGCCGGGCGCTGTTCGTTGCAGGAAGCACAGCGATGTGCCGATGTCATCGCAGCCGGTGGCTCACGGGACGGTCGGCGTGTCGAGGTTGTCCCAGAACCATCCGCTGCCGTCGTTGCGGCACATCCAGAACTTCCCGCTCGTCCCCTTCACCACGACCCGGTTGGCCCACTGCTCCGAGGTGATTGTGTCGGGCACGATCGTGTCCCCGATCGGGCTGCCGAGGTTGATCCACGGCTGCCAGCTGCCGTTCGCGTAGTGCAGGTACGCGAGCTCAACACCGTTCGTCACGGCGTTCTGCGTCAGGATGAGCACCGCGTCACGAGCCGCCGTCGGCTCGCTGAGAAAACCGGATGACCAGCTGGGATGTCCGTGGTTGTACCAGCCCCACCCACCGAAGCTCGGGTCATAGCCGGCCTCGTACAGGTCGGTCGGGCCGCCCGTCCAGTAGTCCGCCGTGACATAGAACTTCCCGCCGTTGAGCCCGGCGCCGACGCCCGTGCAGAACGCGTTCGGGTTACCCCCGGGCAGGCCGGCGTTCGGCCCACCCCACCCGGCGAGCACCCAGGTCGGCCCTCCACTCAAACCACAGACATCATCGATGATCCACAGGCGCCCGAACTGCTCGATTACAGCGGCGTGCGTCTCACCGGTGAAGATATGCTCCACGAGCCCCGGCTTCCCTGCGAACGGAACACCAGCGTTCCCCCAGTTGGTCCATGTATTGGTTCCGGCTACATCCCGTGCGTAGAGCTTGCCGTCGTTGCCGACGATCATGATCGAGTCGCCGCACGCGGTGTCGGTCGGGTTGTACGGCCAGGGGCTGGCACCGCTGGGATTCGGCGACTGGTTGTTCATGAATGTGATGCCAACCCCGGGGTCCCAGCGGATCAATCGCCCGTTGTAGTTGAACGCCACGCCGCCACTGGGCAACGGCCCCGCGGGGGCACCGATCGCCGCCACTTGGTACCCCGCCCCACGGTCGAGGAAGTGCGTAGTCCATTGTGCACTGAGATCAAACTGCGCCACGTGCAGGTTAAACCCAAGGGGTATCGTAAAGAAACTGCCGGCGAGCGTCATCGCACCGGGTGGTGAGCAGTGCGTGTGGATCGGGATGGGATTCTTCTGATGACCGGTCGAGTACGCGCGCTGCTGCTGGGCCGTGGCCGGTGCTGAGCAGAGCCCGACTGCAGTGGTGAGTGCGAGAAGTGAAGCGCTGAGCGATGTGCGGGGCATGTTGATTCTCCTTCGGTTGAGGCTGGGAGGGTGCCCACACGCGGGCAGCCCTCACAACCAGTCCGAAGGGCACGGGGCGATCTCGCAGTCGTATTTCAAAGTTTTTGCTATGCCGTGAGACCGCCATCAATCACTGAGTCGCCCGGATGCCCTGATCAGGGGAGCGTCTCAGCCCACGCCCGAAACGCCTCCGCAAGTTCCGGTTCTTGCCCGTGCTCTGCGGTAAGCCGCGCGACATGGTACTCGAGGTTCCCCGCGATGCACCTGTCCGGCGCATGGAGGTCGATGAGGTAGAGCTCGCCGCCCGCAGCCGGCCTGCCGGGGTCGACCTCACCGCTCGCCGCCAGCCATCGCCCGTCCGGGCTGAATGCCAGCCCGAAGACCCCGAGCTGGAACAGGTTCAGCGACGCCAGCTCTCTCCCGTGTTCGACATCCCAGATCCGCACATCGCGGCGCTCGGGCGACCCACCCCCGCTCGCGACTCGCTTCCCGTCCGGGCTGAACGCGATGCTGAACACCGGCCCCGCGTGCGCCCCCATCTCCTGGATCAGTCGCAGACCGGGTTCAGCCCCCTGCTCGAACCGCCACAGCCGAATCATCCCGTCATCGCCCGCGCTCGCGATGAGCCCCGGGTCAGCCGGCGACACAGCGAGCTCGCGGATCGGGGCCATGGGCACGGGATCACCAACAGCCGCGAGCGTGCTCTCGTCGAGCAGCACCGCCCCGGCCGCCGCCGGCCCGGCGACCAGCACACCGTATCGATCGAGACGAGCGAGCGCACGCACGGTCGGGCAGTTCCGATGCTTCTCGAGTTGTGTTTCACGAACGATCGTGCCGAGCTCGGACTCGATGCGCATCAGGCGTCCCGAGCCCGTCAGAGCCCACATCCGCCCGCCGGAACCCAGCTCGATCCCCGAGTACCAGCGATTCGGGCCCGCGATCAACTCCTGGTATTCACCGTCTCGTACCCGCCCGAGCGTCGCGTTGTTGAGCCCGAGGTCGTGCGAGCCAATATACAGGTCGCCCCCTTGAGCCCGCAGGAGGTTGACCCCGGTCGGAATCAACCGCGGTGTGCGCCAGCGCTCCTCGCCACGCCGGGTGTCGTAGCAGCGGATCGTCCCGTCCATGCCACCCGCGATCAGGGACGCGCTGTCCATGGAGAAGCACACACTCGGCACCGTTGCGAACCCGCTCTCCGTCACGTCCGCGGCGAACGGGAGCCTCTGAATCGAGCGTGCCTCGATGTCGAACGCAACCGAACGCCCGGAGGGGAGCACCAGCCCGGAAGCGTACGCCCCATCGGGCGCAACCGAGATCGTCGCGACACTCAACGCCGGAAAGATGTGCTCGCTCCGCACCGCGGTGTTGCTGCCGATCTCGATCCGGTACCGATCGGTGACCGTCACGATCCGGTCTGTCTCGCGGGCATGCTCGATCTGGCGAGCGCCATCCGAGAATACATTCTCATCCGAGAGCATCGCGAAGTCACCCCCACCCTCGTGCATGCGAAGCGACATGATGACCGATCCACCAAACAAAAGGAACTCACCCGGGACCCCGCGCGATTGCAACATCAGGAACCTCGGCTGGATCTCCTCTGATCGGTGCAGCAGAATCGCACCATCCCACATGTCGATCACCAAGAGCGCACCACGCTCAGCCAGCACGGCCGCGTACCGCATCGACGCATCGATTACCGTGTTCCGGATCGGCCATGTGACATCGATCTGACTGTGGAGCGTGGGGTCGGGCGAGGAAGTATCCCAGAGCTTCAAGAAGGCCCCCACACCCTCACCCTCGCGCACGCCACTCAGCAACCGATCCTCTGTTATCCTGGCCATGAACGTGTCTGCGCCTTGATCGAGCTCCAGAACATGACCGCCTACGGTATCGATGAGGAGCAGCCGCCCATCCGCAAGGGTCATCGCTGCCCTGTTCCCGGTGGGCGAAAAGTTGAACGAAGTCGCCCCGCGCACATCCCCGATTGAAAGCTCTCGAACCATCTCGCCGCTGCCGGGATCCCACCAGCGGATCGAGCCAGACGCAGGCGCGATCTTCGCGATCGCACCCGCACCGGGATCAATGAAGGAGAGCGACCGCTCGAGTGCCGGCACGCTGTACACGACCGGCGATTCCAGGTAGATCTCCCAGAGCGCCCAGTACGCCGCGCCGCCCGGATGCCCG
Organism: Phycisphaerales bacterium UBA1924; assembly: GCA_964229845.1. Lineage (GTDB taxonomy): Bacteria > Planctomycetota > Phycisphaerae > Phycisphaerales > UBA1924 > UBA1924. Next base: position 20,128 of record CAXREY010000001.1, read on the forward strand.
TCCCGCGCGATCAACCCCTCGATGCCCCGGTCGATCAGCGCCGCATCAGGTCCCAGCATCGCATCCCACGCACCGAACTCGCCCGCCTCGAAGTTGTCCAGCCCCACGGAGCGCAGATCCGCCATGCGTGCCCAGTGCGATTCCAGCGTCCGGGCGTCACGCACCGCGTCCGCGAACTCGGCCCGCGCGACTTGCGCACGGGAGACGGCCCCAGCCACGATCACGGCGCACAACGCGGCCAGCAGCACCGCGGCCAGCCCCAGCGGGCGACGGTGACGCCAGGCCGCTTTCCTGAGCACATACCACCCGCTGTCGGTCTTCGCGCTCACGGCGCGCCCCTCAAGCCACGCCTGTAGATCATCACGCAGCGCACCGGCGCTCTGGTACCGACGCTCGGGTTCCTTCGCCATCGCCCGCATCACGATGGCATCGAGTTCGCCGCCGATCCCGGCCCGAAGCGTCGACGGGCGCACCGTGGGCTGATCACGGATACATCGCACGAGCTCGCCGGGGGGCAGATCCGATTCGTACGGCAAGCGACCCGCCAGCGCCTGGAACAGGAGCAGCCCCAACGCATAGACGTCCGTCCGCAGATCGATCGACCTCGCGCCCGACACGACCTGCTCGGGCGCCGAGTAGACCAGCGTCCCTACGAAAGCACCGGTGAGGGTCGCGAAGCTCGATCCACCCTCACCGATCGCCTTCGCCAGACCGAAGTCCAGCACCCGCGGCTCGCCATCGGTTGACACGATCACGTTGCTCGGCTTGATGTCTCGATGGATCACCGCGCGCTGGTGCGCATACGCGATCGCGTCCGCGATGCCCGAGACCGACCTCGCAATCCCGCGGAGCTGCCCGGTCGCCCGTTCCTGACCCGCCCAACGATCGAACGGCTCTCCCTCGACGTAGTCCATCACGCACCCGAGGCGCCCATCCGCGAGCGTGCACGCACCCAGCACGCGGACAATACCGGGGTGATCCAGGCGTGCGGTCAGCTCGATCTCACGCTCAAAGCGATACCTCGTCGATGCTCGCCGGATCGCATCGCCGATCGGCACCTTGATCGCCACCGCCCGCCCGGTGCCCTGCTGCACCGCGCGGTACACCGCCCCCTGCCCCCCGAACGCAATGAGCCCGAGCACGTTGTACCCGGGGATCTGCACCAGCCCACTGTCATGTTCCGCTGCCATCTCATCGCCGTCGCAGCTCCTGAAACGCTCGAGAAACTGATCGGCCTTCCTCATCTCCGCGAGCAGATCGCGGCATCGCTCACACGAATCAAGGTGCTGTTGGGTCATCGGATCAGCAGGGCTGCCCGCCTCATGCACGAGCAGCTCAAGCGTCTCCAGCCCGAGACAGCCCGGACCACGCATACCCCCGTCCTGCCCGCCAGCCGCGTCGGTCATTTCAGAGATCCTCGTACAGATCATCGAGGCGGGCGACGATGGGGCGCAACCGCTGGGTGATCCGGTACTTCGCGTTGTACACCTCTTCGCGCGTCATCCCAAGCCGCCTCGTCACCTCCCCGATATCCACGCCGCGTATACCGAAGAGCTCGAAGGCCGAGAGCATGCCCTCGTCCGCGCCATGGTCGCGCAGCTCATCGAGCGCCTGGCGGAGCAGCTGGTTCTGGCGCTCATCGAACCAGATGCGTGTGACCTGCGCATCGCTCAGCTGATCGGACTGGACGCCGTCCGCCCCACCCACCTCGTGCCGGTTGTTCCGCCGCCAGTGATCCAACGCCCGCGAACGCAGGATCGTAACCAGGTACGCGCTCAACCGGCCACGCTCCCGCTGGTATTTGCCTTGTCGATAGGCCTGAACAAAGTTCGTCATCGCGGACTGCACGACGTCCTCGGCCTCGGTATCGCGGAGACCCAGCCTGCGTGCCACCGCGAGCATGATCGGGCGGCATCGCGCATCGAGATCCAGCCACGCCTGATCGTTGCCGGTTTCATGCAGCCCTTTGAGCAGCGCGGTTGTGGTCCGCTCGTCCACCAGTGATCCCCTCAGCACATGGTCATCATGCTCACCTCATAGTACAGTGTTCCGCACTGAGCGTGAGCGCCACAGGCCGCCCGCACCCAAAGCCAAGTCATGATCCGGCCGAAGCGACCCAACAAAGAGCGAAAAGCGTCCGGGCATACCGCCTTCCTGAGGCAATCATCGCTGAGAGCGTCTCTGCCCTGCTTCCGCGTCCAGCTCAGCAGCCAAGCGAGAACGCTGCCAGCAGCGCGCTCACATCAAAGAAATCGATGCGCCCGTTGCGATCCAGATCCGCGATCGGATCACCCTGCGCAAACGCCTTGAGAAACAGCGACACGTCAAAGAAGTCGAGCGAGTCGTCGCCGTTGAGATCCGCAGGACTCATGGACATGTCGAGCCACGCCCTCGCTTTGGGCGCCTCACCGATCGGCTGATCCTGATACTCAAGGATCCCCCAGGAGCCCCACTGCGAAGGGGTGATGCACGACGCGAACGCGCACATGAGCCCCCCCCCCGCTTGCCGCCAACCGGTGATGTCCTCGACGTACGCGTCGTACATACGCGGGTGACGGTTCGCCTCAATGAACAGCGCGGTCAGGTCCGCGTTGTGCGCCCACGATCCCACACCGACCAGGTGCTGCCCGCTCTCGTACGCAACGAGATCGATGCCCGAATAGCCCGAGAGCGTGCCGAGCTGCGCTTGCGTCTGCACCCGCTCCTGCTTGATGATCCCGAGGCACGCGTCGATCACCTCGTCCGCGGTCATCATCAGCGTCTGGGGCGGGTTGGACCCGACACCAAGCGCGTTCCCGAAGTAGGGCGCTGTGCCGAACGCGTCCGTGCTCAGGTGCGCCCCGTTCCAATCGAGCAGCTGCTGCGTCACCCACGTATTGGAATGCCAGCCGCCCATCACGCGTACAAGGCGATCCGCGGGCAGGTGGTCGTCCCAGAGTTCAAAGATCTCCACGCTCCGCTCGGAGTGGTACCGCATCGCGCGCTGAAAATCATCGTCGCCCTGGATGCCTCGGATCGCCGACTGCTCGACGGCGTAGTGATACTGCGGGAAAATCGCGTTCCACACCTCGTTCGAGTGCTCGATGTACACGCGCCGCCCGGGCTCGAGCCGCGCCGCCACCAAAGCCGCGAACTGCTCCACGTACGCATCGTCTGCCCGGTGCGACATGCAGAACCAGGGGTCCGCGTCGAGCTCGTTGCACAGATCGACCATGACCTCCACGGGCACCCCGAGCCCCAGGTTGTAACCCGCGTCGCTGACCCGCGGGCGCTGCGACCAGTCGTGGGACCAGGTGTGGTTCGTGTTCTGCCAGTCCATGAACCGGATCACGTCGAACGACCGCAGCGACTCGAGGAACAGCGGGTGGAACGGCTGCTGCGCAGAGGTGGCCTCGAAGCCGGGGAGGATGATCCGTATGTTTCGGATGTGGTCGCCGCTGGTGACCGAGTAGATCGCCAGCCACATCCCCTCGCTGCTCGGCGTGACATCCAGCTCGATGCGCCCCGGCGCCCTCGAAACCTCCGTCGCGTCGCCACCGATCTGGATCTGCCCCTCGCCCTCATAGAGACAGACGTAGCGACCGGCGGGATAGTGGCCGAAGTTATTGTCATAAATCAGGGTGTGCGCCCGCTGATCGGGCAGCAGCGACGCCACCCACCCGTCCGCGTCCGTCGAGATCGGCCGCCCGTCATCCCAGACCGTCCCGCTGTGATTCCCGGAGATCCACGGGCGCCGGATCTTGAAGCAATCGACGAACGGCCAGCTGCTCGTCCAGCTCGCGATACCCGCGAGGTTGATCCCGCTGGGCGGGCACGCCTCCCCCGCCAGCGTGCTCGATACGGCCAGAATAAGTGCGATACATGAAACCATGGCTTTGTACATCAAGATACTCCTATTCGTGATACAAACGCAAGCGTTCAGCAACCGGCGCTGTACGCGCTGAGGAATGCCGATACGTCAAAGAAGTTCAGGACACCGTCCCCGTTCAGGTCCGCGCGGGGATCCATCGAGGTGTACGCGGCCAGGAACTGGGACACATCGAAGAAGCTCAGCATCCCGTCGCCATCGAAATCCGCGACGCACTCGGGCACGCAGACGATGTCGTACGCGATCATCGCGCCGGAGTTGACGTTGTTGTTGGCGGGCAGGTACGGGTCGCCGTCCGCCTGATGCGTGCCAAGGAAGACGGTGCCGCCGGAGAGCCCGATCGCGTACCCCCAGCCGTTCGCGTTCCCCCACTCGCTCTGGTCGGGGCGCACCGTGGTCCGGCGGACAAAGCCCCCCTGACCCGCGTCCAGGTTGTACATCTCCACGCCACCGGTCCAGCTTGTTCCGGGCATCCCGTCATCAATCAGTGGACCGCCCACGGCGATGGTGTTGTGATCGATGCTCACATCCGCACCGTACAAAGCACTCGTACGCACAAACTCCGGGTCCAGGCGCTGGTGCAGGGCCCACTGCATGCTCGACCCATCGAGCATGTACACCAGCGCAGCCCCAACGCTGTTGACGGCCATATTCATGGCCCCGGACGCACCCACAACGAGGGTCAGCCCAAGATCCGATCGGGAGATCTCAAGACTGGTCCCGAACCGACTGAACGCGCCAAGAGAAGGCGCACCGAGCGTGCTGTGGTACACCCACGCACCCAGCCCGGTCCGCCGGAACAAATGAACAGCGCCACCGGGGTGCGCGTCATCATCCGGAGCACCGAACGCGGCCCACCCCTCCTCCACCGAGGCACTATCGCCAAAGTGATCGGCGAACTGCATCACGCTCGGCACCAGCAGGTTCGATTCGACCCATCCCCCGCCCGTCCGCTCGTACACGAACCCAGCCCCCGAGCCGGTCACGCCGATGCTCGAGTTCCGAGCGCCGACCGCCAGCAGCGTCGCGGTCGAGTCGAGATCGACCGCCGAGCCGAAATACCTGATCGGGTCGGCGCCGCTCACGCTGTTGGCAGAAGGGAACAGCTCCCCCGTATCGACCCAGCCAGTCAGGCCCCGCTGATAGATCCGCACCGAACCCGACCGGACGCCGCTGTTCTCATCCATCGCCTGTGTCCCGCCCGCGACCGCGAGGTCCCCCTCGATATCCACCGCCTCGCCAAGCCAGTCGCTGTGGGAACCGGGCTCCGGGCTGCCATCGAGATCGCTGCCGCGAAACTGCGCCACAACAGACCACTCCCGGTGCCCGGTCCGCTCATAGATCACCGCCTTCCCGGCGTTGTTCGCATTGACGAGTTGCCCGTCGTACACAAACGAGTGCTTCTCGTACGGCACGCCAGCGATCGCGTACCCCTCGTCGACCTCGATCCCCCGCGCGAACCACTCGCCCGCTTCCGCGATGTCATCCTCGATCCACTGGACACGCGACTCACGCATATCCATATCGCACTCGGGAACCGTGTACCGCAGTTCCACGTGGTGCAGGTGCACCTGTCCCTGACCGGGGATGCCCGCCGACTGCTCATCCGGCGCACCGATAAAGATGGTGCTCGCACCAACCGCGCTCACCCGCCCGAACCCCGATCCGGCCGCGCCCGTCGGCGAAGCAACGCTCTGGATCAGCTGATAATCCTGACCATTGAAGGCGTAGACGTGCGCGGTGCCCGCGGCCGGGTCCTCATAGCCGACGACGAGCATGTCGCCCTCAGCGCTCAGCGATGCGCCAAACCCCATCCCGCCGTTCATCGGATCACCGATGATCATCGGCGCCCCCAACGACCCGCCCTGGATCGGGTATGCCGCCACACGACCCGGGATCGTGGCGTTGCCGGGGATCCCGACGAACAGGAACTCATCGGACTGCGCCAGCGCCAGCCCCGCACGCGAACCAGCGACCACACCCGGGACCTGGACCTGCTGCGCATACCCGAACACCGCGCTGCTGCGGGTCCACATGTGCACCTCGCCGGCCCCGCCCCCATCAAGCGGTGCGCTGACGAACAACAACCCGTTCCGCAGACTCATCGCCTCCGAAAACCGTGCACCGACACTCAGGTTGCCCACGCCGAAGCCGGTCACCCGCTGCCACACACCACCCGCGTCCCGCGCGTAGTGCACCGCACCCCCGGAGAACGGACTGCCAGGCTCGCCAACGATCATGTGATCCCCGCGCAGCACGAGCGATTCACCAAACCCCTCATCGGAAGACCCACCCTCGATGATCTGGGCAAGCGACCACGTCGTCCCGTGGCGGGTATACACCATCACGGCACCATTGGGCGTATTGAAAAGCTCACCGATGAAGCCCGGCATCGAGACCGCCAGCGTATCGCCGTCCAACGCGATCGCATGCCCGAAACCGGACCCGACCACGCCGGCCCCCGGGCGGATGAACTGGGTGGTCACCCAATCCAGCCCAGACGCGTGGAGCAGCCGGACAGACCCCTGCGCCGAGGGGACGCACGCATCGGGCGAGCCGGGCGAACCGATCGCGACCCATTCCTCCGTCGCGGCGATCGACTCCCCGAACCGAGCCGCGGGATCCCCAGCACCCTCGAGGATCAACCCCTGCGGGTACGACGCGCCCATCAGCGGCATGGTCCAAACACCCCCCGCGTTATGACCGGCGAGATCCAACCCGGACACACCCGTGGCGAGCACGCCGCCATCGGTATACACGTTCCGGCCAAACCCATCCCCGGGATTGATCCCGGCCGGCAACCCGATCGTCTGCTCGCTCAGCGTCCCCGCACCCGAGATATGCAGCACACGGATCGAGGGCGATGCATCGTCCGGGAGGCCGGTCACGATCACACCATTGCCGATATCGGGGCGTGAGAACGCGCTGCCGGCGCTCAGCCCCGCGATGTTCATCGCCTGGAACTGACCGCTCGGATCGACCCGGTAGAAGAATACCTCGTCGTCATCCGTAACCGCAACAACATCGCCGTCCATCGCGATCCCGTTGCCCCCGAGATCCCCGAAACCCTGCGGATCTGTCACGTGCACCAGCTTATCGAGCTCGGTCAGGTTCCCGTTCAGTTTTTCGAACAGATAGACCGCGCCGGCCAGGTTGATCCCCCCCTGATCGGTGCTCGCCTCCGGCGCAGCACAGAGCAGGCGCCAGCCCGTCGGGGTCGCGTTGATGGCGACCTCATCGCCAAAGTAATCCCGATCCGCTCCGTCGCTCGCCACGACCTTCTCCTCGAGGACCCAGGCGCCATTCTGGTAGCGGTACACGTAGACCGAGCCCGGACCGACCTGCGACGCCCGGGGGTCGTCACCCTCCTGCGGCGCACCGACCGCGAGCAGGTCGCCGTCGATCGAAACACTGAACCCGAAGAAGTCACCCACGAAGTTGTCCGCGGGGCGGTACATCCCCTCATGGCCCCAGACCCCGCCGGGGCCGCGCTGATAAATATCAACGCTGTCGTTCCCGATGCTCCCCGCGAAGAACGACTGCCCGATCGCGACCCGGTCGCCCCGCACGTCGATGATCGAGTCGTCCACAACCCCGGGGTGATCGATCGATCCCTCGAAGACCCACGCGTTCTGGCCCTGATCGAGCCGGTAGATGTGCAGGTTATCGGGGGATGGGCACTCCGAAGTCGAGTCCGTCGAGCAGACCAGAAAAACCACGCCGTCATCGGGGTCCTGGCCGATGCCAAGCAGGTTGAAATGCTCGTTCCCCAGGTTCTCGCTCGCCAGGAACGAATCGCTGTACGAAACGCTCCCGCTCACCTGCACCTGCCCCTGCAGGCAGCCCGCGCCGACCGCGAGCGACATGAACGGTATCAACGACCGGAACCTGAAACGAAACTGAGCGTACATCCTGAGTCCTCCCGAAACAAAGCGTGCCCCCATTGCAAGAGCGGACGGGGCACGCCCGACCCGCCACGCTTTCAGCAAAACTCGCCAACGCTGATGGCCGATAACATTGGTACACCGGATGGACAGCGAGACACACATCACGCACCTGACCCACACGCCCGACGGCGAACTCAGCACCGACGGGCTGGGCGAAACGTTCGGCGTGATCTACACCGAGCTCGAGCACATCGCACGCGGGCTCATGCGCCGGGAACACGCCGGGCACACACTGGGCACCGCGGGCGTGCTGCACGAGACCTACATCCGGCTGATCAGGACATACGCCGGGCAGCAAGAGGCCCGATCGCTGACCAGCGAATCGCTCCGCGCGATCTGCGCCAGGGTGATGCGTCACGTGCTCGTTGACCACGCACGCAAGCGACGCGCGCGGGTCCGCGCCAACGACGCGTTCTCCGAACAGCTCGACACGAGCCTGGAGCAGCTCCGCCCCGGCGTGATCGACCTGCTCGCGCTCAACGACGCGCTCGTCGAACTCGAGGGGCTCGATCAGCGAAAGGCCAGGGTCGTCGAGCTCCGCTTCTTCAGCGGCATGCCGATGGCACAGATCGCCGAGGTGCTCGGCGTCCCGCTCCGGACCGTCGAACGCGACTGGAGCTTCGCCCGCGCCTGGCTCCGCACACGGATCGGGGGGATCGCGGATGAATCCTGACGCCTTCAAGGACATCGAACAGCTCTTCCACGAACTGCGCGGGCTCGAGCCCCAACAGCGAGCCGAGCGCCTCGGGAAGCTCCGCGCCGATGATCCCCAGCGCGCCCAGACGCTGACCATGCTGCTGGAGCACGCCTCCGACGAAGGGCCATTCCTGGACACCACCCTGGTCTCATCGCGCCTGCCAGACATCGTCGACATCCCGCTCGACGCCTCGATCACCCTGGCCGGTCGCTACACCATCGTCGGGCACATCGCCGCGGGCGGCTCCAGCACCATCCTCCGCGCAACGATGAGCAGCCCCGAGCGCGACGTCGCCATCAAGGTCCTCAGGATCGGCGTCCGCTCGCCCGCGGCCAGAGAGCGCTTCACCAGAGAATCCCAGGCACTCGCGGAGCTCTCGCACCCCCACGTCGCCCACGTCTACGAGACCGGCATCCACACGCACGCCGGCGTCGGGATCCCCTGGATCGCGATGGAACTGATCCGCGATGCCCGCACCCTCTACGAGTACGCCCGCGACCCAGAGGTCAGCCGGGAGAACAAGCGCGACATCTACCTCAAGATCCTCGACGCGATCCGCTCCGCCCACGAGCAGGGCATCCTCCACCTGGACATCAACAGCGCCAACGTGCTCGTCGACCGCTACGGGCACCCACGGGTGATCGACTTCGGGCTCAGCGGCCTCCCCCAGGACCCCGCATCCAGCAGCTTCAGGCACGCCGGGACCCGGGTCTCCATGGCCCCCGAACAGACCGTCTACTCCAGGCCCGACTTCTCCGAACGCACGGACATCTACGCCCTCGCCCTGCTCTACACCGAGCTCATGCACGGGGTCCAGCCCCAGCGATTCAGCGATCTCAGCGACGAAGAAGCACGAACACGAATCCGCACAGGGAAAGCCCGAGAGCTGCTCCATGAGATCGGCGGACTCGATGACCGCGAGCGTGAAACGCTCGATCGAATGCTCCGCGTGGACCCGGATGAACGCCCCCCGGATATCCAGAGCGTCATCGATGCGCTCAGCCAGCGGGCTCCTGAGCCCGCCCGCAGGCCCCGCGCGGGCGCGTACGTTGCGGCTTTCGCGATGCTCATCGTGATCACACTGGCGGTCTTCCGCCTCGCCCCCTCGCCCAGGAGCGGCGGCGATACTCCAGCAGGAAGCACCCAACGCCAGGACCAGCTCTCCATCCCCGCCGGCATCGCCATGGAGCTCTCCCTGCAGGACCCGCGCACAACAACGCTCGAACCGAACCTCGAGCTCGCGATCGAGAGCATCGCATCAGCGCTGCGGAACGAGGACACGCTCAGCACCGGCGAGTCGGCCAGACTCCACAGCGCGCTGGCGGACCGGTTCCGCGCCGCGGGACGCAACGAGGAATCACTCGAGCACTACCGCGCCGCCATCGATGCCTACGAGAGAGCGGACGACCCCTCCGCGCGCAGCTCGGTCCAGCTCCGCCTCGCCGACCTCCTCCTCTTCCTCGGATTCACCAGCGAAGCCGAGCTGGAACTCGAGCAGATCGATCGGGAACGGATCGCCTCGCCGGTGCTCCTGCTCGACCTGAGCATCGCCGAAGCGCAGATCGCCATGGCAAGGGAGCACGACGACGCGGCGCTCGCCCAGCTCCGCTACGCACTCGATCTCACCGACCGCCTCGACCAAACCAGCCGACCGCTCCAGATCGAGCGACTGGTCTCCATCGCGCAGCTCGCCAGGCAGCTCGGCGACAACCAGCTCATGCTGCAGAGCTTCGACCACGCGAGGGCCATCGCCGAATCGCTCGCGCTCACATCACCAGAACGGGTGGCCCTCGTCGACCTCGCTCGCGCGAACGTGCTGTTTCAGCTCAACGACCCAACGACCCACGCCGAGGCAATCGCCCGGGCAGAAGAAGCCACGGCACGCCTCGCCATGGGACAGGACCGGTTCCACCACGCGTGGGGGCTCCGCCAGACCGGGCACATGCACATGAGCGCCGGCGACGCGCACGCCGCGCTCGCGCTGTACACCCAGGCGCACGAGATCCTCCTGAGCACGCTCGGAGCAGCGCACCACGAGACCATTGTGTGCGGGGGCTACCTCGGAATCGCGGCCTCCGTCCTCAGCGGGCGATCATCGCCCGATGCTCAGCGCTATCCCGCCGCCCTCCGCGCACTCCGCGAGCAGCTCGGCCCGGAGCACGACGTCGTCACCAACCTGGAGGGCGCGATGGCCCGAGCCGAATCGATCTACCCCGATCAACCCGAACCCTGATGGGCACGCCAATCGGGCCGCCCAGCCGCGCTCGCCCGATCAGGGGCAGCCCGCGCCGTACGCGCCGAAGAACGCCGACACATCGAAGAAGTTCAACTCCCGAACCCGGCGCAGAGCGAGCCCTGAACGAGCACGCGGCCGCTAACCCCGCCGCGCCCGATGAATCTTCAACTATCCCTAGATTCCACAAAACCCCGCTTCTCGCGAGAAACGGGGCAGAGCATTCCATCAATCCGAAGTGAGCAATCTATCTATCCATGTGCTCACCGTAACACTGGAAGAACCCAGAGACGTCGAACCTATTAATCTGCCCGTCCTGATTCACATCGGCGTCAACCCGTCCAGTCACGTACGAATCGATAAACCGGCTCCAGTCGAACATGTCCACTCGCCCGTCCACGTTGTAATCGCAGGGCACAATCGGCAGGCAATCCCCCGAGAACCCGGCGCTCAGGTCATACACACGCAACCCGTGCCCGTTCATCAGCACCAGCGTGTCATCATCGATGAACGCGGGCAATCCGAACAAGCTGCGTGTGCCGAACACCAGATCGGGGAATGAACGGTCTCCCAGATCGAGGATGCGTGTCTCAAAGTCCCGCCCATACCCGAGCACCATGAGGTCGCCACGGATCGCAACCGACGGCGCGTCAGTCAGCGGAACAAACCCGAGCGAAGTCCCCGTGAGCGAGATCGTGTTTGAATCAGCAACATTCAGTGAGAGCACGCCCTCGATGTCGCCCTGCGATGTGCCGAGGTACGCAACGTCCCCATCCAGGCCCATGTAGGCGTACCCGCCACCCGGCAGCTGATACGACCCAACCAACACCGGCGACTGCAGATCCTGAACATCGTACCGCATCAGCCCGAGCCGGTCGTGCACGACATACAGGGCCGAGCCCTCGATCCGGATGTCGTTGATCCGACCGTCCTCATCGCTGGATTCAAGACGGACAGAACTCAGACGAGCAGGGCTCGACGGGTTCGACAGATCGATGATTTCGAATCCACCGTCATGAACACCCTCATCTCCGCTCACGCCGATGTACACGATCCCGCCGTGAACACAGATATCCTGGATCTCATCGCCGATCACAAAGACCGATCGCGTCACGCCAGCCGCGACATCAAAGACAACCAACTCGCCGCTCCGACCACCCAGCAAGACGAGATCATCATGCACCGCGATCGCGTCATAGCCGTGGTAACCGGTACCCGGCACCGCGTACGACGCGGCAAGCACCGGATTGGCCGGGTCACGCAGATCAACCACATCAAGCACATATATAGGATGCTCGCGATGAACCATGTACGCGTCACCCTCGTGATACGCCGCGACGGCGTCATACGCCCCCACCCCCGCATCGCCGTACGCCCCGATCAGCCGCAGATCGACACACCCGTCCTGCGCCACCGCTGCAGTCGAAAGCATCCCCATCGCACACACACCGATCAACGATGCATTCAACACGGAGTCCAAAGTACTTCTGATTCGCATCACGCCCTCCCAGTTCAAACTGTTCAATAACAAGAACTCTACACAAACCCAATATACACCACGATGCAAATCGCAAGGACAACAATCCAAAAAAAGCACCCGCAGCAAAAAGAGCCCCGGTATCCGAAGAAACCGGGGCTCGATATTCATTCATCAGATCCAATCAGGGGCAACCCATGTTGTACGCCGACAGGAACGCGCTCACATCGAAGAAGTTGAGCACCCCGTCCCCGGTCAGGTCCGCCGCACAATCCGCCCCGCCGCTGGGTTGATACTCAAACGCCCCGAGATCCACACACAGCTCCCACGTCGAGACACCCGTGTTCTCCGTGTCCGGATCATCCAGGTTCCGCACGTCGCCGCTGAAATCCGTATCCACGTCCAGCAGGTCCACCGGGCCAAGCACGGCCCGCGAGTTCCCAGCATCGATCGCCGGCGAGCCCGCCATCAGCGAGTAATCGCCGCTCCCCAGATCCACAAACATCGGGTCCGCGCTGAAGTTCCCGTTCCCGTCCACCTCGCCAACGGGCGCTTCCGGGATCAACGAGTAGAACGAGTTGAAATCACCCGCTCCGGTATGCGATGCCGCGCTCGCGTTCACCACCACACAGTTCATCAGGTTCGTGTCCGCGTCCGCCCGATTCGACTCGAACGAGTCGCTCACCCCCGCCGCGATCACATCGTTGTTCACGAAGGTGCAGTTCACCGCGTCAAAGATCTGCTCATTCCGAACAACCCCGCCGGCGTTCTCCGCCGTGTTGAGCTCATACACGCAGTTCAACGAACGGAACACGTCCTGATCCGAGATCCAGATCGCGCCGCCCACGTTCTGCGCGTGGTTCATCGAGAACACGCAGGTGCTCACGTCCATAATCGCCGCACTGCTATTCCCCGCAATTCCAAGCATCGCAATCGCCCCACCGCGGCTCGTCGCGGTATTGCTGCGGAACGTGCACCCCTCAAAGCCCGCGATATTGCCGACCCCCGAGTACGACAAACCGCCGCCCTCCACCCCCGTGTTCCCCTCGATCAGGCAGTTCACGAACGACTTGGCGAGCACCCCACGCAGATCAACCCCGCCACCATTGCTACCGCTCGTGTTGTTGCGGATGACCGTGCCGGTCACCGTCCCGCCGCCGGACATGTACAGCCCGCCGCCAACAAAGTCCGAGTGCGAATCTTCGATCACACAATCAATGATCGTCGCCCGCGAGCTGCCCTCGATCGACACCCCGCCGCCCGCGGTCGTCGAGAATCCACGCGTAAACACGATCCCCTCGAGCACCACGTCCGTCGAGCTCCCCGAAGACACGAAGCACTTATCAAGGTCCTGCCCGAACACCGTCACCGTGCCCCCGCCCGCGTTACGAAGCGCCAAGTCCTTCCCACTCACGATCAGGTTCTCCGCGTACAACCCCGGCGCGATTAGGATCTCATCACCGCTCGCCGCGTTCGCGATCGCCGCCGTAATCGTGATGTAATCAAACGTCCCCAGATCCGGCCCAACCGTCAGCGTATCCGCCAACGAAACCGAACCCGCCGCCGCCAGTGCCAACGCCATCGCCATCTTGTTTTTCATCGTGTGCCTCCCTCGGCCGTGTTTCATGCGTGCATGCCCGTACAAATCCGTACATCACTACGAGCGATCACCACGGTTATCGCGCCCGACGAATACCGCAAAGAACCGTGAAATCCCCCACTCCCCCCGGTTTAGAGGGGCATACACCCCACCCCCTCAGTTACAATGCCCCCATGCCCACAAACCCCGGCATCCAGTCCAAGGCGACCGCCATCCTCAACCGGATGACGCTCGGCGACGATGCCGACTCAGCCATCCTCGCCGAGCTCCTCTACGACGAGCTCAAAGCCCTCGCACGCCAGATGATGAACAGCGAGCGCGCGGACCACACCCTCCAGCCCACCGCACTCGTCCACGAGGTCTTCCTCCGCCTCATCCACACCGACGAGGTCCAGGTCAACTCCAAAGACCACTTCATGATGCTCGCCGCCCAGGTCATGCGCCGCGTCCTCATCGACCACGCACGCGCCACCAAGCGCCAGAAACGAGGCGGCAACCTCGACCGCGTCCCCCTCACCATCGCCGACCCCGAATCCAACGAGCCAATTTCCCCCGATACCCTCCTCTCCATCGACGAGGCCCTCAACAAGCTCCGCGAACTCGACGAACGCAAGGCCAAGCTCGTCGAGCTCCGCTTCTTCGCCGGGCTCGACGAAGAACAAGCCGCCCGCATCCTCGGCATCGCCCGCTCCACCGCCTCCAGCGACTGGCGGTTCGCCCGCGCCTGGCTCCTGCGACAGCTCGCCGCCGCACCGGAGGACGAGTCATGAGCACCGAACGCGATCGGTTCCAACGCATCGAGTCCATCTTCAATGAACTCAGCGCGATGCCCACCAACAACCCCGGCGCCATCGAATCCCGCCTCCGCGAGCTCACAGCAGACGACCCGAGCATCGCCAAAGAGGTCCGCGACATGCTCGACCTCGATCAATCCGAGCACAACATCCTCGACCAGCCCGCCATCGAGATCGACCCCCGCGACTTCGACGACGAGCCACTCCCCGAGTCCATCGCAAACTACACCCCGACACGCATCCTCGGAGAGGGCGGCATGGGCATCGTCTACGAGGCCGAGCAACAAGACACCAACCGACGCGTCGCCCTCAAGGTCATCCGCACCCGCTCCTTCCAGGACAAGATCCGCAAGCGTTTCCAGCGCGAAGCCCAGATCCTCGCAAAGCTCAACCACCCCGGCATCGCCACCATCTACGAGTCCGGCACCGCCGACGACAACCGCACCCCCTTCGTCGCCATGGAGCTCGTCGACGGCCAACCCATCCACCACTTCGTCCGCGAGACCAACCCCCCCATCGAGCAGCGCGTCCAGCTCCTCGTCAAGGTTTGCCGAGCCGTCGCGTACGCCCATTCCATCGGCATCGTCCACCGCGACCTCAAGCCCGGCAACATCCTCGTCACCAAGGACGCCGAGCCCAAGGTCCTCGACTTCGGGATCGCGATGGACATGCAGCTCGACGAGCGCACCATGATCACCCAGACCGGGCAGCTCCTGGGCACCCTCCAGTACATGGCCCCCGAGCAGGTCGACCAAACCACCAACGAGTCCAGCACCAGCACCGACGTCTACGCCCTCGGCCTCATCGCCTTCGAGCTCCTCACCGGCAACAGCGCCCACGCCGGGCGCGACTCGAGCATGTACGAGCTCGTCCGCTCCATCCGCGACGACGACCCCCAGACCCTCGGCTCCCAGGACCGCGCGCTCCGGGGCGACCTCGAGACCATCATCGCCAAGGCCCTCGCCCGCGAACCAGAGCGCCGCTACCCCGACGCGGGCGCCCTCGCCGACGACCTCGACCGATTCCTCGCCCACAAACCCATCCAGGCACGCCCCCCGAGCACCTGGTACCAGCTGCGAAAGTTCTCCCAGCGCAACCCCCTGCTCGTCGGCTCCGTCGCCTCCATCATGCTCGTGCTCGTCGCCGCCATCATCCTCATCGCCAACGCCCTCCGCGTTGCCAACGACGAGCGCGCCATCGCCCAGGCCCAGCAACACGCACAGGAGCTCACCGCACTCTTCGTCACCGAGGACCTCTTCGCCGCGGGCAACCCGGACTTCGGGGGCGACGCCTCCATCACCCTCCTCGACGCCATGCGCGCCGCCTCCGACAAGATCCCCCAGCGCTTCCAGGGCGCCCCAGAAGCAGAAGCCGCCATCAGCTTCACCATGGGCGACCAGTTCCGCCTCATGAACGACTTTGAGAAAGCCGAGACACACCTCCGCCGCTCCGTCGAACTCACCAAGACCCTCCCCGATATACACATCGACACCCTGCTCAACCGCTACAACTCGCTCATCGATCTCTACAACGACATCGACGACCTCGACACCGCCCTCGCCCTCGTCGAAGAAGCCGAAGAACTCATGGCGGCCCACCCGGAACTCTCCGACACCATCCGCATCGACACCCTCGTCCAGCACGCATCCCTGCTCTACTACACCCGCGACTTGGTAGAGTCCGCCACCATCTTCCAACGCGCCGTTGACCTGGGCGAAGTCAAGCAGCCGCAGTACAACGGCACCGTCGACGCCGCCACCGCCCTCGCCATGGTCTACACCAACCTGGAGCGCTACGAAGAAGCCCGCGCCATGCATCAAAAGGGCATCCAGATGCGTGTGGACACCCTCGGCCAGGAGCACCCCGCCACACTTCAGGCCATGGACAACTACGCGATCCAGCTCTTCCGCGACGGCAACTACGAGGAAGCACAATCACTGCTCGAAGAAGTCCTCGAGATCCGCCTCCGCGTGTTCGGGGACGAGCACCACAAAACCGACCTCACCAGGGCACTCATCGGACGCACCCTCATACTCGCAGACGAACTGCAGCAGGCAGAGCCCATACTCCTCGACGCCCACGCCGGGCTCATCGAAACACTCGGCACCGACCACCGCTACACCCTCGTCGCCCGCGCCCTCCTCCACGACCTCTACACCAAGTGGAACAAACCCGAGCAGGCCGCAAGCCACGCACCGCCCGCGACCGAGTAATAAGCCTCTCAAGCCCATCCTCACTGCCGCTCAGCACATTTTTGGACCACTTTGAACGCGCCGATGCCGGGCTCGCGGGCTCCCCTTTCGCGCATCGCCCATGGCTGAAGAATCGCAATCAGGTTTGCGTTCAGGCAGTAGCCCGCATTGAGATCCTCAGATGCCTATACGTTTCAAGGGGCATACCGCACATTGAGCACCCCTAATCACGACGGAACTCAGGAACATCATCGAAGCTGATCAACTCTCGCATTGCGATTGAATCACCTTCTGATATGATCAACTCAACACAGGAGAAGAATGATGAACCATTTGATTCGAATGATTGACCGAACTTCATTCCTGCTTGTCAGCACAGGCCTCACCGCGGCAACCCTTCAATCCCATGCACAGATCTCGATCGATCCCCCATTCTCCTTCGCTTCCGTCAATCTCAACCCCGATATCAACGGGTTCACTTCGGTCGATGTGGACGCGGATGGCGATCTCGATCTGATCGTGTCTGATCAAAGCGCCGGGAGTATCTACGTCTACCGAAACGACGGCAGCGGGCGTTTCACCGCCGACGAACCAATCACACCAGCATTCCTGTCAAGCCGTCTGCGGACCGGTGACATGAACGGTGACGGCCACATCGATATCATTGTCAGCAATATACCAGACGGTGTATTCATTGTCGCGCTGAACGATGGCAACGGCGGATTCAGTACGCAGATCATCTCCTCCGTGCCCGTACAGAGCGGCGGCGACTTCGCCATCGGCGACCTCGACGCTGACGGCGATCTGGATGTCGCTCAGACACACTTCTACGATGATCTCGTGACGATCTATATGAACGACGGGAATGGCACACTCGCAAGAGATTCCGTCAGGGATTGCGGAAGGCATCCGAGCACATTGGCTTTGGGCGACCTGAATCACGATGGCATGCTAGATATCGCGTTCACAAACCGAACGCTCAACATAGGTCATCTCAATATGCTGATCAACGCAGGGAATGGATCGTTCCTCCCGTGCGTCGAGCATGCCATCAACCCAGATGTAACCGACATCGGCCTGACCGATTTCAATATGGACGGAAACCTTGACATCATTCTTTGCTTTGAGCTCTTTATTCAGCGCTTCTACGGAGTAGGTGACGGCACCTTTGATGTTCCACGTATCACAACCATCCTCGGCAGCGAACAGCTCCTTATCCAGGACCTGGACAACGACGCCGACCCAGACATCTTAGTGGCCACAGACATCTCAAACGGCGAGGTCCGTGCCCTTTACAACGACGGGACCGGCGGCATCATCACGTTGACCGCCGACCGCTGGGATCTCACACGCGTGCACCGTAACGAACTCAGAGCGGGCGACTTCAACAACGACGGCACGATCGATATCGCAATGCTCGCGGACGGCCTGATTTATATTTTCTATAAAGAAACACTAGGGGCAACCGATCCGCTGCACTCCAACTACGCAAGGCCGAACATCATCCACCATAATCGACACAGCATCCTTGACATCAGGGATACGAATAACGACGGGAACCCCGACCTGCTGGTTGATTTCGAGCCCGACAACGAGATCAGAACACTGATCCTTGACAACGAAGGCAGATGGACAGAATCCATCACTGGGCTCGACTACACCGCACTCAACCCGGTGAGCATAGCAGCAGTGAACCTCAACGCTGATGGCATCTGCGATATCGCAATGACGACCGCAGATAATCGGCTACTCACCTTCGCGGGAACCCCCACCGGCAACTTCGCGCAAATCGGCTCGTACGAGGAGTTCGGCGATTTCCAAGGCGTCTGGGCAGAAGATTACGACCTCGATGGAGATATCGACATCCTCTTCACAACCTACATCCAAAGCCCCGCACCCGAGCGCACAGTCGTTATCGTAATGCGCAATAACGGACAGGGTCAACTCACAAGAGCCGGGCTATATCGGATCGAAGGCATGCGATGGGGTACCATCCGCAGCGCCGCTGACATGAACGCAGATGGCATGGTTGACCTCATAGTAACAGAGCTCTACGGAGATGATCTGTTCGTGCTACCGGGGACCTCAGCGGGCACCTTTGAACCCGAGGTACCCATTCATGGGTATAACTATATCCGCGCCCTGCTCACGCTCGATATCAACAACGACGCAAAGGCAGAAGCACTCATCCTCGATACCGCGGGCGTGCACGCCCTAACCCTCTCAAACAAGGGCTTCACAAGCACACCGCTCGGCCTGAGCGTCTCAAGCCAGTCGAGCATGAACCTCTGCGACATCGATATGGACGGCACACCCGAGTTGATACTCGTCGAAACACCCTCCCGTGGGATGCACGCACAGGTGCACCGCTTGGACGAGAGCTTCGGTACCGAACCCTGGTTTAACATCCCGATCTTTACAACGTTCCAGACAACGTTCCGAGCGCTTGACATCGGTAACGATGGCGACACCGACCTGATCTCCTACCCGGAACTCTTCCTTTACGAGTCGAACACCACCGATACAGAGCCATGCTCCGTCGACTTTGTCGATGATGGCGTCCTCGATCACTTTGATGTGTCCCACTTCGTCAACAATCAGATCGACATGAACACTGACGGAGCATTCAACATCTTCGATATCTCGATCTTCATCCAGCTCTTCAACGCCGGGTGCGAATAGCGCAGCACAATCACCACGCCTGCAACCCCCAGCCGCGATTCTGGCTCAGAATCGCGTTTTTAGTGCGCTC
Organism: Phycisphaerales bacterium UBA1924; assembly: GCA_964229845.1. Classification (GTDB taxonomy): domain Bacteria; phylum Planctomycetota; class Phycisphaerae; order Phycisphaerales; family UBA1924; genus UBA1924. Next base: position 39,688 of record CAXREY010000001.1, read on the forward strand.
TCACTCCGACGGGAAAAACTGACACACCCGTGTCCCCCCGCCCCGGTTTTTCACGCTTTGACTGATGGGCTGCAAGCACCAACTGCACTGACCCCACGAAACGTGAAAACCAACAACTGAGAGGCAAACACCATGCTCCCACGCACCACGACCCTGTGGGCCTGCGTCATCGCCGCCGGCTCCGCCACCGCTCAAGCAGACATCTTCACCTGGTTCGTCAACTCCGGCATGTGGGAAGACCACGCCATGTGGAACGGCCCCGCCGGCCAATACCCAGACTCCATCCTCGACACCGCCACACTCAGCGGCAACTCCACCAACGCAACACTCAGCCAGAACCTGGCCATCGGCACGCTGAATGTCCTCAACGGGGCGGAGCTGTATAGCTCTGGCAACTCGATCTTCGTCAACGCCGACACCATCATCTCCGGCGGGGGCAGCGCAATCAGCGTCACCGAGTCTCCATCCCTGCGTGACTTCGACACCGACACGCTGACCATGGACTCCGCGTTCCTGGCGATGTATGGCGGGCTCGCCCAGTTCGACGAAGCCCTCATCATCAACAGCAGTTCCGCCGTGCTCGGCGCAGGCACCATCGAGATGAACAGCACCACCGGCAACCTCGAGCTCAACGACGGTGCGCTCTGGGCACAGGGCGGAAACTCTATTGGCCATACGCTCCTGATCACCCGCACCAACACAAGCACGTCGAAGCTCGACTGGACCTCCCCAGACGCGGGCATCATCGTCTGGGACGGCAAAACCCTCCACAACGAGCTGCCCTACACCGGCCCGCTCGGCGGGCGTATCAGCGTCTCAGGTGTCAACGGCACCGCGAGTTTCATCAGCGACCACGGCTTCATCGCGGGCCTTGGCTCCGAGCTCAGCTTCAGCGGCGGATCCGCACAGAGCAGCGCCCGCATCGAAGCACCGTTCATCGATTCCTACGGGCTCATCGATACCGACGGCTACGGCGTGATCGACGCACCCATCACGGCCCTGCGTGGAGAGATCGAGATGGGGGCCGATGCCACGCTCAACATCACCTCCACGCTGCTCAACCTTCACTCAATCAACCTGACATCCGGCGGCGACAACGCCGTGTTCCAGCTCGGCGCGAGCCCCTCTGGCACCATGAGCTTCAAGGACGGCCACTCGAGCATCGTGATGGGTCCCGGCTCTCGCTTTGATCTTGATGGAACCAGCGCAACCATCGTCAATATCGACGATAACGCCACAGTCTGGATCGAAGCGGAGTATCTCGACTTCGGCACCCAGTCGCCATACAACGGCGTGCTCAACATCGAAGGCGACCTCCACCTCGAGCCCGTCAATGGAAGCAGTACGCTGACCAACGCCAGCGAGATCAACCTCGACTCGGGCGAGCTCACCGGACGCAGCATCATCAACGAGGGAATCATCAGTGGCAACGGCTCCGTCGAGTCCTACGTCACAAACAACGGTGAGATCATCGCCGACGGCGGCACCCTCCAGTTCGGCTACGCCAACATGGACGGCAACAACGGCACAGGCATCCTCCGCGCCCAAACCGGCGACCTCGTCATGAACATGCAGTCCAACGGCGCCGATCAGTACTTCACAGGATCCATCTCCGTCGGCGACGGCGTCGGTATCCGCGAAGTACTCAACGCCGATGTCAACCTCTGGGTACGCGATACCGACGGCGTTCGCGGCTCAATCGAGCTCAACTCAGGGTTCATCACACTCGAAGACTTCCACACCAGCGGCGACATGATCGTCAACGGCGAGTCGCTCATCCGCGTCACCGGGATCAACGGCGAAGACCGCATCACCTTCAGCCCCGGCAGCATCACAACCATCAACGGCACACTCGAAGCAGACGGGAACACCTGGTTCGTCGAGGGCGCACAAGTCAACGGCACGGGCACCATCGACATCGTCTCAACCAACAAGGGCATCTACCTGCAAGACGGCGCCGACCTCGGCGACGTCTCCCTGATCTCCTCGGGCGGCATCTACCCCACCGATTTCTTCAGTAGCCAGGCGAGCGTCCACGCCCTCACCATGCGTGATACCGCATCGCTCACCGTGTCCCTCTACTACTCCGACCTCCATCAGCAGACCATCTCCGATAAGCTCACGGTCGCGGACCACGCCATCCTCAACGGCACGCTCATGCTCACCAACTTCCCCGAGGGTGACCTGCCAACGGGCGAGACCGTCACCATCCTCGAGGCCGCGAGCATCGAGGGCGAGTTCGACGCCATCGACTTCTCCGGGCTCAGCCCCAACCGGCGCGCCTTCGTCACCATCACCGACACCACCGTCGAGGTCTTCGTCACCTGCTTCGCCGACATCAACGCCGACGGCGAGGCCGACTTCTTCGACGCCTCCGCCTTCATGATCCTGTTCAACCAGCAGGACCCACTCGCGGACATGAACGGCGATGGCCAGTTCAACTTCTTCGACGTCTCAGCATTCCTGAGCGCGTACGACCTCGGGTGCTGAAGCGAGGGAGCGATGACCACAACATCGAGCTGACGCACCGATCGCGTCGGGCGGACGAGAATCCACCCGGCGTTTTCCGCACTCCCCCTACCGAGGCCACCACCATGCCAGGCAGCACAAAAACCCGCAAGCCGCACGCCCGCTGGCGAAATCAGCCGACACGCAATCGCACGCGTGCCGGTATACTCGCAGAGCGAGCCCCCACGCACGGGAACCGCTCGACGCGAGCAGGCAACGCCATGAGCACCCAGAAAGATCACAACGATCCACGCGGCACGCCGCAACGAGGCGCGGGCGATCTCACACTCCTCATCGAGGACGCCCGCCTCGGCCACGCGGAAGCACAGAAGCGCCTCTTCTCCGAGGTCTACAACGAGCTCAAGGTCATCGCCGCCGCCTACATGAGATCCGAACGACCCGAGCACACCCTCGGCGCGACCGCGCTCGTCAACGAGTCCTACCTCAAGCTCTTCGGCGTCGAGTCCAGCACCCATGCCATGAGCTACGCCCACCGCCACGCCTTCTTCAAAGCCGCATCCGTCGCCATGCGCCGCATCCTGATCGACCACGCGCGATCCAAAAAATCGGCGAAGCGGTCGCCGAATAACGGAAAACGCGTCATCAGCCTCGACCTCGAAGTCGCCGCAGAATCCAGCAAACCCGAGGACCTCATCGCACTCGACGAAGCGATCGACATGCTCGAACGCGAGGACGAACGCGCCGCCTCCATCGTCCACCTCCGCTTCTTCGCGGGGCGACAGATCGAAGAGATCGCCGAGATGCTGGGCCTCTCGGCACGCACAGTCAAACGAGACTGGGAGTTCGCACGCGCTCGCCTACAGCAGATCCTCGACCAGCAGCCATCAACCGGGGAGGCCTGACCGATGTCCACACCGGACCCAGCCCAGGTCAAGGCACTCTTCGGCGAGATCCTCGACGCCCGCGAAGCCGGCGACGACGCCAAGGCCGCCCGCCTGCTCGCCGACGCCGAGCCGCAACTGCGTGAGGCCGTCTCGGACCTGCTCGGCGCCTTTGTCAAGGCATCGGGCGCACTCCTCGACGACACCCACACCACCAAGCCCGATGAACAAAGCCCACGCACCGCCCCCACCATCACGGGCTACGAGATCGGCGACGAGATCGGCCAGGGCGGCTTCGGCATCGTCTACCGCGCCCGCCAGAAGACCCCCATCAACCGCCCCGTCGCCGTCAAGGTCCTCCGACGCGAGCTCGTCAGCGACGAGGCCATCACCCGCTTCCGCGCCGAGTCCGCCCTGCTCGCCCGCATGGACCACGACTGCATCGCCCGAGTCTACGACGCCGGGCTCACCGACCAGGGCCAGCCCTTCGTCTCCATGCAGCTCATCGAGGCAGAGCCCCTCCACCACGCCTGCGAGGCCATGAAGCTCACCACCCGCCAGCGCGTCGAGCTCATGGCACAGGCCTGCGACGCCATCCAGCACGCCCACCAGCGCGCAGTCATCCACCGCGACCTCAAGCCGGCCAACATCCTCGTCGAGCAGACACCCGACGCCATCACGCCGCACGTCATCGACTTCGGCATCGCCAAGCTCCTCGAGGACGACCCCAACTCGCCCCACACCCGAGCCAGCGTACGACTCGGAACCCCACGCTACATGAGCCCCGAGCAACGCGCCGGCAACCAGACCAGCGACACACGCGTCGACGTCTACGCCCTCGGCGCCATCCTCTGCGAGCTCCTCGCCGGCGACGTCCCCACCACGAGCACACACAGCGATGACCCGACCGACACAACAATCACTCGCCCCAGCAAGATCGCCAGCGAGCAGACCCACCGCACCGTGACCCACCCAAAGACACTCCGCGGCGACCTCGACCGCATCGTCCTCAAGGCCTGCGCCGACGACCCCGAGCTCCGCTACCCATCCGCGCAGGCCATGGGCGAGGACCTCCGGCGCTACCTCAGCGGGCTCCCCGTCTCCGCCTCGCCACCGAGCGTCGTCTACGTCGCACGCAAGTTCGTCCGCCGCCACCGCGCCTCCGTCTCGCTCGCAGGCATCCTGGGCATCGCCCTCATCGCCGCCATGGGCGTCGCCGCGCTCAAGTGGCGCGAGGCCAGCGTCGAACGCGACCGCGCCCAGGCCTCCACCAACCGCGTCGCCTTCATCGGCGACTTCCTCCTCGAGATGCTCATCCTCTCCGCAGACCACAACACCCGCGGCGCGCCAGCCATCCTCTCCGAGTCCGCCATGAGCGACCTCGCCGACCGCGCCCGCGCCGGGCTCGCCGACGACCCCGAGCACCTGCTCCCCATGCTCGTCGGCATCGGACGCTTCCAGACCCAGTCCGGATACCCCGAGCAGGGCACCCAGACCATGCGCGACGCCCTCGGCTTCGCGATCGAATACCACGGCGTCCCCTCCGAGGACGTCGTCGACCTCCGCATCCACCTCCCCGACCTGCTCTGGGGCCCCGGGCTCGACGGCGTCGAGGAACAGATCCGACTCGCAGACGAAGAATCCGCCCAGCTCTTCGATGACAACGACCCGCGACGCCTCCGCGTCCTCCAACGCGCCGACGCCTCCATCGAGAACCTGCAACGCATCATCGCCCTCTACGAGGAGATGGACGACGTCGATCACTTCGAGAAATACCATGCCCTCTTCGCGCTCAACATGCGCCAGCGCTTCAGCCAGAACCCGCGCGACCAGCTCGAAACACTCAAACGCCTCTACGAGCTGACCCTGGCGCACTACCCCCCGGACCACAGCGCCACCATCGACACCATGGCCCTCTACGGCGACGCCCTCGCGTCGTACGCCCCCTCACAGCAAGCCGCAGAGATGCTCAAGGCCGCATACGACATGGCCATCCCCAAGTACGGCTACGACCACTACACCACCGAGTCCATCCGCCGAGGGCTCGCCCGCGTCTACGGCAAGCTCGGGCGACCCGAAGAAGGCATCCCCTACGCACTCGACGACCTCGAGTCCGCCGCCCGCGCCAACGGCGAGGAATCCATCCAATACGCCAACGCCCTCTTCGAGCTCGGGCGACTCTACAACTACGCCGGCGATTTCGAGAACGCGAAGGAACGCATGGAGCGCGCCAACACACTCCGCAAGCAGCAATGGCCAGAGGGCCACATCCAGATCGTCACCTCACAGATCACGCTCGCCCAGATCCTCTACGAGCTCGGCGAAGCCGCCCGGGCCGTCCAGCTCGTCGACGAGATGTTCCCCTACATCCAGGACCGGCGCAACGCCCGGACCTACGCCGCAGCCAACGCTGTCCGCATATCGGCCCGCCTCGACGCAGGCGACCAGGCCGGCGCCGATGCCCTCATCGACGAAACCTACGCCCACATGCAGTCGCTCGGCCTCTCGCAGGAAGAGATCCGCGAAGTACTCAGCGAGTGATCCGCCATGACCCGGGCCGCCCGCTCCGCTACCCTACCCCATGCAAGACGCGGCCAACATCATCCCCGGCGCCCCAGAGCCCGGCCCAAACCTCCCCTACAAGCTCGCATGCCTCTGCGACCTGCGCGACAAGGACGGCAACGTCCTCCTCCTCCACCGCATCAAGGAACCCAACAAGGGGCTCTGCTCCCCAATCGGCGGCAAGCTCGAGATGCAACTCGGCGAATCGCCCGCACAGTGCGCCAAACGCGAGATCAAGGAAGAAGCAGGCATCGACGTCGACATCGACGACCTCCGCCTCGTCGGCCTCATCGCCGAGACCGCCTTCGAGGGCAAGACCCACTGGCTCCTCTTCTACTACCGCGTCATGAAGCCCGTCAAGGTCATCGACGGCCACATGGACGAGGGCGAGCTCCGCTGGCACCACCCCGACGAGATCCCCGACCTCCCCCTCCCCGAGACCGACCGCGCCATCATCTGGCCCATGGTCCACAAGCACGAGCAGACAGGTCCAGATAACGGCCCGGGCTTCTTCAACATCCACATCGACTGCAGGGGGGAACCACTCACCTGGACCGTGGAGCAGGAAACCCCGAACAACCCATAACCCCGCCCCCGCCGCTTCAAACCGCACAACCCATCGTCACCCAGCCCGCCACACGCGTTCTGGCTGTGATCGACCCCAGATCTCACCGATCCTGATACCGATCGCGTTCGACCCAACTAACGCGAGATTGGGAGTGTTTCCGATGCAATCGTGCCTGGTGTACTTCGCAAGAACAAACGAGAGCTCAATCCCAGACGCCGAACTCTTTCAGCTCCGAGACGTCGACACCCGACTCTACGCAAAGAACAAAGCGACCGGCCTCCGCGTCCTCGCGGGCGATCTCCTCTTCGAGATCATCGAAGCCGACATGGGCACCGCCGAGCAGCTCCTCGACCACTCCAGCGAATCAGCATACTGGGGCGAGCCCGAGATCCTCTTCCTCGCCCCAACCAAGGCCCGCAGCTTCCAGTCCTGGAAGCTCGTCGACGCCGCACCCGTCGAAGACTTCGACAAGAGCGTCGAGACACTCAAGGTCCTCGCAGAGCAGGCCCAGCAGGACTCCACCCAGATCGGCAAGGTCCTCTCACGGATGCTCGACATCTTCGAGTCCAAGAAGTCCAAGCAGCACGACGCCGCCTGATCAACCCGCTCCAACAAAGACAGAAACCCCACCGCCCACACGAGGCGGCCTTTGAACATCCGCGATCCCATCGCCACGCGCTCCGCAACCCCAAAGCACCACCTACGGCCCACAATCTCCCGCGATTTCCCACGATTTCCCGCGATCTCTTCAGCGACAGGGCAAGCATCACCCACCCGAACTATTCTCTAGAGAAATCTTGCAAGAAATTTTTCGCCCTGCTACACTCGAAAAGCACCCATCAAGCTCGAAACCCGCGCGGAACAGACAAAGAAGGAGAGAACCCATGAACCGCATCACCACCACAGTGGCCTGCATCGCGCTCTGCACAGGCGCCTCAATCGCACACGCCGGGCTCACCGGACCGGGCGGGCCAGATACCGAGACATTCCTCGTGCCCTTCGCAGACATCGGGCAGACATTCTTCCTCGGCAACGGCATCATCCCGCGTTCCAACGAGTTCGACGGCGGCACCGTCATCGACGCCCGCATACAGCTCACACTCACCGTCAACCCCACAGCGCCAGACGACGACCGCGTCTCCGATGCGGCCTTCTTCGAAGCCGAGGCCATCGTCCCCGTCGACGTCACACCTGCCACAAGCACCAACGACTTCCTGAACATCATCGTCACCGGGCAGAACGAGGGCTGGTCCGGGACCGGCACCTTCACCATCGACCGCCAGCTCGACGCGCTCATCGGAGGAGAGTGGGCCTCACCAGTCTTCTACTCATCGAGCACCTACGACGGCATCTCACAGGACCAGATCGTCCTCGGCTCCGTCGACCTCTTCAACAGCTACATCTCCGTCACCGTGCAACAGGTCCCGACCCCCGCCTCGCTCGGCGCACTCGCGATGGGCGGCCTTATCGCCACCCGCCGACGACGCTGATGTGCCCAAACACACGAAAAAAACACCCGCTCAATGAGCGGGTGTTTTCATTTCAAACGATGATTCACGATCAGGCGCTGGCCGCGGCCTTCTCGGCCTTGGCACGCGCGTCGTCGAGCGTGCCGACGTACATGAATGCCGACTCGGGAAGATCGTCGCCCTCGCCCTCGCACAGACGCTCGAACGAATCGATCGTCTCTTCCAGCGTCGAGTTGATGCCCGGGAAGCCCGTGAACACCTCGGCGACGTAGAACGGCTGCGACAGGAAGCGCTCGATACGACGGGCACGAGCAACGATCTGCTTGTCCGCGTCCGAGAGCTCGTCCACACCGAGAATCGCGATGATGTCCTGCAGGTCCTTGTAACGCTGCAGGATGTTCTGCACACGCATCGCGACCGAGTAGTGACGCTCGCCGATGATGGCCGGGTCAAGAATTCGCGAGGTCGAGCTCAGCGGGTCGACCGCCGGGAAGATGCCCTTCTCCGCGATGCTGCGCTCAAGAACAACGAACGCATCAAGGTGAGCAAACGCCGTCGCCGGCGCCGGGTCGGTCAGGTCGTCCGCAGGGACGTAAATCGCCTGCACCGAGGTAATCGCGCCCTTGCTCGTCGAGGTGATCCGCTCCTGAAGCTCACCCATCTCCGTGGAGAGCGTCGGCTGGTAACCCACCGCAGAAGGCATACGACCGAGGAGCGCCGACACTTCCGAACCCGCCTGGGTAAAGCGGAAGACGTTGTCGACGAACATCATCGTTTCCTTACCCGACTCGTCGCGGAAGTTCTCCGCCATCGTCAGGCCCGAAAGCGCGACGCGAAGACGCGATCCGGGGGGCTCGTTCATCTGACCGAAGACCATCGCCACCTTGTCGAGCACGTGGGCCGTGTTGCCCTCGGCGTCGGTGTACTCGGCCTCGCCCATCTCGCGCCAGAGGTCGTTGCCCTCACGGGTACGCTCGCCGACGCCACAGAACACGGAGTAACCGCCGAACTCACGAGCAACGCGGGCGATCATCTCCTGGATGATGACCGTCTTGCCGACACCCGCACCGCCGAACAGACCGATCTTGCCACCACGCACGAACGGGCAGAGCAGGTCGATGACCTTAATACCCGTCGGGAGGATCTCGGTCTTCGGGTTCAGCTGCGAGAACTCCGGGGGCTCACGGTGGATCGGGCTGCGGTTCACGCCCTCGAGCGCCGGCTTGTTGTCGATCGGCTCACCCAGCAGGTTGAACACCCGCCCGAGCACCTTCTCGCCCACCGGCACCGACACAGGACCGCCGGTATCAACCGAGGCCATCCCGCGGGTCATGCCGTCCGTCGAACCCAGCGCCACCGCACGCACGCGGCCGCCACCGAGGTGCTGCTGGACCTCACCGACGAGCTTCTTCTGCTCGCCGTCGTGCGTCCATTCCGTCACGATCGCGTTGTAGATATCGGGGAGCTCGCCCTCGGGGAACTGCGCGTCGAAGGTCGACCCGATGACTTGCGTGATTGATCCTTTGGTCCCAGCTGCCATGTGCGCCGCTTCCTTTCGATGTGATCTGAACAATCCGGGCCTTTGCCCGTTTCCGGTTGGACCCATAGGGTAGGTCCGCCGATTTCAAGAAGCGAGCAGC
>CAXREY010000002.1:0-34403 GCA_964229845.1 Phycisphaerales bacterium UBA1924
GGCACCGGATGACGGCCGCTTATGGCTGCTGCGGTCAAGCCCTGACCAGGTTCACGGGCCACCCGTGCATCGGGCCCGGGCATCGACCAGAGCGGGTCGTGAACGAGCATCATAGATCGCGCATGGATCGACGCCAAGCCGGGTGACGGGGCGGTTTTCGTTGCGATCTCAAGAAATGGCGATACAATGGCTTGCGATGATCTGGAACGGCTTCAGAAGAAAAAAGGTGCTCGATGCCGGCGCGCGATTCCGCGCTGAGCATTCACGGTTTCTCACGCTCGCGTTGCTCTCCGGGCGCCGCTACCCCAGGATCCCGTCCAAGCGGGTCGATCAGGGCGGGTATGCGGGGCTGATGAAGCTCGATGAGGGCGAGAAACGGGCGGCGATGTGGTGGGCGGCGGCCTTCATGCGGGTCGATGACCTCAACAAATAGCCCCTGCGAGCGCGCCATGCGAGATTTTCCACCCCGATTTGGTGCTTCGGGTCCCATGCTCCGGTGTGATTGTGCCGATATCGTCCGTATATCGCGACGCTGGCGACCGCTATCGTTGCATCTGAGCAAACATACCCCTCCACGCGGGAGTGAAGATACCGATGAGTGATGCGAGCTTCGACGAGACCATCGTGAACGAGCCCTGCGCCAAGGCCCCCCTGAACCCGCGCTGGCGGCTGAAGCTCGGGGTGATCGCGTTCATCGTGTTCCTCGTCGGGTGCTGGGGGTTGTGGGACGCGACGAGCGTGTACCCCAACCGCGGGCAGAAGTTCGCGGAGTGGGCCAAGTGGCAGTACCTCGAGCAGGCCAAAAACGCCGACAGCGAGGACTTCGGCATATTCCTTCGCGAGGCGTCCGTGACCGATCCGGCCGCGGAGTTTGCGCGTCTGAGCGCCCCGGAGCGGATGACGCAGAACCGTCAGGATTCGGCGAACCCGAACAGCTCGCGCACCAAGCGCGCCGCGATGCAGATCGCCCGCCACCAGTGGCTCGAGGCGCTGCGTGTGGTCGGCATGCTCGACGCGGAGCACACCACGATCGAATCCCCGCAGCGCCAGCTCGACGAGCTGCGGCAGCGGTGGAGCTCTTCCTCCAACAACCCCAAGCCGCTCAGCTCGTTCGATCTGCTGACCCAGTGGCTGATCATGGGCGTGTGCTACACCGTCACGATCGTCATGGTGATCCACATGATGCGTGTCGCCTCCGTGCGGTACGCCTGGGAGCCGGAGACGATGACACTCACGCTGCCCGACGGGGCGCAGATCACGCCCAACGATCTGGAGGAGATAGACAAGCGGAAGTGGGACAAGTTCATCGTGTTCCTGAGGATCAGGGACACGCACGACCGGCTGGGCGGGCAGGAGGTCCGCGTCGATACCTACCAGCACACCCGGGTCGAGGACTGGATCCTCGCGATGGAAGCGAAGGCCTTCCCTTCCCAACAAGAGGAAGATGCGCCCAAGCCCGAGCCGGAAAACAGCGTGGAGTCGGAGCAGCCCGAAGCTGATGAAGAGCGGCGGGGTTGATTTGGCACGCGCGGAGGCTAACGCGTGAGCTGGGAGATGTGGGTCATCGCATCGATCGCTTTCGTGACCGGTCTTTCGGGCCTGGTCATGATCGTGCTGGCGCTGCCGGGCATCTGGCTGATGGTGCTCGCGTCGGGTCTGTGCTGGTGGTGGCGCCCCGAGATCATCACGGGCAAGGCGGTCATCACCCTCGCGGTCATCGGGATCCTGTCCGAGGCGATCGAGATGGTCGCGTCCGCGGCCGGCGCCAAGCGTTTCGGCGGCTCCAAGCGTGGGGCGCTGGGGGCGATCGTGGGCACCATGCTCGGCGCGTTGTTCGGTACGTTTTTTATCCCGATCCCGATCCTCGGCACGGTCCTGGGCGGGATACTCGGTGCCGGCGCGGGGGCGCTGATGGTGGAGCGATCCATCGTGCAGATGTCCTGGAAAGATTCGATGAAGTCCGGCTCCGGTGCCGCGATCGGTCGCACCGTCTCTATTTTCATCAAGATCGGGCTCGCGATCGTCGCTGGCCTGTTCTTCGTCATCGCCGCGTTTGTCTGAGCGGCGCACACGCCCGCCCCGGCGCGATATACTGCGCTTGGAGAGATCACGCCCTGTTTTCAGAGGAACACACCCAACATGCCTGACAGCCCAGCGCCGGCACCCGAGCAGCAAACCACCCCGAGCGGGAAAGAGCCCAAGTACTACGTGCTCGACACCAACGTGCTGCTGCACAACCCCAGCGCGCTCTTTGTGTTTCAGGAGAACCACGTCGTCATCCCCTACCCCGTGCTGGAAGAGCTCGACGCGATGAAGCGCCGAGAGGACGACGTGGGGCGGTCCGCGCGGTCCGCCATCCGCTCGCTCGATCGGCTCCGCAAGCACGGCAAGCTGACCGAGGGCGTCCCGCTCTCCAAGCTCGGGGCCCAGTCCGGCGGTGCCACGGGCACGCTGTCGATCGACATCAACGACCACGAACGCCCGGCGATCCTGTCGGCGGACAAGCCGGACAATCGGATCATCGCCGCCGCGTGGGCGCTCAAGCACGAGAAGAAGCGTGTCACGTTCGTCTCCAAGGACCTCGCGGCGCGGATCAAGTCCGACTCGCTGGGCATCAACTCGGAGGACTTCCTCAATCAGCAGGTCGACGCGGACAAGCTGTACTCGGGCTACATCGAGCTCCAGACCTCGAGCGCGGAGATCGATGCGCTCTACCGCGACCGCATGCTCGCGGTCGAGGACCTGGAGCAGTACCTGGAGGTCAAGAACGCCGACGGCGAGAGCTACACGCGGGAGCTGACACCCAACCAGTACGTGGTGCTCGGCGACGTGGAGGACGAGGCGCACTCCGGGCTGGCCCGGCGTCTGGCGGACACCGAGCACCTGATCCCCGTGGCGTCGCAGAAGAAGCCGACCTTCGGGATCGTGGCCCGCAACGTGCAGCAGACGATGGCGCTGGACCTGCTGCTCGACGACGAGATCAAGCTGGTCACGCTGCTGGGCAGCGCGGGCACGGGCAAGACCCTGCTGGCGATCGCCGCGGGCATGGCCAAGGTGTTCCAGGAGGAGCGGTACGACAAGCTGCTGGTGGCCCGCCCGATCATGCCCATGGGGCGCGATATCGGCTACCTGCCGGGCGACAAGGACGAGAAGCTGGGCGCGTGGATGCAGCCGATCTTCGACAACCTGACGTACCTGATGTCCACGCGCGGCGCACCGAATCAGAACGCCGAGAGCCGCACGACCGAGCAGCGGATCGACAAGCTGGTCGCGGACGGGCGCCTGGTGCTCGAGCCGCTGACGTACATCCGCGGTCGGAGCATCCCGCACCAGTTCATGATCGTGGACGAGGCGCAGAACCTGACGCCGCATGAGGTGAAGACGATCGTCTCGCGTATCGGCGAGGGGACGAAGCTGATCCTGACGGGCGACATCGGGCAGATCGACCACCCCTACCTCGACTCGTCGTCCAACGGGCTGAGCTACACGGTCGAGAAGATGCGCGGCCTGGGCATCGTGGGCCACATCACGCTGCAGCGCAGCGAGCGGAGCACGCTGGCGAGCCTGGCCGCCGAGCGCCTCTGATTCACTTCACGGCCTGATCAGCGGTTCTCGAGCAGTGTCTCGACGCGCGAGTACTGTGCGCGGAAGTAGTCACGCCACTGGTCGTCGGTCTCGCGGAGCTGGGCCTGCTTGATGGTCTCCAGCAGCTGTCGGTCGCCGCTGCCGAGCATCTCGGCGCTCCGCGCGAGCCCGCGCATCGCGGGCAGGTAGTACTGCTCGCGTGCGAGCGCCTGCTCGTAGCTTTTGTACGCGTCCGCGGCCCACCCGACGCGCTGGTAGGCGAGCCCGATGTTGTAGACGGGGCGCGGGTCGCTGGGCTCGATGCTCGCGGCGATCTTGAACGCGTTGACCGCGTCGGCGTAGTTGTTCTGCGCCATCAGCAGCTGGCCCATGTTGTTCCAAGCCGCGTAGAGCTGGTCGTCGAGCTCGAGGGCCTTGCGGTACTCCGCGAGGGCGGCTTCGTGCTCGCCCTTGTTGTAGAGCTCGGTGGCGGTGGTGTAATGCTCGCGTGCCTCGGCGCGCTGGCGGCGGGCGTAGGCGATCGCGGGATCGATCTCGCTGAGTGCGCCGCTTTCGGAGCGGGTCGCTGTGCTAGAGCAGCCCACGAGCACGCCTGAGATGAGCAGGCCCGCGCCGAGGATGATGCGGGTACCGTTGATTGTGCGCGAGGTGGGGTTCATCGCTCCTGTCTCCTTCATTGCTTCCGCTCGTATCGTGCGAGCACGACGTCCATGGACCACGCGGTGGTGCGCGGCTCGATCGTGAGTTCCCTGACGTGCAGGCCCGGGATCTCCTGCTCCGCGAGGCGGACCCAGTTGAGCAGGCTCTCGAGCGATTTGGCGCGGACGTTCTGGTACGGGTAGGTCTTGAGCTCCGCGTCGCCCTCGGTGCGCGAGCCCTGGTTCCGGGGAAGGCCCACGGCGTCCAGCCCGGCCCGCTCGCCCAGGTTCTCGAGCGTCGAGAGGATTCCCGGGAGAGGTCGGAGCATCTCGTCGTTGGGGTTCATCGCCTGCGCCGCCTGCAGCGACTGGATGTCCTGGATGAGCGATTCGACGCGGGCGAGGTCTCTCGCCGCGAGCTCGTTCTTCTCCAGCGCGGATCGCTGGGTCTGCCAGGCCACGCCGAACGCGATGAGCGAAACGATCAGCAGGAGGATGCCCAGCACGATCAGGTGCTTGGGGCTGTTGAGGCGCTGCTGGTTCTGGGCCCGCATGGCGAGCTCGTAGCGGTCGTCGGCGGTGAGTCGTGATTGGCGGGCGTCGAGGGTGCTCATGATCCGTCCTCCTCATCACGCCAGTCCGCCAGCAGGCTGACCTGGATGTTGCCGCCCCGGTTCGAGGGCGAGAGCGAGGAGCGCCAATCGAGCAGCGAGTCGTCGATCGATCGCAGGCTGCTGAGCACCCGCTCGGCCTGCGCGATCTCGCTGACCACGAGCACGACCGTCACGGTCCGTGTGTTGACGGTGATCTTGGTCACCTCGATGCCGGGCGAGCCGACGACGAACGACACCGTCTCGAGCGCTTCAAGGATGGGCTTGGGCGCGGGGATCTCGATCGGGGTTTGGCGCTGCCTGATCGCGATGAGGTCGGACTCGAGGTCGAACACGGCGCGTCGGACCTGCGTGACCTGCATCGCCGAGTCGTAGTCGGTGAGCACGGTGCGGGCCTGGGCATTGAGCGCCCGGGTCTCGCCCTTGATCGTGTTCGCCCGCGACATGAACTGCCATGCCAGCAGCAGCACCACGCACGCGGCCGCGGTCAGCGCGAGCCCCGCCCAGCGGAACATCGAGCGGTGGGCCCTGGTCGGGCGGGCCTCGAGGCCATCGATGGTGCTGAGCGATCCGCTGATCTCACGCTGCGCGATCCGCTGGAGGGTGGCGCCGACCGGGTCGGGCTCGCCGAGCAGGTCGAGGGTCGCGTCGGGCCAGCGCTGGGTGAGCGCGGCCCCCAGCTGCGCGGCGTCGTAGGGGCGCTCGGCGTCCGGTGTTTCCTCGTCGGGCGGCGGGGCGATGGGCTCGCCGATCACCACGACCCGCGACGGGCTGACGCCGAGCTGTGAGGACCAGCCGAGCCAGTCGGCGCAGAGGCGGGCCACGTCGCTCTTCCAGATCATGACGCGCGGCTCGTGCTCGCCGTGCACGCGCCGGAGGCGGGAGCTGCCCGCGCAGATCAGTTCGCCCTCACGCGACCACGCCCAGATGAGGCGTGCGTCGTTCGGGTCGATCGCGACGATGGCGCTGACCGGCGCGTCGGAGCTGACGATGCGTGAGGCGGCGTTCGAGGAGTCGAGCCCCGGGTCCCACGCGGCGCACAGGGCGTGCCAGATGCTCGTGAGTTTCTCGGGGCGGATGCCCATCGCGTCGAGCTTGTCCTTGAGGAGTCGCCCGGGCACGTCGGGGATCGCGAGGATCGCCCTGCGGGCACCCGTCGAGGTCTGGTCCTCGCTGAGCGGCTGGTAGTCCATCTCGCGCGGGAGGCGGGGGATCCGCTCGCTCAGGGCGTCCTGCGCGACGGGCTCGAGATCGTCCGGGTCGTGCTCGATGGGGCCCTCGTTGACGCGGGACTCGAGGAGATTCGGGTCCGCGTCCTCGGGCTTGACCCAGGTGCACGCGGAGCCGTCGGTGTCCAGGACCAGCGCTCCGAGCTCGGCCTTCGAGCTCATGTCGAGGCGTTGGCGGATCCACTCGGCGGCTTCATCGATGGTCTCGATGATGAGCTCCGGGTCTGCGCCCGGGTCAACGACCCACGAGTCATCGGTATGGCCGCCGATGAGTCGCAGCCCGCGGAGCACGATGCCGCGGTCGGTTCTTCGGATGTAGCACAGGCGATCGCTCAAGGGAAGTGTCTGCTCACGTCTCTGGGGTGTGTGTTCTCGGGGGGTGCCCGCTTAATCGTCTCGGCGATCTCCGCGTCGCTCGACCGAGGGGCGGCTGTTGTTCTCGCCCGCGTTTCCTCGGATCGTGACGAGCGGCTCGGGTGTGGGTCTGCGGTTGGGTTCCGCGGAGAGCCCTCGCTTCTCGCGCTCCAGGCGGCGTCGGGCGTTCTGGCGCTGACGCGGCGGGAGCGACTCGATGTATGCCTCCTCTTCCGCGGTGAGCAGGGACCCGTTGTTGTCGTCCGCGGCGGCAACCTCGACGGCGTCGCCCTCGACCATGGTCACAGATGGCCCGGATTTGCTCGCCAGGTCGACCGCGGCGCGGGATTCGCCGTCGCTCAGGATGATGAGCTTGGGCGTGATCCGTTCCACGCGCAGGTCGGGGAACTGCTCGTCGCCCGACTGGGCGGTCTCACCCACGGTCACGATGCGCTGCTTGCCATCGATCCGGATAAACGCGTGCTGGGAATCCGACGAGTTGATGAAACCGATGTACTTGACGCGACGGGCGATGGTGATGTCGTCGACCCCCGGCCCCTCTTCGGGCTCCGGGTCGCCGGTGGTCGGCTCTTCGGTTTCCTCGGTCGGGAGGTTGGGGGCGTTGTTGAGTAGCGCCAGACGCTCGGCGAGCCCGAGGGTGTCGACATCGGTCGAGCGGTAGGGGTCGATCTCGCGGGCGGTGTTGTTCTTGTTGTTGCCGGGCCCGGACGCGGCGATGATCCGGTCGCGTGCCTGCTGGAGCGTCGCGTCCTTCTCATGCTCCGGGAGCCCGATCATGCCCACCGCGACCGCGCCGAGCACGCAGACCAGGGCACCGGCTTGAGCGCCGATGGTCCATGTCCTTGCTTGCGATCGGGTCAGTGGGGTGCTCATGGTGGCTCTCTCGGGGTTGCGTGGCGGGCGGATTGGCCTTGCCGGCTGATCCTGTCGTGGGTGGTGGCTCTCTGGTTATCGGCTCAGGCGTGAATCTGGTTCCACTATCGCCGGGGCCAGAGTTCGGTTTGCGTTGCGTGAAACGCGGTTCGGTCCTCGGGAAAGTCTAGGTGCCCGGGGGCGGCTCGTGCCTAGTAGAGCTGAGACAGATCGTACTGCTGATCCAGTTCCAGCTCTCTCCACGTGATGAACGCACCGAGTTCGGTCGGATTGCCTGATCGGCTGCTGCTACTGCTCCGAATATTGGTCACGCCGCCGTAGCGGGCGATGAGCTGTCCCTGGCGCATCCCGCCCCCCGCGCGGACCTCGATGATGACGGCCCAGAGCTCGATATCCGTCGCGAAGACCCTGAAGAGCGCCGCCCGCTGCTCGGAGTCGAGCCCGGAGGCGGTCGCGATCCGTGTCAGCTCTGTGCGTGAGATGGCGTCCGGGTTCTCGCGGAGCGATCCGAGCTCGGCGAGGAAGCGGTCCGCCAGCCCGCCTGCGACGACCTGGGCCGCGGCCTGGAGGACGATGTCGCTGGCGCTGGCGATGCTGATCGTGAACGGGCCGAACGGGCGCGTCTCGCGCAGGTACTGCTCCTCGGTGGTCATCGATGCGAGGTTCCGCAGGATGATCCCGCCCTCCTCGATCAGCACGTCCGACTCGTTGGTGAGGTTGGAGAGGGCGGCGCCCTGGGCATCACGCAGGAAGACGCTGACCTCGGAGCCGTCCGCGAGGATGATGTCCATCGCGTGGCCGGTCTCGGGCTCGAGCGCTTCGTGCAGGTCACGCCCGTTCTGCTGGCGGAGCCACGCGCCGATCGCCTCCTGCAGCCCCCGCCCGAGGTGGTGCTCCTGATACTTGGTGACCTGCCGCGCGACGGACTTGGTCTGGGCGCTGAACCGCATCATCGCGAGCCCGATGCCCATCGAGACCACGAGCATGAGCAGGACGACCATCACAAACGCGAAGGCGCGCCGGGCGTTGCGGGGCTGGCTTGTGTTCGCGTGTGGGCTCATGAGTCACCCGAGAGATCGAATCGGCGTCCGCCTGTGTTGTTTCCGGGTCGGTTCGCGGGGTTGTCGCCGCCACCCGGGCCGCCGTTGTTCCCGCCGCCGGCGGGGTCGTCCGCGTCGTCGCCGGTGCCATCGTCGACCGAGCCGCCGCTGGCGACATCGATCGGGTCGTCGCCGATGACCCAGTCGATCTCGAACATCCACGACGCGTACTGCTGGTTGTTGAGGATGACCTCGAACTGGGCGTACGCGGGCAGGTCTTCCATCTCCGTGCCGACGTGCTCGTTGATGAACTCGTCTTCCTTGTACATCTCCCAGATGCACCGCTCGATGTTGCGCAGCAGGGGGATCGCGCCGGCGAGGCGGGCGCGGATCTCGTCCTCCGTCCCGACGGTGTCGGGCAGCGGGCCGTAGCCCGAGAGGAGCTGCTCGGCCTCGTCGGTGAGGATCGGTCGCCACCAGAGGGTCCAGTTCGGCGGGGCGTTGGGGTCGAGCTGGGCCTGGAGCTCTTCCTCGGTCATGTACGCGTCGTTGGCGCTCATGAGCCCGAGGCGCTGCATCACGCGCTCGCGTGTGCCCGCGTGGCGCAGCTCGAAGACGCCGCGGGTGATGCCCTGCGAGCCGTCGAGCGCGGAGAAGTCCAGCGACTCCTCCTTCGATGCCGCGGTGTACCACTCGGCCGCCCTGGACGCGAGCCCGGAGGGGACGGGCGGCGTGGCGCAGACGACCTCGAGACGCTGCGGCAGCCATCCCGTGGAGTCGGGCTCGACGGCGGGGTCGGTCTCGAGGATGATGCGGGGGCGGTCGGTGTCTTCCTCCGCCTGCGTTGTCTCCGCCTCGCTGCCGGCGCGGACGACGGTGCTGGCCTCGGCCTCGCGCATCTGCAGGCTCAGCAGCGCGCGGGAGAACGACGTGCGGGTGATGTCGAGCTCGTTGGTCCGCTCGAAGCGGGCGGCGAAGGTGCTCTCCGCGTTCCGGAGCGCGACGAACACGCTCAGGCAGCCCGCGAGCACCAGCCCGCTGAGGACGAGCGCGAGCGAGACCTCGATGAGGGTGAAGCCGCGGCTGCGATAGGAGCTGCTGGGGCGCGTCATCCGCCGAGGTCCTCCATCATGGACTCGAACAGGCGCTCGATCCCGCCCGGCTGCTCGAGCAGGGTCTTGAGCGAGTCGGGGTTGTTGAACGCGAGCGGGTCGATCAGGCGGTTGATCTCGCAGTGGGGGACCTCGGTGGTGTAGGCGCGGGAGCCGCCGGAGTCCGAGGCGAGCCACACCCGGACCTTGATGAGCTTGATGCGCGAGAGACTCGCCCCGCCGCCCACGCCCCCGGCGCTGTCGTCCTGGATGTTGTCGAAGACGAACTCGACGGGGGCTTCCTCGAGCGTCCAGCGGTAGAGATCGATGTCGTACTCGATGGGCAGCGAGCGGTCCGGGAGCGATTCCCGGTCATCGATGAACTGGAGGATCAGGCGGTTCGCGAGCTCCGCGGCGCCCAGCTTCTGGTCCATGCGCCGCTGGGACTGGGTCATGAACGAGACCCCGCCGGCGAGCGTGGACGCGACCATGGCCAGGAGCACGCTCGCGAGGATGGCCTCGAGGAAGGTCACCCCGCGCCGCGTCGCGTATGCGCGTCGTCGCATCCCGGGATGGATAGTCCTCTGGCGTGTCATGCTTCCTCGTTGAGCGTGTCGTGCTTAGTCAGCGGAGTTCACGTCCATGGTCCAGATGTTGATGTCGTCGCTCGTCTGGATCTCCTTGTCCGGGCCCGAGCTGATGAGATCGAAGGCCTGGCTCTGTCCCGGTGCGCGGTACACGAAGGGCTGGTCCCACGCGTCGAGCTCGGTGCCCGGCTCGATGTAGTTGGGGATCAGCGTGCTGATGCTCTCGGGCGGGGTGCCCGCGTTGTCGGCCATGTAGGTGTTGATGGCGGTCTTGATGGTCGTCATCGAGGTCTTGGTGACGCGGGTGCGTGCGCGGGAGAGGTACCCGGGGACGGCGATCGCGGCGCCGGCCATCAGGAGCCCGATGATGACGAGCACCGCCGTGAGTTCGATGAGCGAGAAGCCCGGGCGTGCCTGCCTGTAGGAGCGCAGGACCGTGGCGTCGATACGCTGATCGAGCGTGTTGTTCGTGTCTGGGGTCGTCATCCGTTTTCTCCTGTAAGGCACTGCGTATTCAACGCTTGAGCGATTCGTCTATTGCATTGTACCGCCGCATCGGGCGGTGGTTCATTCGGTTCGGGTCAGAGTGCCCCGCCGGCCATCGAGAACATCGGCATCATGATCGAGAGGATGATGGTGCCCACGATCAGGAACAGCAGGACGATGAGCAGCGGCTCGAGCACGGCCATGAGGCGTGCGGTCTTCTTGTCGACCTCGGCGGCGTGGTCCTGGGCCAGCGCGTTGAACGCGTCCTCGAGGTCCCCGCCCTGGTCGGCGGCCACCAGCAGGCGGCGCGTGGACTCGGGCAGGGTGGCGACCTTCATGATCAGGTTGCGGAAGACGCCCCCCTCGATCAGGCGGAGGCGCATGCGCTGGAGGTCGCGGTTGAGGTCGGGGTGCGTGATCGCGCCGCTGGAGACCTGGAGCGCGTCGCCCAGCGGGATGCCCGAGCGGGACATCGAGGACATGACGGCGAAGAAGCGGGTGAGCTCCTGCTCCATCACGACGTCACGCACGAACGGCGCACGCCGGGTGAGCTTGATGCCGATCTTGATGAGCGCGTCGCGGAAGAGGAGCGCGCCGATGATCAGCGCCAGCCCGACGCCGAGGAACGGGATCAGGTTGGCCTGCAGGAAGTTGCCCACATTCAGGAGCACGCGCGTGATCAGCGGCAGGTCGAGGCCCGCCTTGATCAGCGAGTTGCCGATCATCGGGACCACGATGATGATCATGACCAGCGCCGCGAGCAGCGCCAGCGTCAGGACGATCGCCGGGTAGATCATCAGCGTCGCGGCCTTGCCAGAGACCTCGAGCTGACGGCGGGCGCTCTTGGCGAGCGATTCGCACGCGCCCGCGAGGTCGCCCGTCTTTTCCGCGGCCCGGTAGGTCGCGATCGTGACGGTGTCGAAGCTGCCGGCCTGCTTGCAGGCGTCTGCGAAGCTCGTGCCCTGCGAGACGAGGTGGCGCAATCGGTCGATCCGCTCGCGGTTGGGCTTGGACACCACGCCCGCGGCAACCTCCAGGGCGTCGGTCAGCGGCACGCCTCGGGAGACGAGCTGGGCGATCTGCGCGTCGAAAGCCGCGTGATCCTTGAGCGACATCTCAACCTCGTTGCTCGCCCAGTTCGGGAGCTTCCACGTGCGGACGAGTGTCTGCTTGTCCTTGCGGAGCAGTTCTGCGAGGGCGCGCTCTGAGCGGGCGTTGCGGATGCCCATCGATTTGCCGCCGCTCGACTTGTTCGCGAGGTAGAAGAAGGAACGGGATGTGGTCGCGGCTCGGCTCATGGGTCGGATCAGGTATCGTCTCTGGTTCGGTCTGCTCGGTTCGGGGTTTATCGGGTAAACAGCCCGGATTCCGCGATGATTGTACGATGCTCAGCACGGTCGGTGCGGATCCGGATCAAGATGGCTGCACAACGTGCGAGCGGGCCACGTGATGCACGAAAGGCCTTGATCTGTCCCGATCTGCACGCGGAACATTGATCCCGCCGTGTGCACAAGGGAGAATATCAGACGCCGATCCGACCCCATCCCACCCGATCTGGCGATCTCATTCCCGCTCCACACCCACGAGATCCGTATATGACCACGATGCCCACGCCCGAAACCGCCAACGCTGATGCCTCAACCCGCGAGACCATGCGCTCGCTGATCAAGCACCACGCCGGCGCCGGGCTCGCGTTCCGCGAGGACCGCCCCGTCCCCGAACCCAAGGCACGCGAGGTGCGCATCAGGGTCTCCAAGGTCGGGATCTGCGGCACCGACCGCCACATCTGGGAATGGGACGACTGGGCGTCCAACCGCATCCCGATCGGGATCATCACCGGGCACGAGTTCGTCGGCGTGATCGACAAGGTCGGCTCCGCCGTGACCAAGTACGAGCCGGGGCAGCGGGTCAGCGCCGAGGGGCACCTGACCGCCGGGACCGACTACAACTCCCGCACCGGCAACGCCCACATCGCCAGCGACACCACGATCTTTGGCATCGACCGCGACGGCTGCTTCGCGGACTACATCGTGGTGCCCGAGGACAACGTCTGGCCGGTGCACCCCGATATCCCGGACAAGTACGCCGCGATCCTCGACCCGCTGGGCAACGCGGTGCACACCGTCATGGCCGCCGGCGTGAGCACCAAGACGGTGCTTATCTCGGGGGTGGGGATCATCGGGCTCATGGCGGTGACGGTCGCGCGGGCCGCGGGCGCGAGCCGGATCTACTGCACGGACATCAACCCGCCGCGCCTGGAGCTGGCCAAGAAGCTGGGCGCCACGGACGCGTTCGACGCGCGCGATGACGCGTGGATCGAGCGTGTCCGCAAGGAAACCTACGAGGGCGTCGACGTGCTGCTCGAGATGTCCGGCGCTCCGGCCGCGATGGACCAGGGCTTCCGGGCGCTGCGAAACGGCGGCACGGCCGCCCTGCTGGGGCTGCCCGCCAAGAGCGTGGACTTCGATTTCAACAAACACATCATCTTCAAGGGCTGCACGGTCCTTGGGATCAACGGTCGCAAGATGTGGGACACCTGGTACCAGATGGAGAAGCTCCTGCTCTCCGGGCGTCTCGAGCTCGACGACATCGTCACCCACGAGTTCCCGATCGAGCAGTTCGAGCAGGCGTTCGAGACCATGATCTCCGGCGAGGGGATCAAGGTCCTGATGAACGTGAACGGCTGAAGAGCGGCAATGGGAAGTAGGCAATAGGCAATGGGAAGAGGTTCTTCCTCGCCTCCCCCGCGCTTGCGGGGGAGGCGAGCGCTTCAGCCGTTGCGTCCGTAGTTGTTGTGGCATTCGCTGCAGGACTCCATGAGCATCTGCAGCGAGCTGTAGGCGCCGTCGATGTCGTCGTGCTCGATCTGGGTCTCGAGCTGAGAGGCGAGGTCGCGTGAATCAGTCAGCAGCTTGTAGAAGTTCGGTCCGTTGTCGATGGTGATCTGGTCGTCCTCCATGGCGCGGAAGATGTTGTGGATCTGGCCGGCCAGCGAGATGGGCGCAAGGTCCGGGTGGTGCTCGGGAGCTTTGAACCCGTAGTCGGCGCAGTCGTTGATCAGATCGCTCAGGCGGCTCAGCTCGGCCATGCCCTCGACGAAGTCCTCGATGACCGCCGCCTCGACCAGCACGATCGACTCGTCGTGGAGCGCTGCGTCGCTCAGGGGCTTTGCGGTCTCGGCGGCTTTCCAGAGCCCTTTGTACTTGGGCGAAGTCTTGGCGGTCTTCATGAACTCGAGGGCCTGCGCGTTGCTGATGTCGCCCGAGCCGATCGCCCCGACGCAGATCGCGGCGGGCCCGCGGTGCTTGCCGTGGTGGCAGTTGACGAAGATCGGGCGGGGCATGGTCGCCATCGCGTGGGCGAGCTGGCGGGACTGCTCGTCGCTGATGCCGTCGTAGGTGGTGGGGATGTGCACGACGCGGATGCCGTAGCGCTCGGCAAGGGCCTTGTTGGGCGCGACGCCGTCCACGGAGATGACGGTCTTGATCCCCAGGGCCGCGAGCTCGGCGTAGGCCGGATCGCCCACGGGCTCGGCGGCCGAGTAGAGCTCGGGGGTGAGGGCGTGGAGGTTGTGCAGCGCGTGCTCGCCGTGGTGATCCGGCTGAGGCCCGGGCACCGTGCCCCGGCTCGGCGTATCCGCCTTGCTGGCATGCGTTTGGCTTTCCTGTGAGCTGGCGCACCCGCATAGTGTGAGTCCGGCGGCAACGATCATCATGGGTAATGTATATGGATGGTGCATGCTCATCTTTAGAACAAACAACGCCCGCGGGTTGCGGGCGTTGCGTGTGGTTCAGAAGATTGCTGATCTCGGATCAGTCTGGGCTTAGTCTTCCGGGACGTTGTCCGAGGTGACGATCTCGCGGAACTTGGTCCGCAGGGCCTTGGTGATCGGGCCCTCGCCCTCGGAGATGGTGTGGGTGGCGGTGACCTCAAGGTTGTCGTGGTTGAGAACCTCGCGCACAGCGATCATCTCGGCGGCCGACCCGGTGAGGAAGACCTCGTCGGCGTCGTAGACGTCCTCGATGGTGAAGAGTTTCTCTTCCACGCTGTAGCCGAGCATGGGGCACAGCTCGTCCTTGACGAAGCGGCGCGTGATGCCCTCGAGGATGCCGACCTCGCTGGGCGGGGTGAAGATCTTGCCGTCCTTGATGACGAAGATGTTGTCGCCTGAGCCCTCGGAGACCTTGCCGTCGGTGGAGAGCATGATGACCTCGAGGAGCTGGTCCTTGGGGTCGGTGATCCCGAGCTTCTGGCTCAGGTGGATGGCCTCGCACTTGGCCATGATGTTGTTGAGGTAGTTGAGGGTCTTGACGCGTGGGTCGAGGCACGCGATCGGTGTCTTGGGGCGGTGGGCCAGGACGACCCGCATGCCCGACTCGTACATCTCGGGTGTGAAGAGCGCGATGGTGTCGGCGATGCAGATGACGCCGGCCTTGGGGCACTGGTACGGGTTGAGCCCGAGGGAACCCTCGCCGCGGGTCACGACGAGGCGGATGTAGCCGTTCTTGATGCCGTTGGCCTCGACGCACTTGCGCTGGATGTCGATCATCTCCTCGCGGGAGACGCCGATGTCTAGGAAGATCTTGTCGGCGCACTCGTAGAGGCGGTCCATGTGCTGCCCGAGCTTGAAGATCTTGCCGTTATAGACGCGGATCCCCTCGAAGATCCCGTCGCCGTAGAGCAGCCCGTGGTCGAACACGGAGACCGCGGCCTGGGACTTGGGGAGCATCTGGCCGTTGACCCAGATCATGGGCTCGCGGGCACGCTCGGTGTCATCCGCGATAGGGGTCGTGTCGGTCGTGGCCGACGGGGCGCTGGTCATCGATGTCATGTTTTCCTCCATGATGTACGCACTCCGTTGAGCGGTCTGTATTCTAGCTTTCAGGACGAATCCTGACCCGCTGAGGTGGAGATCTTGGGCCCGGGAGTGCCGAACATATTCCTATAGTGTGCGGCAGATTGTGGGATTCGTGGCCCTGATTCTATGCTTTGAGCTGGCGAAATGTTGCGATTTAGGGCCGAAACCGCGTTCATCGTTCACGAAACCCCTTGCTTCTTGCAAGGAAGGGTGGTTTCGATCCATAGACGCTGACTTCGGTCCGGAAGTTCGCGCGGATTCGGTCAACTCGCGGTTCTGATTTCGGCACCAAGGTCCGATATCGCGCGCTTTGTCAGCAGCTCGATCTGCGGATCGACCTCCTCGTGGCGGAGGGTGCGTTCGTCATCGCGGAACCGAAGCCGGATGGTGACCGACTTTTTACCATCTCCCAGCTGCTTGCCGCGGAAGATCCCGACGAGGTCCCAGCCGACACATTTCTCGAGCGCGAGCTCGGCGGCGAGGGCCTCGATGGCGCTCCATCGGGTGGATTCGGGAACGATCAGCGACAGGTCCCGCTCGATCCCCGGGAACTGCGGCAGCAGCTCGGCGTGCGACCGGGGCGGGTAGGCATCGATGAGGGTCTGGAGGGTGAGCTCGGCACCGACGAGCGGGTGGTCCAGCTCGTGGGCCCTGAGCGCCGCGTCGGAGATCAGCCCGAAGCCGCCGATGAGCGTCGTCGCGTCGTCGTGCTTCACGCTGATGCGGGCGTAGGCGTCGGGGGTGTAGCCGGCGCTCTCGGGCTTGGCGGGCTCGACGATCGTCTTCGCGGTTGGGCCGAACACGGACTGGACGATGGTATCGATGGATCCACGCATCACCCGGATGGCGCGCTGGATGTCGTCGTGCTTGGGCTTCTTGCCCTCGAAGGGCACGTCGATGAGCATCGCGAGCGAGCGGTGCTCCTGGGTGTCGCGTGTGCCCGCCTTCTGCGCGAAACACTCGGCGTGCTCGAACAGGCGGATGCCCCCGGGCGCGCTGGTGCGGGCGCTCTGGTTGGCGTGTCGCGTCGCCAGCAGCCCGAGCAGCACGCTGGGGCGCAGCGTCGGCTCGGCCTTGCGCCGGTCGTCGTCCACCGCGACCAGGTCGGTCCCGGCGCGTTGGAACAACTCACCCTTCTTGGGCGAGGTAAACGAGAAGGTGATGGTCTCGTAGAACCCGAGCCCGGTGAGGGCGCGGGAGATCGTGCTCATGGCCCGCTCGCTGACTTGCGGCTCGCGTGCCCGCACGGGCAGGGTTTCCTGCACCGGGATCACCGCGAGCGAGCGAGCGCGGGCGACCTCCTCGATCAGGTCGATCTCGCGAGTGACGTCGTGCGAGCGATGGGGCGGGATGACGCAGCTGAGGGTGCCGTCCGATTCGATCGTGGTCTTGAACGACAGGGCGTTGAGCAGGTCGGCCATCTCCTGCGGCTCGGTCTTCACGCCCAGCAGCAGGTCGCAGCGTTCGGGGCGGAGGGAGACGGCGGTATCCTGCGGCAGCGGGGCCCCCTCGGAGAGCACGCCCTCGGCGAGCTGCCCGCCCGAGACCTCGCAGATCAACGCCGCGGCCCGCTGGGCGGCGTAGTCGATCGTCCGGGGGTCGATACCCCGCTCGAAGCGGAAGGCGGCGTCCGTGCGGATCTGCAGGCGTCGCCCGGTGTTGCGCACAGAAACGGTGTCCCACGTCGCCATCTCGAAGACAACGGTGGTGGTGTTGTCGTCGACCTGCGAGTCATGCCCGCCGATGACGCCCGCGAGGGACTGCGGACGCTCGGCATCGGCGACGACGAGATCGGACGATCGCAGCTCGTGCTCGCCCGCGTAGAGGGTCTTGACCTTCTCGCCGGGCGCCGCTTCGCGCACGATCAGGGTGCCGCCCGCGAGCTTGTCGTAATCGAACACGTGGCAGGGGTTGCCCAGCTCGAGGGTGATGTAGTTGGTGACGTCGACGACGTTGTTGATTGATTTCTGCCCGAACGACTCGAGCGCCTCACGCAGCCAGTCCGGGGAGGGCCCGATCTTCACGTTGCGGATCAGGCGGGCCGTGAACAGCGGGCAGCGGTCCGGGACGCGGTTCTCCAGCGTGAGTTCGCCGCCGATGGGCGCCCCGAGGGGCGGCTGGTTGATCTCGGGCAGGGTCAGCACGCGTGGCTTGTCGGCGTAGCGGGCGGCCGCGATCTCGCGGGCGATGCCCACGTGCCCCAGGCAGTCGCCCCGGTTGCTGGTGACCTCGACATCGAGGATGGTGTCCCCGCCCAGCCCGGGCTTGTGCTCCTCGATGGGCATGCCGGCCTCGGTCATGATGTGATCGACCTGATCTGCGGTCACATCGCCGGGGGTGAGGTACTGATTGAGCCAACGCAGTGAGATATCCATGGGAGCAAAGGATAGCCGGGTGATGCCCGTAAGTGCGTCGCCTGATAGACTCTATAGATGATGCACACGATCCGAATCTGCGTGTTGATGCTGCTGGGCGTCCTTCTCGCGTCGTGCTCGACGAGCAGCGAGCGCGATCCAATCGAACTGCCCGAGCAACGACCGAGCGATTTCACACTCGGGATCGTTGTCTTCGGCGATCCGGACGCGGAAACGATCGAGACGCGCTCGGCGAGGTACATCATCGAGCCCGACGGGACCCTCCGGGCCTCCTTCGGCGAGGGCTCCGACGGGCTGACCTATCCCCCGATGACCCGCCGGGTGGACGAATCGACGCTCGACGCGATCTGGGACCGGGTGCGATCGATGGAACTCGAAGGGGCGGATTGGCGATACGTTCAGGTCCCCGAGCGGTTTCACGCCCAGATGGGCTCCAGCCGCGGGTACCTGCTGGAGATCCGTTCCGAGGTGAGCTTCAGCGCGTGGAGCACCGGCGCGGACACGCAATCCATCCGTACCCTGACGCGCGAGCTGGCGTCGCTGGCATGGGTGACGGACTGAGAACCGGGAGGCGTAGGTCTACGCTTCCTCTATATGAGCAAGACAGAGACAACGATTATCGTTGGCATCGATCTCGGTACAACCAACTCCCTCGTCGCGATCGCGGACGCCTCCGGGCCGCGCGTGCTGGGTGACGATGGCGAGCAGGTCATGCCCTCGGTGGTCCGCGTCGAGCGCGACGGATCGTTCGTCGTCGGCCAAGCTGCGGCCGATCGCATCGTTGAGATGCCCGATCGCACCATCAACTCCGTGAAGCGTCTGATGGGGCGATCGATCCGGGATGCGCAGGCGGACGCCGCGTATCTCGGATATGAGGTCGTCGAGGGCGAGCACGACACCGCCCGGGTCCGCATCGAGACCGACGCCGGCGAGAAGATCTACTCGCCGCAGGAAATCAGCGCGGTGATCCTGCGTGAGCTCAAGCAGCGTGCCGAGTCGGCGTTGGGGGAATCTGTCGAGAAGGCTGTCGTGACGGTCCCGGCGTACTTCGACGACGCACAGCGGCAGGCGACGCGCGACGCGGGCCGCCTCGCGGGGCTGGAGGTCGTGCGGATCGTCAATGAGCCGACGGCCGCCGCGCTCGCCTACGGCATCGGGACACGCGATGAAGGCCAATCACAGACCATCGCCGTCTACGACCTCGGGGGCGGGACCTTCGATATCTCGATCCTGCGTCTCGTGCCGGGTGAATCAGAGGGGGAGACCGACTTCTTCCAGGTGCTCTCCACCGCGGGCGATACGCATCTCGGGGGTGACGATGTCGATCACATGCTCGTCAAGATGTTCACGGGCGAGATCGCTCAGCAGCTCGGGCTCGATGAGGCCCAGCCGATGGACAGCTTCGACGCGTCCACCCGGCGCGCACTCGTCGGGTTCGCGCGGGCGATCAAGCACAAGCTCAGCACCGACGACTCGGCGCAGATCGCTATCGACCTGGGCAACGGCAACACGTACGCCCGCACGGTCACCCGCGACGAGTTCGAATCGATGATCGCCGACTGGGTCCAGCGGTCGCTCGACGCGTGCAGCCGCGCCAAGCGAGACGCGAAGAAAGCCAACGGCAACGAGCCGGTGCAGATCGACTCCGTCGTGATGGTGGGGGGCAGCACCCGCATCCCGCTTGTGCGTGAGCGTGTGGGCGAGTTCTTCAAGGTCGAGCCCTACACGGCGCTGGACCCGGACCGGGTTGTCGCGCTGGGCGCGGCCATGCAGGCATCGATCATCGCCGGTGCCAGGTCGGGCCAGGCGGGTTCTTCATTGCTCGTCGACGTCATCCCGCTCTCGCTGGGCATCGAGACCGCGGGCGGCGCGATGGCCAAGCTCATCATGCGCAACTCCAGCGTCCCCGCGCGGGCGGTCGAGCGGTTCAGCACCAGCGTGGACGGGCAGGTCAATGTCAAGATCAACGTGGTGCAGGGCGAGCGCGAGATGGTGGAGGACTGCCGATCGCTGGGCGTGTTCGACCTGCGCGGCATCCCGCCGATGCCCGCGGGCGTGCCAAAGCTCGTCGTCGAGTTCCTCATCGACGCGAACGGGGTGTTGAGCGTTTCGGCGATCGAGGAACGCTCGGGCAAGCGGGCCCAGATCCAGATCGTCCCCAACCACGGACTCTCACGCGACGAGGTGGACCGCATCGAGCAGGAAAGCTTCACGCACGCCAAGGAAGACATGAACCGCCACCGCGTTGTGGACCTGATCACAAACTCCAAGCTCGACATCAAGTGGATCAGCGAGCGCTTCGAGAAGTTCGGCGATCTCCTCGAACCCGATGAGCATTCCACGCTCGCCGAAGCGCTCGAGGAGCTCCGTTCGTTCGTCACCAGGGGTGAGGACGATTGGACGAGCGTCGATCCCAACGCGTTCTACGCAGCCAAGGACACGCTCGACCGCGCGAGCGTGCGCCTGCAGGAGATCGGCATCGCGCAGTCGCTCAGGGATGACGAGCGGCAAGGGGGCTGATCCATGAACGAGGACACCCGCGGGATCCGGCTCAGTGAATCGTTGATCCACGACATCGGGCTGCTCGCGGGTCCCGTGCTGGCGGTGGGGATGTACCTCTACCTCGCGCGTTTTCCGGAACTGGGCGAGGACGGACGCCGCCTCGCCGCCATCGCCACGCTGATGGCGACGTGGTGGGTGACCGAGGCGATCCCGCTCGCGGCGACGGCGCTGGTGCCGATCGTGAGCTTCCCGGTGCTGGGCATCCTGAGCATCACGGACACGGGCGCGCAGTACGGGCACCCGCTCATCTTCCTGTTCATGGGCGGGCTGATGATGGGCAAGGGGCTCGAGCGGTGGGGGGCGCACCGCCGCCTGGCGTTGCTGATCATCCTGCTGGTGGGCACAAGCCCCAGGCGGATCGTCGCGGGCGTGATGCTCGCGGCGGCGCTGCTCAGCGCGTTCGTCAGCAACACCGCGACGGCGATGATGATGCTCCCGATCGTCGGTTCGATCGGGCTTCTCGCGTCGGGCGAGGGCGAGGGCGAGGACGAACGCGAGGACGACGACGCGGACCCGGAGAGCACGGGGCGGTTTCACACCTGCCTGCTGCTCGCGCTCGCGTACGGGTGCTCGATCGGCGGGATCGCGACGATCATGGGCACGCCCCCGAACGGGTTCATGGCCGGGTTCATGCGCAACGAGATGGACATCGAGATGACCTACGCGCGGTGGCTGGGCATGGGTGTGCCGCTGAGCGTGGTGCTGCTGCCGCTCGCGTGGGCGTACCTCGTGTTTGTCGCGATGCGCGTGCGGATCCGGACGATCCCGGGCGGCAAGGCGCACATCCGTGAGCGTCTCGCGGACCTCGGGTCGATGGGATCGGGCGAGATCCTGGCCCTGTCCATCTTCTCGCTGACCGCGCTGCTCTGGGTCACGCACGGCTGGATCGAGTCGTGGCTCGGGCTGCCGACGGTCGATGATGGGGCCATCGCGATACTTGGCGCGCTGCTGATGTTCGCCGTCCCGGTGAACCGTGATCGGACCAAGCGGGTGCTCAACTGGGACCACGCGGAGAAGATCCCGTGGGGGATCCTGATCCTCTTCGGCGGCGGGCTGGCGCTGGCGCAGGGCGTGACGGGGACCGGGTTCGACACGTGGATCGGGCAGCGGATCGCCGAGATCGGCGACCCGGGCGAGCTGGGTTTGCTGGCGGGCACCAGCACGCTGATCGTGTTCCTGACCGAGATCACATCGAATACGGCGACCACGAGCACCATGCTCCCGGTGCTCTCCGCCGCGGCGGAGAGCATGGAGATCTCGGCGGCCAAGCTCGTTGTGGTGGCGGCGGTGTCCGCGTCGTGCGCGTTCATGCTCCCGGTCGCGACGCCTCCCAACGCGATCGTGTTCTCGACCGGGCGGATCACGATCCGACAGATGGCACTGGTGGGGCTGGGCCTGAATCTCATCGCGATCGTGGTTATCTCGCTTCTGGTCTGGCTGGGCGCTGATGTGCTGCTGGGCTTCGGCGCCTGATCAGCCGAAGCCCTGCGTCGGTTCTCGGACCAAGACATAAGTCATCGGCTTTCCCAGTGTCCCCAGACCGAACGGCTGGCCTGCCCGGTGGGGGGGATTCGCTGGTCGGCTGAACCCGCGCGGCGGGCCGGGCGATGTGCGATGTATGAGTATCTCACTACGAATCGCTTCCTTGTTCACCTTTGCGATCTGTGCACTGACGGCGTCCGCGTCGTCCGGGGCGGAGATCAGCAACGACGGCTCCACGCCCGGGCTCCGTGGGTACTTCGTGAGCAACACGTCCGGCGTGAGCCACATCGGTCACGTCGACTGGGCCGCGTACGACGAGCTCGTGCAGGTGGATCAGCTCAACTGGCCCAATGCGCGTGATCGATCGTTCTACACGGATGGTCCGACGCAGTACTTCGGTGCTCGATTCGTGGGCAAGATCGATATCCCCTCGTCGGGTGTGTGGAGCTTCTACCTCGGGAGCGATGACGGGAGCGTGCTGATCATCGACGGCGAGGTGCTCATCGAGCAGCCCTACCAGCAGTCCTTC
This sequence comes from Phycisphaerales bacterium UBA1924, assembly GCA_964229845.1. Taxonomy (GTDB): domain Bacteria; phylum Planctomycetota; class Phycisphaerae; order Phycisphaerales; family UBA1924; genus UBA1924. The sequence goes on from CAXREY010000002.1 coordinate 22,322, forward strand.
CGCACCCGCACGGACTTTGTGACCCTCGATGCAGGCGAGCACGACATCGAGGTCCGCTATTTCCAGGGCTACTCCAGCAACGGGCTGGTGCTCGAATGGGACGGCCCGGGAAGCGACGGGCGCGAGGTCATCCCCGCGAGCGCGTTCTCTTCGCCCGCGGAGGAGCCGACCTTCGAGAGCCCGGGCGACGGGCTCTGGGCGTACTGGTTCGACAACGCCCGCCACGCCAGCAACGTCGGCCACATCGACTGGAACCAGGCGGACCTGGTCGAGACGGTCCAGAAGATCAGCTACCCCAAGACCCGCGGCGCGTTCCGCGTGGGTGGTCCCTCGGACTACTTCGGGGCGCGGTTCATGGGTGTGATCGAGATCGATGAGCCCGGGGAGTGGCAGTTCGAGCTCGGCAGCGACCAGTCCGCGATCCTGTTCATCGACGGCGACCCGGTCGTGGTCGACGACGACGGGCACTCCTACCGCTGGCGTACGGGGACCAAGACGCTCGGCGTCGGCGAATACACGATCGAGGTACGCTACTGGGAGGGCTACTCGGACGCGGGTCTCGGGGTGGCCTGGAAAGCACCCAGCGCAACCTACGCGACGCTCATCCCGCCCAGCGCGTTCCGCCCCGGTGTGGGGGCCACGAACCCGAGCTCGGCCGGCGGGCTGCGTGTGTACAACCACGACAGCGCCCGACACGCCAGCAACGTGGGTCAGGTCGACTGGGGCGATCACGACTCCGTCGACACGGTGCAGAACATCTATTACCCTAAAACAAGGGGGAGCTTCGAGGCGGGCGGTCCCAGCGATTACTTCGCGAAACGATACGTCGGCAAGATCGACATCCCGACCACCGGCTCCTGGACCTTCGGGCTCGGCAGCGACCAGTCCGCGCGCCTCTACATCGACGGCGTCGCGGTGGTCAACGACGCCAGCGGGCACTCGTTCCGCTGGAGGTACGGCAGCAAGTCGCTGACGGCGGGGCTGCACGATATCGAGGTGCAGTACTGGGAGGGCTACTCGGACGCGGGTCTCGTTGTGTCATGGCAGGGGCCAGGCGATGACTTCCAGGAGGTCATCCCGTCGAGCGTCCTGTCGCAGAACGAGGTCGACCCGGTGCTCAACGCCGGCGGCGAGGGTCTGCGGGTGTACTGGGTGGACAACGCACGCCACGCCCAGCACGCGGGCCAAATCGACTGGCAGAACTACGACCGGATGACCTTCGAGTCCAACATCGCCTGGGAGCTGACGCGCAACGCGTTCCCCGGCACGACGATCACCAACGACGAGGGCGTCTCGACGTCCCAGGGCGGCACGCAGACGGATTACTTCGGGCTCCGCGCCGAGGGGCTGATCCAGATCCCCTCCGAGGGCGAGTGGACCTTCGGGCTCGGCAGCGATCAGTCCGCGCAGCTGTTCATCGATGGTCAGCTGATCGTCAACGATCTCAGCGGGCATTCGTTCCGCTGGCGATCGGGCACGATCGAGCTCGAGCCCGGGCTGCACCCCTTCGAGGTGCGCTACTGGGAGGGCTACTCAGACGCTGGCCTGCTGGTGAGCTGGACCCCGCCGGGCGGTGTTGAGGAGGTCATCCCGTCCAACGCCTTCTCGCACAGCGAGGTCGAGACGCCGTACGACGCGGGCGGCGGTGGCGTGCGCGCCTACTGGACGACCAACGCACGCCACGCGGGCAACGCCGGTCAGATCGACTGGGATCGCCACGATCACGCGACCACGATCCAGAACATCGCGTACCGCAAGACCCGGGACGCGTTCGACGATCAGACACCCAGCGATTACTTCGGGCTGCGTGTGCTCGGGCAGATCGACATCCCCGCGAGCGGGGAATGGCGATTCGGGCTCGGCAGCGATCAGTCCGCGATGGTGCTGATCGATGGCGAACCCGTCGTTGTGGACACGAGCGGGCACTCGTACCGATGGCGACACGGCACGGTCCAGCTGGGCGCCGGCAAGCACGACATCGAGGTCCGGTTCTGGGAGGGCTACTCCGACGCGGGGCTGCACCTGAGCTGGTCCGGGCCCACGGTGCCCGCGGAGATCATCGTTCCCCGCACGGCGCTCTCGCTGCGCGAAACCGAGACCCCGACGGCGACCGGCGGCGGGCTGCGCGCGTACTGGACCAGCAACGCACGCCACGCGAGCAACGCGGGCCAGATCGACTACGCCGAGCATTCGAGCACAAGCATCGTGGACAACGTGTCGTGGCAGAAGACCCGCGGCGCGTTCTTCACGGACGGGCCGGCGGACTACTTCGGCCTGCGCCTGATCTCGCGTCTGATCATCCCGGAGGAGGAGGGCGGCGAGTGGACCTTCCGCCTCGGCAGCGACCAGAGCGCCATCCTGCTGATCGACGACGAGCCGGTGGTCGTGGATACCAGCGGGCACTCGTACCGCTGGCGATCGGGCACGATCAGCCTCACACCCGGCGAGCACAAGTTCGAGGTGCGCTACTGGGAGGGCTACTCCGACGCCGGTCTGCACGTGACGTGGCAGGGACCCAACGATCCCTTCGAGGAGATCATCCCCGCCAGCGCGTTCGATGCGTACGAGACCGACCCGGTGTTCGATGACGGCGAGGCGGCGCTGGCCACGGAATGGTTCAGCGACACCCGCGGGTACAACATGGACTCGTTCTCCTGGGAATCGCCCAGCAAGGTCACGACCGAGGCGCGGGTGAGCTGGAACAAGACCCGCTCGGCGTTCACATCCGGCGTCCCCGCGGATTACTTCGCGACCCGCATCACGGGCACGCTGAATGTGCCCGAGACGGGGACGTGGACCTTCCGTGTCGGCTCCGATCAGTACGCACGCCTGATGATCAACGGCTCCACGATCGTTGACGACTCGAGCGGGCACTCGTTCCGCTGGAGGAGCGGGCAGGTGGCGCTGGAGGCGGGTGAGCACGAGCTCGTGCTCGAGTTCATGGAGGGCTACTCCGATGCCGGGCTGTTCCTGACATGGCAGGGGCCGAGCGATCTCTTCGAGGAGGTCATCCCGGCCAGCGCGTTCGTGCCCCGCAGCGAGCGAGTGCGTGTGGTGCAGTGGCGCGAGATCGGCGGCGAATCGAACCGGTGATCAGCCGGCGGCGCTCATGGCCTCGCCCTGCGCCAGGAACATCTCCGCGCCCTCGCCGGCGATGAAGAAGTGCTCGGTGTTGCGGACCTTGCCGACACGCCCGACCTTCTCGCCGCGTTGGTTATGGATGCCGATCTTGCATCCAACGTAACGCGGATGGTCGTGGCCGATGACCGCGACGGGCCCGATCGGGCTGAGCATGTCCTCGATCTGCGAGCGCGTCAGGTACCCCTCGTCGTTGAACGAGAGGATGAGCGTCCTCGCATCGACCGCGTCGATCACCGATCGCAGCGCGTCCTCGATGCGGACCTTGGAGTTGAAGTGGCTCTTGCGCTCCCGGCAGTCGATCCGCTTGCACGCCACGCCGTACGTCTCGGGCTGATCCCAGCGGACCAGCGTTTCCCAGACGTGGTAGTTGCCCAGGTATGAGTGCTGGTTGTAGGGCGGATCGAGGTAGGCGATGTCGGCGCTGAGCCCGTGGGCCGCGTCCAGCGCATCGAGCTGAAAGGCGCGGCAGGCGAGATCTTCCGGCTGCGGCAGGATATTGGGCAGGCGCAGCTCGATGGGCTTGAGCGCCCGCGGCGCCCATGACTTGAGATACGCCATCTGCACGCCCGTGGTCGAATCGACCCGGTCCGCGGCTTCGATCAGGCTGGTGAGCACCACCGCGCGGAGCTCGGGCTCGAGACCGAGCGACTCGATGTGCTCGCGCATCGACTCGATCCGCGCACCGTTCTCGGGCGTGAAGTAGCGTGCGGCCCTGCAATAGGTCTCTGTGAACGCGCCGTCACGGCCCGGCAGCGCGTTGAGATCGTGGATGATCCGGGTCGCGTCGTGCTCGACCCTGGCGGCGTCGGCCTGGATATAGCACATGGCGAGGGTGTGGGCGTAACTGTTGTGATCGTTGGCGAGCACGCCGAATCCCGCGTTCTTGAGGGCGTGGCCCACGCGGGAGGTGCCGGAGAAGAGATCGAGCACGGTTCCCGGATGTGGACGCAGGGTCTCGCACACCGAGACGATGTGCTCGACGAGCAGCCGCTTTGATCCGAGATACTTGATCACGCGTGCATCATCGGCGTGTTCGGGTGGATCCGGCCAGATTGTACGAGCGAATGCCTACCATACAGGTCGCGGACGCGAGGTGCACCACGAGCACGGGAGGACGCGCCCGCCTGACATTCACACAGGGGCCGCGATCGTGCCGACGAAACCGAACCGTGATACTTCCGCCAGACTCTGGAAGGTGATGCTCCCGCGTGTGATCGCGGTGATCGTCCTGCTCGCCGGGGCCGTCGGGATCTTTCAGATCATGATGCTGACCCGCGCCGAGAGCGAGAAACGCCCGCCCGAGGTCGCGTCCGTTGTCGTCCATGCGATCGATTCCCAGCACCGCCCAACAGACCGGGTCTGGTCCGGCTACGGCACAGCGCGGACCATGCGCTCCGCGGACCTGGTCGCGGAGGTCTCGGGGCGCGTGATCGAGCGGGCCGACGCCATCGAGGCCGGCGCCCGCGTGCAGCGCGGCGAGCTGATCGTCCGCCTCGACGATACCGACTACATCAACGCCCTCGACGCGGCCCGCCAGTCCGTCCGCGCCATCGAGGCGCAGATCGAGGGGCTCGACGTCGAGGAGGAGCAGACCCGCCTGCAGGTGCAGTACGCCAGCGAAGAGATCGAGACCGCGAAGCGTGACCTCGGGCGGATCGAGGAAGCGATCGCCGCCGGCGCGGGCAACGATGGCGAGCGGGACAGCGTCTACTCGGCCCTGCTCCGCGCCCAGCGTCAGCTCGCGGCCCTGCGCCAGCAGCTCGACCTGATCCCGTCGCGCCGCCTGCAGCTGCAGGCCCAGCTCTCGTCCCAGCGTGCTACCGCTCGCACCGCGGAGCAGAACGTCGAGCGTTCCTCGATCCGCTCGCCGCTCGACGCCCAGCTGCAGACTGTGACGCCGCGTGTGGGCGACTGGGTCGCGATGGGCACGAGCGTGGCGCGGGTCGTGGACCTGTCACGCCTGGAGATCCCGCTCAAGCTGCCCGCGTCGTCCTCGGCGTGGGTCCGCGTGGGCGACGAGGCGCAGTTCTGGGTCCGCGAGCCCACGGGCGAGCCCGACTGGGTTGGCCAGATCGTCCGCGTCGCCCCCGAGGCCGACGCGACGAGCCGGACCATCACGGTCTTCGCGGAGGTGACCCAGGACCCCGAGGACGCGGACCGCCTCCTGCCCGGCCAGTTCGTGCACGGGCGCGTCCTGTCGCACGACCCGCACGACCGGGTGATCCTGCCCCGCCGGGCGGTGCAGTCGGGGACCGTGTTCGTCGCGGGCGAGCTGGACGACGGCTACCGCGTGATCGAGAAGGTGCCCGTCCGCGTGGCGTACAGCTTCGAGGGCAGCCGCCCGTCGATCGATCCCAACGAGAACCAGTGGGTCGCCCTAGAGCTCGGCTACGAGCCCGTCGAGGGGTCGCACGTCGTGGTCTCCCTGCTGGACCAGGTGGTCACCGGCATGCGGGTCCGCCTGCGCCGTGACCCGGAGCCCGAGCCGTCGCAACAGACAGAGCAGCTCCCGGCAGAAGCCGAACGGGCAGCGGGGGAGAACGAAGGGAGCGTCCCGTGAGTCTCGCACGCTTCGGTGTACGCAAGCCGGTCGTCGCCAACCTGGTGATGTTCGCGATCATCGGCGCGGGGATCATCTTCGGTGTGGGCCTGCGCCGCGAGTTCTTCCCGTACGTGGAGTCGCGGATCATCACCATCGCCGCGCCCTATCCCGGGGCCGCGCCCGAGGAGGTTGAGGACGCGCTGGCGACCAAGCTCGAGGACCGCGTCTCGGACCTCACGGGCGTCAAGGAGATCAACTCCACCGTCGCCGAGGGGGCCGCGAACGTCACGGTCGAGTTCGAGGAGGGTTACTCCATTCAGGAGGCGCTGCTCGACGTCAAACGCGAGATGGACGCGATCCAGGACCTGCCGGACGACGTGGACAACATCGTCGTGGACATCCTCGAGCCCAACATGCCCGCGATCATCGTCGCGATCTACGGCGAGGCGGACGAGCGCTCGATGAAGAACTTCATCACCCAGACGCGCGACGACCTGCTCACGCTCCCCGAGATCACCGACGTGCAGCCGGGCGGGCTCCGCCGTGATGAGCTGCGCGTCGAGGTCTCGCCCGAGCAGGCCATCGAGCACGGCATCTCGCTGCCCACCATCGCCGAGCGCATCCGCGCCGCCATGATCGAGCTGCCGGGCGGCACGGTCAAAACAGACACCAGCACCATCTCGGTGCGATCGGTCGGCGTCGAGGAGCGGGCCGACACCGTCCGCGAGATCGTCATCAAGGCGACCGGCGACGGCGGCGTGGTCCGCGTCGGGGACGTGGCGCAGGTCTACGACGGATTCGTGGACACAGAGCTGATGACCCGCTACGAGGGCGAGCCGACCATGACGCTCACGGTCTTCCGCGTGGGCGATCAGGACGTCATCCGCATCGCGGAGCTGGTCAAGGCCTACGTCGCGGGGCGTAAGGGCGAGGACTACACCGCGAGCACCGGCGAGAAGATCGGGCTCGCCATGGCCGAGCTCCAGCCACAGCCCGAGCCCCAGAAAGATCAGGGGTCGGATGGAACTCGCGGACCGCCAAACGCGCAGCCCGAGTACAGCTCCGAGATCTACACGGCCTGGTCGCTGGGGCACGACCGCTGGGAGGTCGCCGCGCCGCCCGGCACGCTGATGACGACCACCGACCTGGCACGCTTCGTGGAGGGCCGCCTCGACCTGCTCCTGCGCAACGCGCTCCAGGGCGGCGTGCTGGTCTTCATCACACTGGTGCTGCTGCTCAACTGGCGGATCTCGTTCTGGGTGGCTGCGGGCCTGACGGTGTCGCTGCTGGGCACGCTCACGCTCATGGCCGCGATGGACATCTCGCTGAACTTCCTGACCATGTTCGGCCTGATCATCGTCATCGGCGTGCTCGTGGACGACGCGATCGTCGTCGCCGAGAACATCACCACACGCCACGAGAAGGGCGAGCCCGCGCTCGTCGCCGCGGTGCATGGCACCGACCAGGTCGCCTGGCCCGTCGTGTCCACCGTCCTCACAACGGTCTTCGCCTTCCTGCCCCTCGGGCTCATGGACGGGCAGATCGGCGACTTCATGAACGTCATGCCCTGGGTCGTGGGCTGCGCGCTGGGCGTCTCGCTGATCGAGTGCCTGTTCATCCTGCCCGTGCACATGGGCCACTCGCTCCGCAAGGTCGACCAGATCCGCGAGAACGGACGCAAGGAGCACCGCTTCGCGCTCTTCCGCAAGGTCTCCAAGATCGAGCAGCGCTACGACGAGTGGCGCGACCGCACCGTTCAGCAGAAGATCCTGCCCGCCTACGAGCGCCTGCTGCGTGCTTCGGTCAGCTTCCGCTACGTCACGCTCGCGACGGTCAGCGCCATCCTGATCATCTCGCTTGGACTGGTTGCCTCCGGTCGATTGCAGTTCATCCTCTTCGAGACCGACGACGCGGAGACGGTCAACATCACCATCACCATGCCCATCGGCACGCCGCTGGAACAAACGGCCGAGGTCGTGCGGCGCTACGAGCAGGTGTGCCTGGACATCTCCGAGATCGACTCGACCTTCGCGATGGCCGGCGCGGTGAGCGATCTGGAGGGCGCCGGCGGCGATTCGTCGTCATCGCACGTCGGCCAGCTGATCCTCGAGCTCAAGAGCGCCGAGAACCGCGACCGCACGAGCGTCGCGATCCAGGACGAGATCCGTGAACGCGTCGGCGAGATCCCGAGCATCAAAAACGTCCGCATGGAGGGCATGAGCGGCGGCCCATCGGGCCCGGCCCTGACCTTTACGGTTGTCGGCGACTCGATCGAGCAGCTCGACATCGCGGTCGCACGGATCAAAGACACGCTCGACGACTACGAGGCGGTCTACGGCATCAGCGACGACTCCGACCGCGGGCAGCGCGAGCTGCGCTTCACACTCCGCGACGGCGCCAGCGAGCTGGGCTTCACACGGGCCGACCTGGGTCGCCAGATCCAGGCGGCGGTGTTCGGCATCGAGGCCTTCACCTTCGCCGGCAACCGCGAGGACATCGACGTGCGGGTCACGGTGCCCGAGCGTGTCCGCCGCTCCAGCGCCCAGATCGAGAACATGTACGTCTTCACCCCGGCGGGCATGCCCGTGCCGCTGACCGAGGTCGCGACGATCGAGGAATCGCAGGCGTACGCCACGATCCGCCGACTGGACCGCAAGCGGGCCATCTCGGTCCAGGCGGACGTGTATCGTGAGCTCGAGAACCCCGACCAGCTCGCGGCCCAGCTGCGCCCGATCCTCGAGCAGGAAATCAGCGACCTGCACGGCGTCGAGATGGTCCAGCGCGGCCGACAGAAGGACTTCGCCGACTCGATGCAATCGCTGCCCATCGGCATGCTGGTCGCGTCGGGTTTGATCTACGTGGTCCTCGCGTGGCTGTTCGCCAGCTTCATCCAGCCCATCGTCGTCATGCTCGCGATCCCCTTCGCTCTGATCGGCATGATCTGGGGGCACGTCATCATGGGCTCGTCCATGACGTTCCTGTCCATGATCGGCTTCATCGCCCTGGCGGGGATCGTCGTCAACGACTCGCTGATCTTCATGCAGTTCTTCAATGAGCGCCGACGCGAGGGGCTCGATGTGTTCGAGGCGGCCGTGGCGACAGGCAAGGCACGCTTCCGCGCCATCATGCTCACCACCATCACCACGGTGCTGGGCATCACGCCGCTGATGCTCGAGACCAGCTTCCAGGCCAAGTTCCTGATCCCGATGGCCATCACCATCGCCTTCGGGCTCATGAGCGCGACCTTCATCATCCTGCTGGTGCTGCCCAGCCTGCTGCTTATCTTCGACGACATCACCCACGCCATCCGTGTCGCCGTCACCGGCAACGTCGATCTGGAGCGCAAGAACCCCAGCACGCCCGATCCGGACATCTCGTTCCTCGAGAAAGAGGCGCACACCAGCTGAGCCCCAAGCGGGTTACTGGGGCGTGAGGGTGACCACCATCGGCTCGCCGTCGCGGATCAGCTCAACCCGGATGGGCATGCCGACAGAAGCGTTGGTGAAATACTGATCGAGCATTTCGGCGCTGGAATGCGTCCGCCCATCGACCTCGACGATGAAATCGCCGGGCTCAAAGCCGACCTCGGAAGCCACCGAGTCGGCCACGATGTCGACGACCAGGTAACCATCGATGGTCCGCGCCGTGCGGCGACCGACTCGCGCCGAGAGTGAGCGGGGCACGATACCGATCCCCAGCGGGTCGATGTACGCACCGCCGGCGCTCTGCACCTGCTCACGGTCACGATCGGAGAGGATCGCGGACACAGACCGCTCGTCACCGTTACGGAGGAAGGTGATCTCCGCCGGCTCGTTGGGCTTGATGAGCATGATGGCGTTGCTCAGGCGCACGAGGTTCTCGGTGGTGCGACCGCCGATCTTGGTGATGATGTCGCCCGACTCGAGCCCGGCGTTCTCCGCGGGCCCATCGGGCAGGATCCGCCCGATGACCACGCCGCCCGGGATCTGCATCTCATGGGCGAGGACGGGGTCCAGCGGGGCCATCTGGATACCCAGCCAGCCGCGCTGCACGTCGCCGGTCTCGATGATCTGCTCCATCACGGACTGGGCGATATCCGATGGGATCGCGAACCCCAGCCCGTTGTTGCTGCCCGTGCGCGAGATGATCGCGGTGTTGATGCCCACGATGTTGCCGTTGAGGTCGACCAGCGGCCCGCCCGAGTTGCCCGGGTTGATCGCGGCGTCGGTCTGGATGTACTCCTGGAGCCCCTGCGAGCCCATGTTCTCGCTGCCCGGTCCGAGCCCGCCGCGCCCCTTGGCGCTCACGATCCCCGCGGTCACGGTCTGGTCGAAGCCAAAGGGCGAGCCCACCGCCAGGACCCACTGGCCCACCTTGAGGGCCTCAGAATCGGCGAAGCGGGCGGGCTTGAGGTCATCCGCATCGACCTTGAGCACGGCGATGTCCGACTCCGGGAAGGTCCCGATCAGGTCCGCGGGCAGCTCGCGCCCGTCGAAGAGGCGGACGACGATGGAGTTGCCGTTCTCGATCACGTGGTTGTTGGTGACGATGTAGCCGCGCCGGTCGACGACCACGCCCGACCCCAGCCCGCCGTTGACGCTGCCGCGCCGGGTGTTGGTCCGTGTGGTGATGTGCACGACCGAGGGTTCGATCTGCTCCGCGGCGTACGAGAACGCCTCGGAGATGTTAAAGGCCATCGACATCGCGTGGCGTTGGCTCTCGTCTGGCTCGGCGAGGGCCTCGGCGGCGGTGCTGATCCCGGTGTCCGCGAGCGTCTGGGACGAGTAGACGGCCGCGGAACCCGCGAGCAGGGCGATGGCTGGGATGAGGATTGCTTTGTTGTTGTGCATCATTTGCCTCCTACACACGATCACACACAGAACGATCGGCCCCCTGACGGGGTTCGATGCAGATTGTGCTTTGGGCGCGAGACCCGGGTCGTGCCAGAGGAATGAATGGGATTAACCCATCCCGTATTCCGCCCAGCTCGAACTCGTTTCCGTCACCCGCACGCGTTCGAGCGTCAGGTGGGTCGGGAGAGAGAACGAGTTCCCCGTTTTCGGGTCCGTAAAGGCCCCTCCGGCCCGGATCTGGCGCTCGACGTACCCGTAGATGCGCTCCGCGAGCACTTCCGTCGTCGGATCCGTCCCCTCCAGAACGATCAACCGGTCCCGATATTGCTCCTTGAGCGAATCGAGGATCTCGTCGTCCGAGTTGACCATCAGGGCATGGTCGTGCTGATCGAGGTAGTCCTCGACGGCCAGCTTCAGGGCCTTGAAGTCGCAGACCATGTCGTTCTCATCCAGCCGATCGGCACTGATCACCAGGTCCACCCGGCGCGAATGCCCGTGCGGCAATCGGCACCGCCCGGGGTGCTTGGAGAGCATGTGCCCGTTCTCGATCTCAAAGGATTTGCAGACGCGGTAGATCATCGAGATGGATTGTAGGGTGTGTATGCTCAGTTGGTGGTGGCACAGGCGTCTCGCCTGTGCTCTTTGGGCCGCACAGGCGAGACGCCTGTGCCACCGTGCATTTGCCGGGTGGCCCGATGGAGACACAGTCTCCTTCGGGCCACCCAGCGTAATGCGCGTCTCACGTCCCCCGCGTATCCCCAAACAGCTGAATATGCACGCGCGGGCAGTAGCTCCACCCACGCTTCACGCACTCATCCAGCACCCACTGGATCGAGCCGCGATCCGGCACCGTCACGCCCTCGGGCATCAGCATCACATCGTGCGCCTGGTACCCAACGACCCGCTCAAGCACGGACTCGATCTCGGGCAGGTCGTCTGGGCCGGCGACAACAAACTTCATCTGCCGGTCCGGGGTCGAGGCGATCAGGGTGTTGAGCGACTCGAAGTTCAACCGGCGCTGCTCGTGCCGCGTCGCCCACACGCCGTCGGGGTCGCGCGGATCATCAACCGGGGTGGAGTTGGCGAGCTTGGGCGACAAGCTCAGCAGGTGGCACGACACGCCCGGCAGCGTCACGGTCCCCGCGGTCTCGATCGTGATGTGCAGGCCGCGCTTCGCGAGCTCGTTGCTCAGCGGCACCAGCCCCTTGAAGATCATCGGCTCGCCCCCGGTCAGCACGGCGTGCTTCACGCCCGATCCGACCGCCTCCTCAACGAGCGACTCGACGGCCCTGTCTGTTTTTTCAGGGTCCCAGCTCGCGTAGGGCGTGTCGCACCAGGTGCAGCGCAGGTTGCACCCCGCGAGCCGGCAGAACCAGCTCGGCGTGCCGGTCAGCTTCCCCTCGCCCTGGATCGAGACGAAGGTTTCCGAGATGGGAAGCGTGTCGCTCATGTGTCCATTTCTTCAACGAGCCGCGACCGTGAGGGAGCGGTTTCTATCGACCTCGAAGACCGCGCCCTCACGGTCGCGGCTCGTTTGGGAAGGTGCTGTACCGCGTCGGGTCCTCGA
>CAXREY010000003.1:0-14576 GCA_964229845.1 Phycisphaerales bacterium UBA1924
CATCGACGCGTCCATGTCCGTCATCACCGGCGTCATGGCCACCACATTCAACCGCGGCATGTACGAGCTGGTTATCGCCAGCAAACGGGACGAGGACCGCGCACGCCAGCTCATCGAGCAGCTCGAGACCAACCCCCCCGAGATCGACCCAGACTGGGAAGACGACGTCGCCCCGGACCTCTCCAAGCTCGACCGCAAACTCATCCCAAACTGCCCCGGCTGCGACTGGCCCATCATGATCGCACGACCCCTCGGCCCCTGCCAACGCTGCGGCACCAAGTACGACATGCTCGACATGATCTTCCAGACCCACGGCCCGGAAGCCCTCGCACCCTGCTACGAGACGCAGCCGCCCCTCGCCAACATGACCGACGCGCAGGTCTGCGACATCGCCATCGACTGCCCCGCATGCAGCTACCCCCTCGACGGCCTCGGCGTCCGAGGCCACTGCCCCGAGTGCGGCCAGCGCTTCGATCGACGCGAACTCTTCAACGGCCTCCTCGGCGCCTGAGCGGCACACCCCAACCGCCCGTAAACCCTGAAACTCCCGGCGTTTGCCGAGCATCACGCTTGATTCTCGCCGATCGTGCATATGATTCCCGACTATGCCCATCCCACGGATCGCCATCGTCGGACGCCCAAACGTCGGGAAGAGCTCCCTGCTCAACCTGATCGCGCAGGAACGCATCGCCATCGTTGACCCCACGCCGGGCGTCACGCGCGATCGAATCTCCACAATCGTCTCGCTCCCCCACCCCGACATGAACGGGCCAGAACGCGAGGCCGAGATCGTCGATACCGGCGGCTACGGCGTCTACGTCGCCGACGGCAAACGCTACAACGAGATCGGCGCCGACCTCGCATCGCTCACCGGAGACATCGAGCGCCAGATCGCCGAGGCCGTCACCAACGCAGACCTCATCCTCTTCGCCGTCGACGCCCAGGCAGGCATCACCGCCCAGGACCAGGCCATCGCCCAGATGCTCCGCGAGCAGAAGCTCGGCAAGCGCGACCACGACGGCCACGAGACACCGATCCAGGTCGTCGCCACCAAGGTCGACGACTCGCGATGGGAGCCACACGCCTACGAGCTCAGCGCCCTGGGCTTCGGCGTGCCGCTCATGGTCTCCTCCACCACCAAAAACTTCCGACGCCAGTTCCTCGACGAGCTCTACGAGCTCACCCCGGTGAACCAGGACGAGCCGGAACCCGAGGTCGACGTCAAGCTCGCCATCGTCGGCAAGCGAAACGCCGGAAAGTCCACCCTCGTCAACGCCCTCGCCGGCGAGCCACGCGTCATCGTCTCCGAGATCGCCGGCACCACCCGCGACGCCGTGGACGTCAAGATCGAGATGGGCGAACGCACCATCATGGCCATCGACACCGCCGGTCTCCGACGCAAAAAGAGCTTCCAGGACCAGATCGAGTACTACGCGCTGGACCGCGCCCAGCGGGCCATCGCACGCTGCGACGTCGTCGTCTTCATGATCGACGCCACCACCGAGATCTCCCAGGTCGACGAGCAGTTGGGCAAGATGATCGTCGACTCCTTCAAGCCCGTCGTCATCGTCGTCAACAAATGGGACATCGCCAAGGACGCGTCCGATGACAAGGGCCGCCCGGTCACGCCGCAGAAGTACGAGGAGTACTTCCGCAAAGAACTCGGCGGGCTGCGCTTCGCGCCCATCTCGTTCATGAGCGCCAAGGACGGGCTCAACATCCCCGGAACCATGGAGCTCGCATTCGAGCTCCACGAGCAGGCAAACACACGCGTGAGCACCGGAAAGCTCAACCGCACCGTCAAGGGCATCCTCGAAAAGCGCGGCCCATCCAACCGCCTCGGCCAGGAAGCCAAGGTCTACTTCGCCTCACAGGTCAAGACCGCACCGCCAACGCTCGTCCTCGTCGTCAACGACCCGGACCTCTTCACCAACAACTACGAGCGCTTCCTCATGAACCGCCTCCGCGAGGTCCTCCCCTTCGACGAGGTCCCCATCAGACTCATCCTCCGCGCCCGCAAACGCGTCGAACGCCGACAACGCTCCGGCGCCGGCAAGGCAACACTCCACGCACCCGACCAGGTCACCGGCAAGTTCGACGGCGAGATGAGCATGGAGGACATCGACCGCGAGGCACTCATGCTCGACCTCCCCGACGACGCATCACTCTACTTCGACGATGAATGATCACAAGAGTGAAGGGTGCCCCGACGGGTGGCCCGATGGAGCCGTCCCCGGCTCCTCCGGGAACGCACATCTCCGAACCACCCTCGTCACCATCGGGCCGCCCAACGTCTGCGTAGACCCCTCCAATACGACACGAAACTGAGGCAGCACCCCCGATCCCACTTCAGTGAGCCGCCCCAACATCCGATTCTGGACCCGAAGGGGTCGCTTTATGCGTCAGAATCGGACCATCCTCATCATCATCACGGCATGGCTGTGCCTCGTCGTTGCCATCTTCGGCGCGATGGCCGCATACGCCGCCAAACCCGGCGCGGTCGGCGATGTCCCACAAACCTGGCCCAAGAACCCACCCGCAGCGATGTCCCTGGACCCGCAGCAGCCCACACTCGTCCTCGCCGTCCACCCACGCTGCCCCTGCACCCGCGCCACCATCAGTGAGCTCGAGCGGGCCCTCGCCAAAGCACCCGCGCTCCCCACCACCTACGCCCTGATCTACGAGCCGGGCCCGGACGACCCCGTCCACGAAGACGAGTCCTTCGCGCGCACCAGCATCGCCAGCCGCCTCGCCAAGCTCCCCGGCGTCATCCTCATCCCTGACCCGGACGCACAGATCGCCAGCCGCTTCGGCGCACGCACATCCGGCCACACCCTCGTCTACACCCCGGACGCCGCCCTCGCCTACTCCGGCGGGCTCACACCCACCCGCGCACACGAGGGGCCCAACACCGGCTCCGCCTCGCTCATCGAGCTCTTCAACGCACGCCAGTCACTCGCCAGCGAAGCGCCCGTCTTCGGCTGCCCGCTCTGTCCAGACTCACCAATAGATTCATCAGCACCAGCCATGGCAACCTGCTCACCCACCGAGGACCTCCCATGACTTCAATATCGCTTGAAGATTCAGCCAACAACCGCTTCCTCGCCTCCTTCCGCCAGCTCTGCGAGAAATCCGATCGCATCCTCGCCGTCGGGCTCGGCGTGCAGTGGCTGATCCTCGTCGGGCTCGCGCTGATCGTCACGCCCAAGACATGGATCGGCTCAACAAGCAGCCCCAACACCCACCTCATCGCCGCCGTCGTCCTCGGCGGCATCGTCGCCACGCTCCCCATCCTCCTGATGCGGTTCCAGAAGGGCGAGCTCTCCACACGCCTGAGCATCGGCATCGCTTACGCCCTCATGGGCGGGCTCTTCGTCCACGTCGGCGGCGGACGCATCGAGTTCCACTTCCACTATTTCGCATCCATGGCCATCCTCTGCATCTACCGAGACTGGCGCGTCCTCATCGCCGCCACGCTCGTCGCCGCCGCAGACCACGCCTTCCGAGGCATCTTCTGGACCCAGTCCATGTACGGCATCGCCACCGCCAGCAAGCTCCGCTGGATCGAGCACGCCGTCTGGCTCGTCGCCGAGGTCGGCTTCCTCATCTACATGTCCCGCACCGCCCTGGCCGACATGCGCGAGGCCGCCCTCCGCGAATCCCAGCTCGACTACGTCGCCAACGAGGGCGTCGCCCGCGCCGCGGCCGAGCTCGGGCAGCAGCTCGCCCAGCTCGAGGCCGCCAACGACCTCACACAGGAAATCCGCGTCGACGAGGACTCACGCCTCGGCGAAGTCGCCACGGCGATCTCCGGCTTCCTCCGCTCCATGCACCAGACCATCAGCACCATCGCGCAGGTCGCCGAGAACACCCGCGCCGCGTCCATGCAGATCGCCGGCGCCGCCGTCGAGACCTCCGGCATCACCCAGACCATGAGCGAACGCGCCAACGCCGCCATGCAGCGGGCCGAGGGCGCATCAGAAACCGCACGCGAGGGCGGCCAGGTCATCGCGCAGACCATCGAGAACATCTCCAGCATCAAGTCTCAGGTGGAAGAGAGCGCCGACGCCGTCTCCGACTTCGTCACACAGAGCGAGACCATCGCCCAGTTCGTCCAGACCATCGGCGACATCGCCGACCAGACCAACCTCCTCGCCCTCAACGCCGCCATCGAGGCCGCACGCGCGGGCGAGCAGGGACGCGGCTTCGCCGTCGTCGCCGACGAGGTCCGCAAGCTCGCCGAGCGCTCCTCCGAGGCCGCCGCCGAGATCAAGCAGGCCATCGAGCACCTCAGCAACAACTCACGCGGAGCCGCAGAACGCATGCGCGCCACCGTCGACCGCGTGACCACGAACGGCGAGCTGGCAAGCGACGCCGCCGGGAGCCTGGGCGAGATCGTCACGGGCGTCCAGGAACTCGCGACCGACATCGCCGACATCGCACAGGCCCTCCAGGAGGTCAACACAGCCGCCTCCCAGTCCTCCGACGCCTGCGACGAACTCGCCGCCACCGCCGACGAGCTGACCTCCGCCACCGGCCGCTTCAAGGTCTAACCCCGCGCCCACCATTGCAAACCGCTCCACCCCGCCTCCCCCGCGCTTGCGGGGGAGGTGTCAATCCGCCGCAGGCGGAGCGACGGAGGGGGCCTCGATAATCCAGAGCGATCACGCACTACGATCACCGGATGCAGCCGCAACACACATCCACCGCGCTGGTCGTTGGAGCGACGGGCGCAACCGGCCGTCTCCTCGTCGGCCAGCTCCTCTCCAACGGCCACCACGTGCGTGCCATCGTCCGCTCGCCCGATCGGCTGCCCGCCGACCTGCGCGAGCACCCGAATCTCACGATCATTCAGGCAAGCGTGCTCGACATCAGCGAAGCAGACATGATCAAACACGTGCGCGGCTGCGACGCGGTGGCATCATGCCTGGGCCACAACCTCACGTTCAAGGGCGTCTTCCTCCCGCCCCGCCGCCTTGTGTCCAACGCGACACGCCGACTCTGCGACGCGATTCGCGCCGCCGATCAGGGCAAGCCGGTGCGGTTCGTGCTGATGAACTCCTCCGGCGTCCGCAACCGCGATCTCGATGAACGCATCTCGCTGGCGGACCGGCTCGTCATCGCGCTGGTTCGGCTTCTCGTCCCGCCACACTCGGATAACGAGCACGCCGCCGACCACCTTCGAACACGCTTCGGCCAAGGCAGCCCTGTGATCGAGTGGGCCGCCGTTCGACCCGACGGGCTGACGAACGAAGATTCCGTGACCGAGTACACCGTGCATCCCTCGCCAACCCGCAGCGCGATCTTCAACGCCGGCAAGACCAGCCGCATCAATGTGGCCCACTTCATGGCCACCCTCATCACCGATGATGACACGTGGCAGCAGTGGAAAGGCCGCATGCCCGTGATGTACAACGCAGCTGAACCAAAGGAAGACGCATAACCCTCACCACGTGCGGGGGTGCCCGTACGCGCCGCGCAGCGGCGCAGTGCGGCCAATTCTCAAGCTATGCACCCTCCCCCGACGGGCGGCCCGACGGAGCCATCCCCGGCTCCTACGGGATCAAACACAAACGCCCCAAGACCGCACCAAGCACCCCGGAACACAACACCTCGCCTCCCCCGCGCGTTTGCGGGGGAGGTGCCGATCCGCCAAAGGCGGAGCGGCGGAGGGG
Organism: Phycisphaerales bacterium UBA1924; assembly: GCA_964229845.1. Lineage (GTDB taxonomy): Bacteria > Planctomycetota > Phycisphaerae > Phycisphaerales > UBA1924 > UBA1924. The sequence goes on from CAXREY010000003.1 coordinate 5,676, forward strand.
GCCTCTTCCCGCACACCATCCCCCGCGTTATCGGCCAACCGACTCCGGTCCTGACACCTCGCACGCCTGTCCTCCCCCATCCCCAGATCCGCCCGCGTTTGGGTGGCATCCCCAGCCAACGAAACGCATGCCATATCAGCAAGGAGCACCACCACACCATCCCCGCGAGGAACCAACATGCTGCGCCACACACCAGCCGCCATCACCTGCATCTCGATCGCGTGCGCCGCCGCCAACGCCGGCATCGTCATCGACTTCAACGAGCTCGCCGGCAACGGCGCCTCCTGGTCCGGAGACACCTACCAGAGCATGGGCGTCGTCTTCAGCACCACACCGGAAGCCACCCTCTACGCCTGGGGCAAGGACACATCCAACTACCAGAGCAACTTCATCTACGCGAGCACCGCCTTCCACGCCAACGCCGCCGTCCACGCCGACTTCACCGCCGGCTACGCCGACTTCGTCAGCTTCAGCGTCGTCGACAGCGACTCCGCCGCCAAGCAGTGGAACGCGCAGATCTTCGACGCCCGGGGCAACATGATCGACTCCATCGTCGACACCGCGGGCAAGGCCGACGCATCCGCCGTCTTCTCCTTCACCCGAGACCAGCACGACATCGCCCGCTTCGTCTTCAACCCCTCCGACGACTTCGAATCACTCGACAACTTCACCTTCACCGCGGTCCCCACACCCGCAACCGCCAGCATCTTCACCATCGCCGGCATCATCGCCCTCAAACGCAGACGCGCCTGAGCACCGCCCAATAGCCCCCGCAAAGCCTCCCACCCAGCACCTCGCCTCCCCCGCGCCTGCGGGGGAGGTCCCTCGCGCAGCGAGGGGGAGGGGGGGCCTCTCCCCGCCACCCAACCACGAAAAAACACCCCCGAACATACGGGGGTGCTGTGGAGAGAATCGTTTGCGTCGGATCAGGCCGGCTTGCCCTCCGGCGCATCGTCCGCAACCGGCTTGGACTTGGGCGCAGGCGCCTCGTGCTCCACAACCTTGCCCAATGCACTCGGAAGATCAATCCCCGCCTGCTTGGCGAGTTCGTGCACCTGCGGCAGCGAGCCGATCATGCCCGACAGGAAATCCGCCGTCGCGTTCTTCCCATCCTTCGAGCCGCCGGACCCCGAATCCCAGACCGTGATCTTGTCGATCTTCAGGTTCTGGATCGCCTTGACCTGCTGGGCCACCAGCTCGGGCAGCTGCTCGATCATCAGCAGCGTCGGCGCCACCTCCGGGCTCTGCGCACACGCCTCGACCAGCTTGCGGTAGCCCTCGGCCTTCGCCTCGAGCACCTGCTGGATGCCCTTCGCCTCGGCCTCGTACTTCGCAAGGATCGCGTCCGCCTCGCCCCGCGCCTCGCGACGCTCACGCTCCGCCTTGGCCTCCGCCTCGATCTCGACACGCTTCTTCTCGATCTCCTGCGGCGCCAGCTTCTCCTTGGCAAGCTTCGCAAGCTCCTCCTCACGCTGCGCAAGGAAGATCTTCTGACGCGCCTCCGCCGCCGCAACGTCCGAGCGTCGGCTCGCCTCCGCACGGATCTCCGCGAGCTCCGCGTTCGATTCCGCGACCTTCGCCGAAGACTGGTTCTCGCCGTCCACCGCCGTCGCCTCGGCGCTCGCGACCTGGACACGCTGCTCCTGCTCGGCCCGCTTCTTCGCGGCGATCGTCTCCGCCTCACGCTCGGCCGTCGCGATCTCCTGGTTCCGCTTGGACTCAACCTCGCCCTCGACCGCCGTCGCCTCGAACTGGGCCACCGCGATACGCTGCTGCTGCTCCGCGTTCTTCTGGCCCTGCTCGGCCAGCGCCCGTTCCTCGGCCACGCGGACGTTGCGTTCACGCACGGCCGTGGCCTCACCGACCGCGCCCTCACGCTCCTGCTCCGCGACCTCAACCTTCGCCCGGTTGATCGCCTCGGCCGCCGCACGCTTACCGATCGCCTCGATGTACCCCGAGGAATCCGTGATGTCGCGGATGTTCACGTTGATCAGCAGCAGGCCGATCTTGTTGATCTCCTCCGCCACGTTCTCGTTCACCAGCGACATGAACTTCTCGCGGTCCTTGTTGATCTCCTCGATCGACAGCGTCGCGATCACCAGACGCAGCTGACCCAGGATGATGTCCTGCGCCTGCTCCTGAATCTGCCCCTGCGTCAGCCCCAGCAGCCGCTCGGCCGCGTTGCTCATCAGCACCGGGTCCTTCGAGATACCAACCGTAAACGTCGAGGGAACATTGACACGGATGTTGTTCAGCGACAGCGCCCCCTCCAGCGGGATCTCGATCACCAGCGGCTCCAGCGACATGTACGCGTAGTCCTGGATCACCGGCCACACGAACTTGCCGCCGCCGTGATAGCACTGCGCGGACTGCTTGGACCCCGTACCCCAGATCACCAGGATCCGGTTCGAGGGGCACCGCCGGTACCGGCTCGCGAGGAACAGCACCACGAAGAGCAGCACGAACAGCGCCACAGCCACGCTGATGATAATAAACATCCCTGAGTTGCCCGAGTTCGCCTGGGCCAGCGTCATTGATCCCTGCATCGATTCTCCTGTATCAATCGTGACTTGAAAAACGAGACCCGCACGATCCTCACGCGGGCTCAACGATCAGAATATTGCTCGCGGTGTCCACGTCGCGCACACGCACACGCGTGTGCGTCGCGATCGCCTCGCCCGCGTTCTCACCGCCCTGGATCGCGAAGTACGAGTGGCGCGAGTTGTTGATCACCAGCACCACCTCCCCGCGACCAGTCCCCTCCGGCGGGACGGTCACATAGACCTCCCCCACCATCCCCCGCGCCTGCTGGATCGACACGTTCGTGTTGTTCTGCAGCTTCAGGAAGCTCCGCAGCAGCCACACCATCAGCCACGCCACGCCCACGCCCGCGACAACCGCGATCACCGCCGAGCCCGTGAACCCCACGTCCAGGAACCGGTACGCAGCGAACCCGATCCACCCGTACCCCATAAAGAACGCCGAGATCGACTGCAGACTCAGCCACCCGAACTCCGCGCCCGGGTGATCACCCTCGATATCCACATCCAGGTCCATATCCAGCGCACCGTCGCCCCCGATCTCGCCCAGCACCAGCTGGATCATCAGGAACCCCGTGCCCAGCAGCGCCGGCGCCGTAAACCAGGGAGCGAGCTCGCCAAACAGCATGTTCATCATGGCCAAAAAACCTCCTGCGAGGCGATGATGCCCGCAGGATAGTCTACCACGATGGGTCCGACAGTGATGTCTTCGTGAAACCCCTGCGGGGCATCCCGTTTCGCCCCTACACACATATATACGGAAAATCGCCCCGCCGATTTCAGCAGGGCCAGCCCGAATCAACGCTCAAAGCGCCTCATGCCGCGAAGCCGTACCCGTCATCAAACCCGAAGAAATCGTCGTCCTCGTCGTACTCGGGCTCGATCCCGTCGATGCTCCCCCACTGGTCCTTGGGCAGGTGACGGTGGTGCACATGGATCACACGCCCCAGCTGCTCGCCGAAAAGCTTCGCGATGATGCTCAGCGTCCGCTCGTCCTCCTGCCCGAACGGGCGGGACTGGTTGCGGAAGATCGTCAGCACGCCAAGGCACTCGTCCTCGTGCGAGCACGAGATCACCATCACGCCCTGATCGCTCAGCCAGTGCGCGTCGCTGCCCAGCGCGTCGTCAAGATCGTCGTTGCTCGCGAGCGTCACAACCCCATCGCACCCCTCAAACTTCGGCGCGATCGAATCCGCCAGCTGGTCCAGCATCACCTCCGCCGCGTCCTTGGGGATGTCGTAGTTCACATACGCGCCCAGCGAGTAGTCCCCCGAGCTCGTCGGCAGGAACACCGCCGCGTTCGTCGATCCGATCTTGCTCAGCGTGAACTCCAGCATCGTCCGCAGCAGCGACTCGATGTCCAGCTCCTGACGCATCACCGCGTTCAGCTCCGTCGCCAGCTTCACGTCCCCGAACTGCTCCGAAAGATCCCGGTACGCCTCCACGAGGTCGTTGCACAGGTCCCCGACCTGCCCAGAGACCTCCCGACGCGCAGAATCCAACCTGTGGCACAGCTTCTCAAGACGCATCACCCGCGCGTCACGCATCCGCACACGCTGGGCACGCTTCACGCACTCCAGCAGGCGACGCGCCGTCTCCGCGCACCGGCTCTGGATCGAGATCACATCGCTCGCGCCCGCACGCATCGCACGAACCGCGTCCTCCGTGTTCTCGATCTGACCAACGATCACCCCAACGATCGCCGGGTGGTTCGTGCTGATCCGCTCGAGCAGATCGATCCCGTCCGCATCACCAAGCGCACGCTCGATGATGATCAGGTCGCACTCGCTCGTCGACACACGCTCGACCGCCTCGTGGCAATCGCTCGCGTACTCGATCGAATCCAGCTGCCCGTGCAGCAGCGAGGCCACACGCCGGCGGACCGACGCACGCGGCGTCACCACCAGCGCACTCACCCCGGGCGCGTCCTCGTCGCCCCCACGCGAGATGCCCGAGACGTTCGTGGGCTTCGCCGAGCCCTCATGCGTGTTTCGCTTGTAATCGTGCATCGTGTGCTCTCTCGTCTTCCGTTGGTGCTGTCGTCTCAGGCCGCACGGGCCGTGCTCGTCGTCGTAGGCAGGTGAACCACCACAAGCCCGCCACCGCCCTCCGAGCGGTTCCCCAGCTCGATCTCGCCACGGTGCATCTCGATCAGACCACGAGCCCGCGAGAGCCCAAGGCCCGATCGACGACCGGCGGGCAGATCGGAGTAGAACGGGTCGAACGCGTGACGGATCGACTCCTCCGTGAACCCGCGACCCTGATCGCTGATCCGGATACTCAGTCGGCCGAAATCGGGGTCGGGTTCAATCGAAACACGAACCAGCTCACCAGGTTGTGCCTGAATCGCGTTGATGATCGGCTCAGCGATCGCCTGCGCAAGCAGCGGGATGTCCATGCTGACCGGATCAAGGAACCCGCCCTCCGCCTTGAACTGCACCCGCGCACGGATACCCTGCGTAAAACAACGCTGACGAGCGATCTCGATCGCCTCGCGAACAAGCAGCACCGGGTCACCCGCCTGCATGCTCGGCTTCGGCGGGTCCGCGATCATCCGCAGCGCGCTGATCAGGTCCGAAAGCTGGTGCGCCGATTCCGAGATCGTCCGGGCGATCTCTCGCTCACGGTTCGTCCCCACACGCTCAAAGAGCTGCTGGCTCCGACCCAGGATCACGCTCAGCGGGTTGTTCATCTCGTGCGCCGCGCCCGCGGCGAGCCGGCCCATCTGCACCAGCGATTCCTTGCTCGTCAGCTCGGTCCGCAGCGCCGCCATCGCGTGGTTCGCCGACGCGAGATCCTCGCCGACACGCCGCGACTGCTCCATCATCACCGCCTGACGCAGACAACGCGACCACAGCGTACGCAGACGACCAAACTCCGCCGTGCCCAGAATCCGATCCAGCCCGCTCCCCGAGCGGGGCATCACCACCAGGTACGAGGGCTCCGCGTCCTCCGCGTCCGAACGCGATCCGATCAGCAGCGGCGTGCCGACCTCCCGCACAGACGCGAACAGATCACGCAGCCACTCGAGCCTGCTCAGGTCCAGCGCCGCCACAATCCCCGACTCGCTCAGCTGCGCCGGACGCGCCGAGGCCTCGCCCGTGTGCGGCGCCGCCACACGCGTCGCCGAACCGACCGCTCGCCCCTGATCGACCGTCATCCGCTTCCAAGCCGAGCCCGCGTCCTGCTGGAAGATCACCTCCGCACGCTCCGAGCCCACCAGCACCCCGGCGCTCTGCACGATCGAGCAGAGCACCCGCTCCTGCGTCGCGTCCTCCGACAGCGTGGAAAGGAACACGTCAACCGCGTCGAGCACCCGCAGCGTCGAGACCGCCCGATCCGCCTTCTCACGCAGCTCCGCGTTCAGCGTCGCCAGGCGCCGGTTCGCGCCCGTCAGCGACTCGACCAGCAGATCCTGGTTCGTGTGCTCGCCAAGACCGAGGATCTCGCCCCGCTGGGCCACGTCCTCGATCACCCGCGCCGTGTTGTTCTTGAAGAAATCCGGATCCACGCCCAGGCGGTGCGCCAGCTCGTGCGGGTCCAGCGGGTCGCCGAAGTCGCCGCACCAGCCCAGGTGCAGATCGCGAGCCCAAGACTCCGCCAGCGTGATCACGCCGACCAGCGCCTTGCTCGGACCCGACGGCACCGAATCCGGCAGCTGATCGCTCAGCCACATCGCGTCGCGGATCGCCTCGGGCAACCCCCAGTGCTCCGCCAGACGCTTGCCCGCCGTGTGATGATCGAGGCCCAGCATCGTGCGCTCGATCAGGCACAGCGCACAACGCTTCTTCGCCGCCATGCCCAGCACGCGCTCGTACGCCCGGGGCAGCACCAGGTCCAGCGCCACCTTCCCGAGGTCGTGCAGCAGCCCCGCCAGGTACGCCTCGTCGGGCGAGACGCCCAGCGCCGGGTGGGCCCGCGCGACCTGCTCAGCGGCGCACGCCACCGTCAGCGAGTGCACCCAGAAACCATTGAAATCGAACGCGCCTTCGTGGCCCTCACGCTGAAGCTGCTGAAAAACATGCACGCTCAGCGCCGCAACCTGCACCGTCTCCAGACCGAGCATGATCACCGCGCGGCGGACCGTCGTGATCCGATCGCCCAGCCCCTTGTCCGCGGTGCGGCACATCCGCAGGATCGTCGTGCTCATCGCCGGGTCAGACTCGATCAGGCGGATGATCTCCTCAAGGTCAACGTCCTCAGCGTTGCTCACACCGAGCAGACGCGTCGCTACGCTCGGCAGCGTCGGCAGGCGTTCGATGCCCGCGAGGATCGCTTCGAGTTTCCGGGTGTCCTGGTCGAGATGGTCTTCGCCCTGCGCACTCATTGATGGCTCTGGATATCAAGCAGACTCTCGATCCGGTTCACGAGCTCACGAAGATCGAACGGCTTCTTCAGGAAATCGTCCGCCCCCGCGTCCTTCAGACGCTGGATCTCGTCGCTCTCCACAACTCCAGAAACACACAGCACACGCGTGTCCTCGCTCATCCCGTTCTCACGAACACGCTGGCACACAACGTTGCCGTTGATATCGGGAAGCATGTAGTCCAGCACGATCAGCTGCGGCTTGAAACGCGCCGTCTCGATACCCGCGTCGTACCCGGTGCCCGCGCTGCGGACCTCGAAACGACCGTCGGCTTCCAGAAGCTCCGTGATCAGATCCACGATCTCCGGCTCATCGTCCACGATCAGCACACGCTTGCGGTCAGAACCGATCGACTCCAGCGGGATGTCGTTCTCACGCATGAAACGGATCAGCTCCTCGCGCGGGATCCGACGGAAACGAGAGCCCGGCACGCGGAAACCGTTCAGACGCCCAGAGTCGAAGCAGCGGATGATCGTCTGCTGACTCACCTTGCACACCTTCGCGGCCTCGCCGGTCGTGAAGACCTTCTTCTGAGACCAGTCCTCGTTGTTCTGCGTCGCCACCATGCGGGTCCTTCCGATCGGGTGCGTTCGTTGGGTGCAACTTCGCCCAGTCGGATATCGTCGCAGAGTTTGCCCCACTTCACACCCATCACGCTATCGGAGCACGGTTCACGCCGTGCGCACCCGCCGCGGAGTTATCCGGACCCTCGGGCACGCCACTGCGTCACCGCGTCCGGCTCACGCGCATACAGCGGCGCGAGACGCAGCGGGTCCATCGGCCCGATCCCCGCGCTCGCCACCAGCAGCGCCCGGGCATCGAGCTCGATCGGGCACACCGCGATCCCCGCCGAGTCCGCGAACGCCCGGAACACGTCCGGCAGGTGCTGGTCCGCGTGCAGCGTCCGCGCACCGCACCCCTCCAGCGCCCCGGGCCCCACGACGCCCAGCGACTCGATCGAGCCATCACCCGCCAGCACGCTCAGGTGCCCCTTGCCCTTCTTCGTCGCCAGCACGATCAGCGCGGGCAGGTCGCCCGCACCGATCGCCACCGAGGCCACCCGCGCCGCAGGCACGCCCACCAGCTCCGCGCCCAGCGTGTCCGCGAGCACCTTCGCGCTCGTCGTCGCGATACGCAGCGCCGTGTAACCACCGGGTCCGATAGACACGATCACCCGCGCCACATCACCGGGGCGCACGCCGCACGAATCGGCGAGCACCGACACCGCGTGCATCACCGCGTCGGACCCGCGCTGCGAATCAGGCAGCGGCGCCGAGCCCAGCAGCGACCCCCGCGCATCCCACAGCGCAACGCTGTGCGAAACAGCACCGCCCGCGCCGCGCGCGCTGGGGTTGGACATCTCGATCCCCAGCGTGATGACCCCCGAGTGCTCGCTCATACTCATTCGCCCTCCCTCGGCGGGCGCCGCAGGCGCTTGGTCTGCGAGCGACGCGACTTCGCGTCGAGCCGACGACGGACCGAGCCCTTCGTCGGCTTCGTCTCACGACGCTTCTTCGGCTCGATCACCGCGCGCGCCACCAGCTCCTTGAGCCGATCCATGCACGCGCGACGGTTGCGCGCCTGGCTCCGCGTCTCGTCACGCTCGATCAGCAGCTCGTCGCCCGATGTGATCGAGCTGCCCGCCAGACGACGCAGCCGCGACATCGCCCGATCGCCCAGCGGGATCGCGCTCAGCGCCACACGCAGCTGCGCCTTGGTCGCACGCTTGTTCACGTTCTGACCACCCGGGCCAGACGAGCGCACGAAGCTGATCTCGATGTCCTGATCACGCACCCGGACCCCAGGCGCAAGCAGCGTCCCCGACCGCCGAATCGGGCCACCGGACGCGTCAGGATGGGGTTCTCGCTCGCTCATACCGGGGTGCATAGCACGGGTCTATCAGAATTGCAAGTGCTTTGTTCGCTCCGTCTTGCGCGTGAAAAGTCATGGCGCCCCCCATTGACCCGGCGGGGTGTGTCTGCCATACTCAGGGTT
>CAXREY010000004.1:0-111356 GCA_964229845.1 Phycisphaerales bacterium UBA1924
GACGGGGCCAGGCTATGGGTGGCCGCTTCTCTTTAGAGACTTGACGTTTCAGTTCTCGTACGACGGGTGATCAATCAGAACGTTGGCTCGAACATGTGGAACCGATTGCTCTTGTTCTGCTCTCCCGCAAACTCGCTGAAGTACGCAAACATGAGTTCGTTCACGAAAACCGGGCAGAACTGGGCTCGGCGGACCTCGTCGCCTGATTCGGATAGGAACACGAACGCGAAGGCGCCTCGCTGATCGTGTGAAACCGGGTGTTCGAATGTCAGGAACAGGAGCCCTCTCTCGTCCTTGAATCGATCGAACCGATCGAGTTCTTTGTTCCATCGAAATCCATTCTCTGCGCAGAAGTTGTTCACTTGAGCTTTGAAGGATTCGTTCTGGTGGACGGCATCAAGGATCATTGACTTTGCTTTGTTGCTCATTGTAATTCCCATGACTTGGCTCCTTTCTGCCGGCGACTGATTTCGCCGTTCTCATTGAGTAAGCCCCAACCTGCGTCGTTGGTCAATCGAGTTCAGTAATTGGGATGAACTCTTCCTCCGATGGCTCGGGAGTATCACAGAGTTCCCGGATCGCGTGTGGGCGGTTTTTCAGGATCCAACCTGCGACTTGCTCTTCGAACAGTTCCGTCTGTGCGTCGAACGTGGAGCGGTCACGCCTGTGATAGATCAGGTGACGGTCCACGATAGCGCACTGCTCTTCACTGAGGGCTCCCGATATGTAGGCCTTGTGGATGGCGGCCATGCCGACAACTGAACCGATGCTCACAAGCGAGCCATCGGATTCCCGGAAGGTGAACTGAGTGTGTGCCCCCTCTCCCTTGATTGTGCTCTGGCGCAGCATGGAGGCGTCGTTCTCTTTTAACTGCGCCTTGTCAATAGTGGCTCGGATACCTTCGCGGATACGGTTCATGAGGTGTGCCATCGTATTTTCTCCTTTCATGATGACCCAGGGGCTTCCTGGAACGATGGGGTGGTTAGTAAGTCCTACAGCTGGAAAGAGAAGCCGCTCCCGCTCGGAACGGCCTCTCGATGCGTCGAAATTCGTGACTTCGACGTGATTATGTGTGAAATGCCGCTCTGGCAGCGTTCAACGCCGCCCGGTGGTCCGCCGCGACCCGATAGCGAGAAGACTGGCTGAGCTTCGCGATCGAGCGCTGTGACGTTTCCTTTCCGTGAATCTCGAGCAGCAGCTCGTAATCCTGTTGGCTGAGCGTGCTCTTGAGCTTGTCATGGAGTTCGTTGAACTCCGCGACGTCGGCAGGATTGTCAGTGCCTGACGTGAGTAACACCGGGCGATCGTCGTCCATCGGGTTCGGCGCCGACCCCTGGGTGTCCAGGCGGGCGGATGATCGCGCCGATTTGTAGCTTTTGAGGCGGTATTGCTGCAATGTTGCGAGTGTCAGTCGACGGCGAACATAGCGCATCGCAAAGTCGAGTCGATCTGCCCCTGTGAGACCGTACGCGCCGGCTGCTTCGAGCAGATCGATGTGCGTCTCGCGCTTCTTGCCATCGCTATCTACATGCTTGCGTACCCGGCACACCCGGGCGCCGTACCCGAGGTCGGTGACCTTGAACGAGGAGAGAAGGATCGAGAGCAGCTTCTGCGGCTCGATGCGCTTGGTGTCTTCGAGCTTGTCGATATACTTCAACGCGTCATCCATGAGGTTCCAGTAAAACCCTTCGGCGTTCGAGACAGCTTCGTTGTATGTCATCAGTTCTGAAATGGTCATCTCAGTTTCCTTTCAGCTTGCTGGTTTGAGCACCGCTTAGCGGGTCTGTCTGAGAGCGGTGTATGATGGTTCTTTACGCTGCAGGAGCCCGTACGGAGCTTGAGCCTGCTGCGGTGGTATTCAGGATTCATCCTGGGTGTTGTCAGTGACGTTGGTGACCGCACGGATGCGGATCGCCAGCTTTCGTGCGGTTTTCGATACGCTGTTGCGGATCACCATCCGCCGCCGGGGATCTGAGATGAACTCGGAGAGTTCCATGAGGAAGCGGGGCTGCTGAGCCGGGGGGACCCCGATCACCTTCTCAGCGAATGTGAGCAGATCAACGTAGGAACCGGCGACAAGGACTTCGGTCAGCTCGACGCTGAGCTTGTGGCGTTTCGCGGCGTCTTCCGACTCCTCGGTGATCATCAGGTCGATCGGCGTTCCCGCGAAGAACTCGCTGATTTCAAATCCCCTCTTATTTTCTCGATACAGCGAGGACAAGTGCTCCACGGCTCGGCGGTCCTGGCGCATCTGAATCGTGGCCGCAGCGGCAGGCGCCTTCGCGGAGATCAGCTTCCTAATCTCGTCCGCGGGAGCGAGCCCGAAGACCTGGACTGTCCGCGCCGCACGGTCGTGCGGGTCTTCGCCGACGATCTCGAGCACGGGGATGCTGAGGGACAGTCGAAGCTGCTGCGCAACTTCACGAATTGAACTGCTTTTGAGCCCGATCCGCTTTACGACGCGCATGGCGTAGTAGATGACGATGAGGTTGATGAGTTGGGCCGCGCAATGGGTCCCCTCGACGATGCTGTTGTCGTGATCGACAAGATTCTGATTGAGCTGCGAGTCGAATCGCTGCATGTGTGCGTTCATGACCTGCTCCCTTTGAAAAAAGGTTGGTGAAACCAGGAGTGGAAAGCTCCATCCGGGATGCGCGGCTGCGCTTGAGTTCATGGTGGTTCATGCTCTGAACGAGCAAAGATTGAGCGCGCGCATAGGGAGCCATATGCACCACGGATCCGATCTGATGCAGAAAACTTCACCGGAAGATTTGTGGCCCGAAGGTGCCGCACCGATGTCTTGAAACCCAAGTTGAACAGCTGCAGAGTGGGTAGTTGTGCGCTCGGTACGTGTCTCAGCGATGGCTGTGGATAACCCCGTGGGGTTGCCTCAGAACTGGGGATTACGAGCTGTAAAAGCTGATCCGGGTTGCCTTGTGCGATTGGGCGGACTCAAACTTCCGCAACTTTGAGTCTGCGGATGGAATGCCGGAACTTTCGAATTGACACGCGATGCGAAATCTGAATATTGGAAGTGAGGTACGCGTATTCTCGCATCCAGGCCGTATCAGTGGGGACACTATTTTGACCATTCAGCACCGCGCCGTCGCCATCATCGAGCCCAACGTGCTCGAGGCGAGCGATCGTTTTAAGCAGCGAGTTCGCAACACAATCAAGAGATTCGATCTCAGTGAAGAGCATCTGCTGCTCGCGTATTTGACCTACAGGATCACGACCGGGAACAAGACGGATCAATCAGATCTGATCAGTCGTGTCTGGGGCAGGATGTGCGAATCGGTCTCGAAAGAGGACAAAGATGTGCTGATTGAGTCTTCCCGCCAATGGATGCGCGACAAAAAGTTGATCCGGGATCGCATGAACTCCGGAATCCAGAACGGGATCCCGGGGTTTGTGCTCTCCCTCATTCAGTTCCTCGATCAGGAAAACCAAGAGGCTCGTGACTTTGATTCAGTGCTTGAGGCGATCTGGGCGCTTGAACGCACGCAATGGAAGAATGCCGCCTCAAGGGAACTGGATAAACTGCGGCGTCTAGTTGCTGAAGTGAATGCCCTCGGCGATCAGGATTTCTGTGCGTGGGTATTCCTTGGCTTTAGGCAATCCATCTTGGGGCATAGCTTCTCTTCACGGCTCCTCGCTTCGCTCGGCCCATCGCCTCGTTTTCTTGATCAACAATCATCGGAGTATGAAGCTGAGGGGGTAGCAGTACCTGGCGATGCTCCAGTTGGGGCTGATGACGCTCATAGTGCCCCTGGCTCGACTCCATGGCTCCCACGGCTACCACGCGCATCAGACGAACACTTCCGTGACTGCAACGCTTGGCATAAGGCGGGCTCAGCTCACCGTGGGTGGCTCTGTCGCGCGGTCGGCACTTTTCTTGACGAGTTTCTTCATGCGGTAGACCACCGAGACCCAGAGCTGTATGTTGCGCCTCAGCAGGATCCAGATCAGAGTCAGGAAGAAATGGGAGATAATGGTGTCTTTGGCCCTGAGCCCACGATTCGGCTTCGGGATCGAGTCCGTCCCACCTGTTATGTTTGGAACGCACGATCGGATGAGATCGAATACATCGATCTCAATCACGCGCCGGGAGTAGACGGAGACGGGGGGACGGTTCGTGTGCTTCCTGATGGAATCTGCCCGCTCAGGTACCCGCACATTCTCGGGGCGACCGGCGTTGCGAGAACACTTCCCAAAGAGTTTCTTTCCTTTGAAGGGCCTGGTGTCCGCGTGCGGGCGTTCAATGCCGATGCCCTCCGCGATCACAAAATTGGGAGGGGGCACTTTATCCAGCGAGAACGGGTTCGCGAGGTCTGGACGCTCCACTTCAGTACTGGGAAGTGGGATCTTCTGCTGGTCCTCAACTGGGTCGATCCTGAGGCTGTAGATGGAATATCGGATTATCCCGTTGGCTTCGATGCTGCTACCCGGGAGCAGCTCAACGAAATCCTGAGAGATACACAGGCAGGAGCGCGTCAGTTGATGAGTTGGATCTCGGCGTCCGATCTTGACTTGTCCTGTCCAGATCAAAGGGTGCTCCCTTCGTTTTACTCAGTTTTGAGTGAGCTGAAGCAGATCCAGGATGATCATGAAGAGGAGGATGTGTTCTCCAACCACAAGATGTTCAAGCGACTGGTCCGTACCGGCCTGCAGCACCTTGAGCCTGACATCAGCAATAGGTGCACCTACGCGGATTGTCTCGTTGCGCCGTTGTTCTTCGATCGCGGAGCAGGACCATCCAGTGATGCGCATGAGTACTTCGTGTATCACCTTATCCCTGACAAAGACGCAGGGAAGCTGTGGTTTTACCCGTGTGGTCAATCCAGGCCGGCCCTTCCCGACAAGATTACGAGCCGCCTGAGCGGTCATGATCATCATGACCTTCGACAACTGGCCACGATGGGGCTCGCCCGAGCACCGAGGATTATGGTGTTGATAGACAAGGTTCGAGTTCGATCCAATCGAGGCAAAAGGGGTACACAGGATTACAGGACTGTTTTCCGGTGCGACCCGCCCAGGGAGGGTGAGACGCGGCTGAGCGTCACGGCGCTCGCTGCTGCTTGGGGTGTGCCGATCCGTATCGATGACTTGAGTGAGAAGCCGGAGGAATGGTTACCTTGTGGCGACCCGAAGGACGAGCAGTACATGGCCGGCTCAGAACTGAGCGTGCCCGTACTCGGGGCCTGCTGTAAGAATGGAAGATTACAGACCACGAGCATCATCCATGTCCATTCAGAGACCAAGGGCGGCCTGGATCAGCGCTGCGCGAAAGCGGTCGATTCACTCGCGCGGCTCTATGGGCATCTGAGGTTTGCACATCACGACCCGTTGCTGGACTCGTCAGCACGGACTGAGAATCAAAGACTGATCCAGTCGATGATCGACAATGTTCATCAGGCGGTTCGCATAGAAGAGTTGCTCGAGACAGCGTGCACATCGTTTCTGAGTTGGACACAAGCCAAGATGGCATACTTCCTGGTACGGGACAGGGACGGTCATTCCGGATTCCGGCCGGTCGGGCTCTCATACCATGATGACATCATCGGGAACTACTTCGACTTCAGAGACCGCATCGATATCAGGAAGCAAGGTCAGAGCGGACGCGGCTCACAGGAGAGTATCCCTATTCATACTGATACATTCCGAGCGGTCATGCAGTCACCACCCGGGAAACTGGTGGTAAGCAGGGCGATAAGGTCCCATCTGACTCCCAGACGGGATGGGTACTCAAATCAGATCATCAGAGAGATGCGTGGTTGTGTCGTTCACGGGAATGATCTTGAGAAGACCGCGAGCAAGCCAGATATGCTGCGTGCGCTTGGGATCACACACACTGCAGGGCTTGTCTTTTCAAGCCCATACAGGCCGAGGGCGATCGGATGTCTGTGGCTTTGCTTCGACGACGGGCACTCGCTTCCTCACTCCACACAGATCGATCGAGAGCTATTGAAGAGGAGTCTCGAGTCTCGATTGGGGAGCATACTCGACGCCCTGGGTGCCTTTTACTCTTGTGAGCGGGCTTGCGAGACATCCTGAAGTCGTAGCTCTCTTCGATGACATCTCCGTGTCAAGATCATCCGTCACGCGGTGCGACTACGACGCGGCGTTCGAGGTCTGGGACCCACGTGCCGCCCGGGTTCTCGACGGTGACTGCGAAGAGCGCAACGCGCCCGACGTCGATGCCGGGTTCGATCGGGACGATGATCTCACCGTCAGCTGAGGCGTTGAACACGCCGCCTGATACCTTCTGCTCAAGACCCCGTTCGTCGATCACCCAAACCTGGTACTGCTCTACGTTCGGGTCGTTCGGGTCGAGCCCGACAAAGCGGATGTAGCCCTGCTGGAGCTCGTCGCTCCAGACCACGTCGCCACGCACGTTGCGCTGCTCCGCGGGCGACTCGGGCAGGTCAAAGGGCTGCCACGCAATCTGAACGGTGTCGGGCACCTCGAGCAGCTGCTGGCGCCGCTCCGCGAGGACCGCGGGGTCGGTTGGTTCTTCGTACTTCGCGATTTTGAGTTGGGCGTCTTCCAGATCCATTGTGGCGTCCGCGAGTCGCTGAGCCAGTTCGAGCTTTGACGCTTCGCTCGCGGCGAGTTGCTGCTGAGTCTCAGAGAGCTGTCCGCTGAGATTCTCGATGTTGTTGGTTGCAGCCGCTGCTGCCAGGCGAGAACGCTCCAAGAGCTGTGCGTTCTCATCGATCTGCTCACGCAGCGACGCGAGCTGCTGCTGATACTCGGCTTCGCTCTGCTTTTTGGAGTTCAGAGTGCTGTAGGCAAAGATGCCGGACCCGATGGCGATGAGGGCCGCGATGGCGGCGAGCCACCCGAGGCCGGAGGACCGGTCACGCCGCGCGTCTTCGATTTGGATCGGAGCGGTGGTGTTCGGGTTCTGACTCGCGATGGCTGCGCGCCCGCCCTGCTTGATCTGCTCAGCGAGTTCGAGTGGCATCACTTCCGTGTCTTGATCGTGCTCATCGAGCATCACGAGCAGTTCGCCGAGGATGTCCAGTTCCTGAGACTGGTCCATATCCTTGAGTAGATCATCCAACTCGGCTTGCTCGTCCTGGCTGAGGTCGTGCAATTGCGATGCGGCGAGGAGTTCCGCGAGCCGATCGTGATGTGATTCATCGTGACTCATACCGAACCTCCTTCCCGGTTCGCGTGGTCATGTTTGGGTGCGATGTGCTTGGTCAGTCTGATCATCGCCCTTCGGATACGTGATTTTACAGTCCCAATCGGAACATCGATCGCTTCGCCGATCTCACGATGACTCAGCCCGCGATAGACGGAGAGCCACAGCGCGTTGCGTTCGTCGTCTGGCAAGGCACGGAAAGCCTGCTCCAGCACTTCACGGTAGGATCGATCGGCCATACTCCGCGCCGAGTCTGGCGTAGTCGCTTCGTTTCGGGAGCCGGATCGGTTTTTCAAACCGTTGAGTTCTTCGGCATATTGGTTCACGGTCTTTCTTCTGGCTCGTATACGCCGTTGTCTATCGGTCAATCGCCGGTGTGCGATAGTCGCGATAAACGCGGCTTCTGAACCCTTTGAGGGATCAAAGCGTTTGGCGTGAAGCCAGACTTCAACGAATACATCCTGTACCGCGTCTTCGACTTCAGATTTGGCGTGGTCGAGGTATCTGCGACTCAGACGCCAGACGAGGCTGCCGTATGCAGAGACACAATCGTCTGCTGCGGATTCGTCACCTTGTGCCAGTCTCTCGAGGATGCTCGTCAAATGCGATTCCCTGCTTTCACCATGCGCTCTGCATGGGTGAGTCGGGCCGCGGCTTCGAACTCAGCATGCAGATCGACACACTATATACGATCCCGATAGAGGAAAAAGTTCGGTTTCTCAAAAACGACTCGGCGTTCAATCACGAAGCAATGCCAGAGGAGAGAGCGTGTCAACGTTCGACACGATCTCAGAGAGGACAAGGCAGTCTTAAATCGGTTTATTTCGAACCGGAGGAGAAACTCAGACATGATGACCAAGAAGAACACGCTTGCGGGCGTGAGCGCGATCGTATTGCTTGCAGGTGCCGCACACGCAGAACTCGTCTACGGCGTTACCAACTCGAACAACCTCGTATCGTGGGATTCGAGCGATTCATCCGACCTGCTCGATGGGGTGGCGATATCAGGGCTCATGCAGAACGAGCAGTTGCGTGGCATCGACTTCCGTCCGGCGACCGGTCAGCTGTACGCGGTTGGGAGCTTCAACAACTTGTATACCGTCAACACAACCAGCGGTCAGGCCACGCTCGTCGGTGGGGGCTCGTTTGCGCCTGGCGCGAGCGGTTCCAGCTTCGGATTCGATTTCAATCCGACGATCGATCGGATCCGCTATGTGAGTGATGCCAACCAGAACCTGGTGCTCAACCCAAACGATGGGACCGCGACCGAGGTCACGAGCCTGTTCTTCGATGCCGGTGATGTGAACGCTGGGATGGATCCGAACGTCGTTGGTTCCGCGTACACGAACAGCTTCATGGGCTCGACTTCAACACAGCTATACGGGATTGATTCGGCGCTCGATATCCTTGTTACCCAGGCGAACAGCGCCGGCACGCTGATGACTGTGGGCAGCCTCGGTGTCGATGTGAATGACACGCTGAGTTTCGACATCTCAGGTCTGACCGGCATCGCGTACGCGACAGTTCAGAGCGAGGATCTCTCCCGTTCAACATTCTGGATGATCGACCTGAGCACGGGCGACGCGACCATGCTCGGAGAGATCGGGGGCGGCGCGGTCGTCTCATCAATGGCAGTCACGCCCGCTCCCGGTGCGCTCGCCCTGCTCGGCCTCAGCGGACTGGCAGCATCACGACGCCGACGCTGATTCCGATAACCACAGCATTGATTCAGACTGATTCACACAGCAGAGGATTGAACGATGAGAATGTACACAACAACCATCCGTCTTTTCACAATCTCGCTCGTTGCAGGGATGGCTACCGCTGATCATCTTCAGGAGTTTTCCGCGGTCATCAGCGGCGGCCAGCAGGTGCCCGACCCCGTCAATACAGATGCCATGGGCACGCTCAACGGCACGTATAACGCCAACCTGAATGAGTTCAGCTTCAGCTGGGTGATTATGGGGGATCTGGAGGGAAATCCCGCGTCACCCGGCGCTCACCTGCACAACGGGGCGGCAGGCACGAATGGTCCGGTCGTTTTCGGGTTCAATAACCCCGACGGGACGTGGGAGATGAGCGGGTCCGCGACGTGGTCTGGTTTGCTTCAAAGTGAAGTCGACGCCCTCTATGCTGGCGAGATCTATGTGAACTTTCACACCGACGCATTCCCGAGTGGTGAGATCCGGGGTCAGCTGTTTGCTGTCCCGGCCCCAGGGGCGACAGCATTACTCGGGCTTGCTGGTGCGGGAGCGGGACTTCGGCGTCGTCGCTAGTTCCAATTGCGTCCTCCAACGCGACGCCATCACACGCCCTGCCACCCCGTGGTGGGGCATTTTTCGTGGCCTCATTGTCTTTGATCAACCTGATGCACGTCCGAAAACTCCGAGATGGCCCGCGTGATCCGGATTGCCTTGAAGTCGGGGCTGAATCCGCCGATATCAGACGCACCTGAACAGATCAGGTGGAAAGTGGATTCATGAGCAGCAACGACTTCTCATCCAAGCTGAATCTTCGCCGCTACCTGCAGCACGGCGAGGCCATGGTCGCGATGACCGGGATGGCGTTCATCGCGATCCTGTCTTTCGTGGTCGGCGGTCTCGCGTGGGTTTCCGCTCGGTCGATCGAGGATTCTGCGGCCGCGCAAGCGGAGCAACGTGTCGCTGAAACAAGCAGCTTCATCGCATCGCAGTCTGAGCTGCGCCTCAGCGATCGGGACGTGTCCGGCCTGCGTCGGATGCTTCTTGACTCGGTTGCTTCTTCAATCATTACGTCGGGTCGAGTCTCGGTTCCGGGTGTGGGCGTCATCGCATCAACCGAGCCCAATGAGATCACGGTCAATGAGTTCCCGGAGACGGTCTCGTCGGTCTCTGGATCGCCGGCGAGCACGCTGTATGATCCTGAAACGCAGCTTGCAACGGTGACCGAGCCGCTCCAGGTTGATGGCCATCTTG
Organism: Phycisphaerales bacterium UBA1924; assembly: GCA_964229845.1. Classification (GTDB taxonomy): domain Bacteria; phylum Planctomycetota; class Phycisphaerae; order Phycisphaerales; family UBA1924; genus UBA1924. The sequence continues at coordinate 10,105 of CAXREY010000004.1, forward strand.
CCTTTGTCCTTGAGCTTGAGATCGATCAGTCCCAGCGTATCGCCGGGTCGGACACCATCCGAGCCTCATCGGTTGGGATCGTTGCGGTTGGCCTTGTGCTCACGCTGGTCGTGTACCGCCGGTTCCGGAACCGCCTGGGGGCTCTGGCCGCGATTCGTGAATCGCTGCGGCAGGTGCAACTCGGTGAACGGCGCACGGAATGCTTGCGCGTCGGTGACACACTCGGGCAGGAGGCAGAGGCGTGGAACACCCTCTTGTCGGAGCGTGATGAGCTCGACCGAGCCGTATGCGAGAACGAGATCGCCGAGATCGGTGCGGGTGGTGGGGGTGACTCGCTCGGTCTCCCGGTCGCGTGCAACGCGCTGACGCAGTCACTCATGCTCGTCGATCAGGACTTCTCGGTTGTTTACGCGAACGGTGCGGCATCGGTGATGCTGGGCGTGATCCGCGATGAGCTCGTGGGCATGGATCTGAGCCACCTGGAAGGGCACGAGAAACTCGTTGAGACTATCCGCGACATGATGCGTGGGCAGCACGCCACGCGGGCGGTCGTCGAGCTGGGAGACACGGATAACCTCGAGGTCAGTGGTTCTGTGCTTCGCGCGAACATCGCGATGGTTGAGGACGAAGGCCTGCCTCGTGTCGTGGTGTTCATCGAAGACATCACGCAGCAGAAACTCTCCAGCCAGTCACAGAACGCGTTCATCGCGCAGGCGACCCATGAGCTGCGTACGCCGCTGACCACGATCCGGCTGTACTGCGATGAGGCGATCGAGGCGGACAGCGATGATGCGCAGATCGTTGAGAAATCACTCAACGTGATTTCCTCGGAAGCACGACGACTGGAACGGATCGTCGGGGACATGCTCTGCGTGTCTGAGATCGAAGCGGGATCGCTCAGCATCCGGCGTGAGAAGTTCCGCACCGGTCAGCTGTTCGACGAGTTGCTGCACGACTACGAGGCGCAGGCCAAAGAGAAGTCGATTGAACTCTCGTTCGATCTGCCCCCCAAGTTCCCGACCATCGACGCCGATCGTGACCGTCTCGGGCAGGCGATCCACAACCTGGTTGGCAACGCGATCAAGTACACACCGTCCGGTGGGAAGGTGTCGGTCACCGCGAGTTTCGACGAGAACGATGCGATGAGCGTGGCGATCAGCGACACCGGGATCGGGATCGATGAATCGCAGCAGGAACGGATCTTCGAGCGTTTCACGCGGGCCGAGGACCGCAGAATCGCGCACGTGACCGGCTCCGGGCTCGGGCTCGCCCTGGCTCGCCAGATCGCACGCCTCCACGGCGGAGATATCACGCTCGAATCCGAGATTGATCAGGGGAGTACCTTCACGATGCTTATCCCTGGGACCGCGAGCGCAAAGCAGGCCGCGTGATAGGGGGCTGAGCGATGCTGATCGAAACCAACCGACACGGCGCAGTAAGCGTTGTTCGACCAGATGGCCCGGTGATCACCGAGGACGACGCGACACTGTTCCGGACCGAAACCTTCAATGTGCTGGGCAGCACGCTCGGCCGGTTCGTCGTCGATGCCACGGAGATGACCTTCGTCGATTCCAATGGGCTCGAAGCGCTTGTTGATATCACCGACGAGGTGGCGGCGGGTGGCAGCCAGCTGAAGCTGTGCGGTGTGAGCGAGACCCTCCGTGAGATTCTGATGCTCACAGGGATCAGCAAGAAGTTTCAGCAGTATGAAGACGTGCAGTCCGCGGTACGGAGTTTCCTGTGAGCGAAACAGCCCACAACCCGAGCGACGGGATATCGCGCCCTGACGCGGAGCAGATACGGCGCGCGCAGCGCCCGCGCCTCGTGGGCGAGGTGCTCGTCGGCGATGGGCACATCACCGAGGAACAGCTCTCCAAAGCGCTCGCGGAGCAGAAGTCTGCAGGGCAGATGCTCGGTGAGCTGCTCGTCGATCAGGGAACTATCTCGGGCACCGTGCTTGTCCACTCGCTCGCCAAGTGCCTGGGTGTACCGGGCGTGCAGCTCAGGCATGGCCTGATCGATCCGAACCTGTTGTCGCTCATCGGTTCCGATGAGGCGGAACGGCTGAGCTCGATCCCGATGTTCCGCGTGCACGGGACGCTGACGGTCGCGATGGCGGAGCCGCAGAGCCTGCCGACGATCGACCGCCTGCGTGAGCTGACGGGCATGGAGATCCGCCCGGTGCTCGCTCTCGAGGCGAACATTCTCGAGTTTGTTCACAAGTACGCAGAGGGCATGGTGGACGTCGATGCGTTCCTCACGAGCCTGGCCGAGTCAGACGTTGAGGTTGTTGAACGCGAACAGATCGACGAAGGTCCGACAACGGACCTCGACCAGATGGTCGAGGGATCCCCGATCGTCAATCTCGTAAACGTCGCCCTGCTGACATCGGTCAAGGATAAGGCTTCGGACATCCACATCGAGCCGAGCCACAACGGCACACGCATCCGGTACCGGATCGACGGCTCTCTCCGGGATCTGATGAAGCCGCCACCGGGTATGCACGCTGCGATCGTCTCCCGTGTCAAGATCATCGGGAAGATGGACATCGCGGAGAAGCGTCTTCCGCAGGAAGGGCGCGTCCGCATCGTCGCAGAAGGGCGAGAGATCGATCTCCGCGTCTCGAGTATCCCGACGCTGCTTGGCGAGAAGCTGGTGATCCGTATTCTCGATAAGCAGAACCTCCGCGTTCGGATGGAGGACCTGGGCTTCAGGTCCGAGGCCCTGGAGGCGTTCCAGCGAACGCTCAGGATGCCCCACGGCATGGTGCTCGTCACCGGGCCGACCGGGTCGGGTAAGACAACGACGCTGTACTCGGCGCTCGATCTTCTCCGGAGTCCGGAGCTGAACATCGTGACGGTTGAAGACCCGGTCGAGTATCAGCTGGATCTGATCAATCAGATTCAGGTGCATGAGGCGATCGGGCTGAGCTTTGCGCGAACGCTGCGATCGATCCTGCGTCAGGACCCCGACACGATCATGATCGGCGAGATTCGCGACGAGGAGACTGCGCACGTCGCCGTTCAGGCCGCGCTGACCGGGCACGGCGTGCTCGCGACATTGCATACAAACGACGCCCCCGGTGCGGTCGCCCGCCTGTGCGATATGGGTGTAGAGCCGTACCTGCTGAGCAGTGCGCTCAATGGTGTCGTTGCTCAGCGCCTCGCACGGACGATCTGCTCGTCCTGTTCCGTCAAGTACTTCCCCAGTGAGATGGTGCTCGCGGACGCTGGGATCCCGCAGATGACCGGCAAGTCATTCCGCAAGGGGGCCGGGTGCTCGAGCTGTCACGACTCCGGGTTCCAGGGACGCATGGGTATCTATGAGTTTATGGAGGTCACTCCAGAGCTCCGACGGCTGGTCTACCGCAGCGCTCCCACCCACGAGCTGCGCCAGCTTCTCAAGAGGCAGGGGCAGCTGTCCCTTCGTGAAGAAGGGGTGCGTCTCGCGGTCGAACAGCATACATGCCTTGAAGAAGTTATCCGTGTGACCCAGGTCGACGACGGCGAGGATGATGCAGCCATTGAACCCAAGGGGGTGGCGGCATGAAATACAGCTACGAGGCGTACAACAAGACAGGGGCGCTCAAGAGCGGCACCATCGAAGCGAGCAGCAAAGAAGAAGCGAACGAGCAGCTCCGCAAGAAGGGGCTCTTCGTCAGCTCTGTGACTGAGGGAGAACCGCACGCGGGATCTCAGTCGAAGGGCGGGAAAAAGAAACGCAAGGGGTCATCCAAGGTCAGCACGAAGACCGTTGCGGAGTTCGCGAGGGAGCTCTCGGTGCTTATCGCGACGGGGACACCGCTGATCGACTCGATCTCATCGATCGAGCGTCAGAGCAGCCAGGATGCATGGACAAACGTTCTCAAGGAAGTGCGTCTGCGCCTGGAAGAGGGTGACTCGCTGACCGCGGCCCTGGAGTCACGCCCAGAGGTTTTCGATGCTGTATTCCGCTCGCTTGTGGCGGCCGGTGAATCGTCCGGCCACCTCGACTCTATGCTCCAGCGCGTCGCGGTGCTCACGCGGAAGCAGGCGCAGATTCGAGCCAATCTCATGGGCGCGATGGTCTACCCGATCCTGCTGATCGGTGTGGCGGTGATCGTGATTGGGCTGCTGATCGGCGTGGTGCTCCCTCGTTTCGCAGGCATGTTCGAGTCTCTCGATACCGATCTGCCCGCATCAACCGCGTTCCTTATGGCGATCTCCGACTTCGTGCGAGCGTATTGGTGGGGCGTGATCCCCGCGACGATCGTGGGGCTGGTTATGATTGCCCGTTGGATCCGGAGCGATCGGGGTGTGCAGACCCTCAGCGTTTGGGCGCTGAGCGTGCCGAAGCTCGGTAATATTCAGAGATCGTTTATGACGGCCAACATCACGCGGCTCATGGGGGTGCTGCTCGAGGCGAAGGTACCCATGCTCGAGTCGATCGAGCTGACCCGCGAGTCGGTCAACAACCCGAAGTACATCGAACTGCTGAACCGAGCAGAAGACGCCGTGACTCGCGGCGAGCCGATCAGCAGCGCATTCTCCAAGGGCGGGCTGATGATCTCGTCGGCGTGCGAAGCCGTGCGGAACGGCGAGCAGACCGGACGCTTGGCAGAGGTGCTCGTCCACGTATCCGACTATCTCGATGAGGACAACGAGACCTTCGTCAAGTCCGCTTCATCCCTGATCGAGCCGATCATTATGGTGGGGCTCGGGCTTATGGTCGGCTTCGTCGCTATCAGCATGTTCCTGCCGCTGTTTGATCTGACGGCGTCTGCAGGAGGAGGTGCCCCGTGATTACCAAGCTCAAATCCCATCGATCAAGCATCGGGCTCCACGTCGATCACCACGAGTTCAGAGCGGTGCAGCTTGTGCGTGAGAACGGTGAAGCACGCGTGAGCGCATGGGCGATCTTTCCCCGCCTGCAGCCGGACGAGGTTGATACTGACACGCCGAAGGGGCTCCCGGAGCGTGAGGAGCTCCGATGGGCATGCTCGATTCTCAGCCGGAGAGGCTTCCAGGGGCGCGCGATCACGTGCGCACCACCATCGCGGGTATGCACACAACACGTCTTCGAGTTGCCGCCGGCCGAGAGCGGGGCACCGCTTGAGGTCCTTGCCAGAGCTGAAGTTGCCCGCGAGCGTCGCTGCGATCCAAAGGACTTCGAGATCGGTTTCTGGGGGCTCCCGCAGCGGGGACGAACCAGCGAGACCATGGCCGTGGCTTGCTCGTCACAGATGATCGATGGGATTATCCAAGCGGCGGAGACCTCGGACCTGGAAGTGGCCGGTATCGATCTCGCGGAAATCGCGATCCTGCGAGGGGTGCAGGAGCACCTGTACCAAGTGAACGCGGACGGCGATACCCCCATCAACTCGATTCTACACGTCGGATGGGAGCACTCGTTGGCTATCGTGACACTCGGCGCACGCCTCGTATACGTGCGGCGCATCCCGCACGGTGCCGGCGACGCGTGGGGCCTGGCAACGGATCGCTACAACCTGAGCGTGAACAGCGCGCGGGCGGTTATTGGTGACTACGGGCTCAAGCAGTTCGATGAGCAGCTCAAGAGAATTCAGGCCGCGTGCTGGAGCTCGCTGAGCAAGCAGCTCGCGTCCGAGCTCGACGTGGCGTTCGCGTACGTCTCGCACTCATTCCGTATGGCACCGTTGGGGCGTGTCGTGCTGAGCGGGTACGGCGCCACAAACCCCACCCTCGAAACGCAAATCGACGATGTCCTTGGTCTCCCGGTCCAGAACGGTTCGCCGAAGGAGCTTGTTGAAGCGATCCCACAGCAGGACTCGGGATCGCTGGCGGCTCGCCTGGCGTTCGCATACGGGCTCGCATCGAGGTTTGACGCATGACACAGAGCATCCCCAACATCAATCTCGTGCCGCAACGCGTGATCCAGCGCAGGGCCCGCAGCCGGGTCACGCTTCGCTGGGTTTGCGCCATCGTCGCGACCGTTGCATTTGTCGGGCTCCCGGGCGTGTACCTCGGCGGCAACGCGGCGCTGAGCGACTCGATGATGAGCGGCCAGATCGAGCGTGTCCGAGATCAGCTCGGCGCCAACAAGGCAGAAATACCCCGTTTGCAATCTCGCATCGGTGTGCTGGAAGAAAAGCGCCAGACCCTCGATCTCGTTCGCAACCGGATCGATTGGCAGACGCTCTTCGGGCACATGGTCCGGGTGAGTGATGACCAGATCCACTTCACGGCGCTCCGGGCGATCGGTGGCGGAGTCGAGGGCGCCGACCCGCTGCGTGTACAGATGGATGGGATCGCCACGACACAGACCGCGGCCCGGAGCTTCGTCGTCGAGCTTGAAAAGCTCGGTATCTTCGATCATGTCGAGCTTGTACGCACAATGCGCCAGACGCTCGATGAGCAGGAAGTGATCGAGTTCCAGGTCATGGCGATGATCGGGGAAGACACGGAGGTCACCCAATGAGTCACTCGAAATCAAGCCGTGATCCCTCGATCCTCCGTATCCACGCGGTCTGCGGGCTGGTCTGCGTTGCGATCGCGGGCGGGGCGGTCTGGTTCGCCGCGGATTCGATCGCGAAACGTCGCGGGCTGTTCCTCAGTGCACGCCATGAGCTCTCCGCGGTCCGCGGCGAGCTTGATCAGGTTGTTGCGCAGCGGAGCTCGCTCGCGATGCGGGTCAACGCGCTCGATGACGTGACCCGAGATGGCCTCACGCTCTCATCGGCCAAACGCCTCAACATCAGGACGACGGAGATTTCACGCCTGTCCGAAGAGGTCGGCGTGAGCGTCGATACGCTGCAGCCCAGCGAGATGATCACCGATTCGCGCGTGCCGGTACAGCCGCTCGAGCTTGTCGGCACCGCGCAGGCCGCGAACGTATCGGACCTGCTTGACGAGCTCAGCGAGCGCATGCCGGACATGCACATCCAGATGATCGAGATCACGAGCACCGCCCTGGGGAGCGATCGCGTCCGTTTGCGTGTGCTCCTCTACTGGTTTGTCGATCCTACGGCTGAATCCTGAAAAAACTTCACGAGTTTGTTTGCACCCTGCCGGCGCGTATTGGTTGGTATACCACATGGGACTATCAACTGAACGCAAAGTATTCGTGGGTGTGCTGGCAGTCGCCGGCGCTGCGCTCGTGATCGACCAGGGGCTGCTCGGCCCCTCCGAAGCCGCCGCGACGAGCGAGTCGCTTCCGGTCGCGACCGATAACGCATCACCCGAAACAGCACCAGCCGCAACACCCAGCAAGCCCAGCGTCACGATGGCGCAGGTGCTCATGGACCGCCTCAGCGGGGTGCAGGGCGATACCTCGGAGAACTCGCTGAGCACGGCCTTCTCCCTCGAGGAACTCCTCCCCTCGCCAGAGGACATGCCGGGCGATGGCTCGGATGATCCGGAGCAGCCCAGGCTCGCCCTGCCAGTCATCACGCCGACCGCGCCGGACCTGCCCAGGCTCAGCGCGCTGATGCCGTCAACCAAGGGTGGCGGCGGGGCGGTACTCAACGGCAAGCTCGTCCGCGTCGGCGACGTGGGTCCGCAGGGCTTCCAGCTGCTCGAGGTCCGGGAACGCAGCGTGGTTCTCGGTCGTGAGGGCGCGGTCTATCAGCTCGAAATGCCGATGAACGCCCGACCGTAGCGTTTGTGCGGGCTGCGAGAAGATCGCACCCCGGATTGAGTTGTTCGGGCGTCAACTCCAGGTTCAGACCGCCCGATGAGTTGGACGGACAGATCAGCGGAACTGATCAGCACTACTAGGAGATCCAACATGCACGCAGCAACAATGAACACGCAAGCACGCACCCGCCGTGGTGCATTCAGCCTTATCGAGCTCGTGATCGTCGTGGTGATCATCGGGATCATCGGCGCGATCGCGATCCCACGTATGAGCCGCGGCGCCTCGGGTGCCGCAGACTCGGGCCTCGTCGCAGACCTGGCGGTCATGCGCAGCGCCATCGACCTCTACAAGGCCGAGCACGGCGGCACACTGCCGACCCTGGCCGATATCGAGGCGCAGCTGACCACCTACACCGACGACGCTGGCAACGACAACGCGACCAAGACAACGACCTACTACCTTGGCCCGTACCTTCGTGAGATCCCCAAGCTGAAAGTCGGCACCAACAAGGGCCTCGCCGGCTTCGTGGCCTCGCAGGGCGGCACCACCGAGGGTTGGGTCTACGACGCCACCACCGGCGCGGTCAGCGCGAACCTGGCAGACGCCGAGGTCGACGTCCGGGGCGTGCAGTACAACGCGTATTGATGCGATCACACGCTGATTGTCCGAACCGCCCCGTCCTGCTTGCAGGGCGGGGTGTTCTGGTTTCAGGAGCACAGCCATGAGCACCCGCCTGAGCACAGCACGACCCGCGTTCTCGATGATCGAGCTGGTCCTCGTCGTCGTGATCATGGGCATCATCGTCACCATCGCGGCACCGCGGTTCGCCGACGCCGGCAGCGGGCGGCGGCTCAACGCGGCGACGAGCGTCATCGAGCGTGACATCAACGCGATCCAGCTCCGGGCCAAGGCGTCCGGTAAGGTGCACACGCTCAAGTTCTACCCCGACGACGAGATGTACGTTGCCTTCGAGGGCACGGACATCAATCGGAATGCCATCGTCCTGTCGAGGCAGCTCGATGCCGATCCGCTGAGCGTCGGGCTCTCCAGGACCAACATCGGCGGCGACGAGACGATCGTGATCAGCGCGTTCGGTGAGTTTGAGAAGAGCTTCACCGTCCGCGTGATCGACGACGGGATCGAGAAGGAAGTTCAGTTCACGGCGACCGGTTTCACCCGTGACGTGGTAACGGAATCGGACGATGTGCTGGAGATCAAGACCGGGATCCTGGACCTGAGTCTGGGCGAGGGCGGGCTGAAGCTCGACCTCGGGTTCTGAACGGTGGGAGGTGAAGCGGTGAATAACGCACGCAGCAGGCGACGGGGGCTCACGCTGATCGAGGCGGTGGTCAGCCTCGTGATCATCTCGGTGCTCATGCTCGGGCTGAGCAGCTCGGTCATGCTCGGTGTCCGGGCGCTGCCCGACGAGACCGAGCTCGGGGCGGCCGACCGGGAGGTGCTGGAGATCCTCAATACCTTCCGCGATGATCTGTCGAACGCGAGCCAGATCCTGAACCAGGTTTCCGGGAACAATACCCGCCTCATCCTCACGATGAACTCGACCGGAGCCATGGGCGAGGCATCGAGCATCACCTACGACATCTTCGTGGACGCGAACATGATCCGGCGTCGGACGGACGCGAACTCCTACGTGATCCTGACGCAGAAGCTCGATGATTGCGAGGTCACGTTCGATTCAACCTCTGGCGAGGTGAACTTCCTCCGCGCGTGGTTCGAGTTCGGCAACACGATCCAGGGCGAGTTCGAGGTCTTCGTCGTCACACCGTACAAACCGGGGCTGCTGTAATGATCCATCAGATTCAACTTCGACGCGGTATCACCATGGCCGAGACCATCGTCTCCACGCTGCTGGTGGGCATGGTGCTCGTGGGGACGATCCAGATCGTCGGTCCGACCGTGCGTTCGGGCACGGTGATGGCGGACAAGGTCGTCGCGTCGAACCTGGCGCGCGAGCTGAGCGACGAGATCGCGACCAAGTACTTCAAATCCACGATCGATGACGACCTTGATTTCATCGGGACCGAATCGGGAGGGTCACGAAAATACTACGACGACATCGACGATTATCACGGGATGAGCAACACGCCACCCGAACTCTCGGACGAAAGCAAGCTTTCAAATCTCGTGGGCTGGACCCGGACGGTTAAGGTCTCACACGCTGACCTGAACAGCCCCGGTGTCGATTCCGGCACCTATACCGGGCTCAAGCGGGTCACTGTGACCGTGCAGAAAGATGGCGTGAAACTGGCCGAGGTGGTGACGCTTCATTCGCATACCGCCGACCAGCTCGGCCTAATTGTTCAGGAGAACTGAAGATGACCAGACCGCACGCAAACCGGCGAGGTTCGATATACGTCCTGACACTCCTGACGGTCGCTGCCGTGGGCTCCATGGTGCTCATCGGGGTGGCGGTGCGGGGCGCGACCAGCGCCGAGTCCGCCATGATCGAGCAGCAGAACGAGAACGGCGACGGGGTGACCGCGGCCGCGGAGTACGCCCTCGCCCGGATCAGCAACGACGCCAACTGGGAAACCAACGCCCAGAAGGGCACGGTCTTTGCCGAGTTCACACTCGGAGGCAAGACCTACTCGAGCAGCGTGGTCGATCAGGAGACGCAGGCGGCACCGACCCTGACGACGTCGACGTACGAGGTGCAGGTCTCGAGCACGTCTGGCGTCGCGCGTGATTCCTCCAGCTTCCAGCTCGACTACCAGGACGCGGTCGATTATGTCCAGCTGCTCAAGGATGAAGGCGCGAAGTTCTACTGGTCGATGGGGGAGGCGTCAGGCGCGTCGTATGCAGACGACCCGATCGGCGGTAATGACGGCAGCTACCAAGATAAAACTGTTGTAGGTGCAGGGACGAACGACGAGGGCGGCATCGTCCCGGTCTTCAATGACAACACTGACCACGTCCGCGTGCCTTATGATTCGGGGTTAGAAAACGGGAAGGGCGCGTTCTCACTCTGGGTGAAGCACACGAACAGCAACCCGCTCAATGTGACGGGGATAGTCGGTATGCGATACAATGGGTCGGGTGATACGCCAACATTTTCATTGAGCGTATTCAATCGAGCCCTCATCGTGATGGTGTGCGACGACGGCAACTACCAATCTGGAAAGTTTGCTTACACCGGTTCAAACAAGATCCTGGATGATACGTGGCATCACGTTGCTGTGAACTATGGCTCCGACACAGGCATCGAGGTCTACATCGATGGTGTACTGGAGGCACAGAACGCGAGCAACAAAGACGGAATCAAGTCTCCCCGCGAGCACTCGCTTTCGCTCGGTGCCGGGTACAGCATATCGAGCTGGAGCAACTCGCGTGTCGGATTCGTGGGCTCCGTCGCGCATGTCGCGATCTTCCACGATCCGCTGACGTCTCGGCAGATCGATCTGCTCTCGTCCACGAAGCCCGATGCGCAGGCATTGGCGCTCGTCGAACACTCGTGGGAGAAGGTTTACGACTAACAAATAGAGGGGACGGAAGCTCAGGCCGCGTCGGAGAGATCGCCAGCGGGCGATTGCGCCTTGTGGTGGGCGACCATGTCGTCATAGATGCTGAAGTCCAGCGAGAGGAACGGATCGACCAGCTCCGGGTCGAACTGCGAGCCCGCGCACTTGCGGAACTCCGCGAAGACCTTCTCGCGGGGCAGCCCGGATCGGTACGCTCGGTTCGAGCTCATCGCGTCGAACGTATCGGCGAGCGCCATGATGCGGGCCATCCGCGGGATGTCCTCGCCAGCGAGCCCGGCCGGGTAGCCGTTGCCGTCCCAGCGCTCGTGATGGTGCAGCACGCCGGGGAGCAGGTCGTTGAGATCGGGGATGTCCTTGATGATCTCGTACCCGATGGTCGGGTGCATCTTGATCAGGTCGAACTCTTCGTCCGTGAGGCGCGAGGGCTTGCAGAGCACCGCCTCGGGCACACCGATCTTGCCCAGGTCGTGCACGAGCCCGGAGATCCGGATGCGTTCCGCTTCCTCGTCGCTGAAGCCGACCTCCCTGGCCAGCATCGACGAGAGCATCGCGACACGCTCCGAGTGGCCTCGGGTGTACTGGTCCTTCGCATCGATCGCGCCCGAGAGGGCCTTGATCGTGCCCATGAAGGTCAGGTGCTGGCGGTGATACAGCTCCGCGTTCTCGAGCGCGGCGCCGAGCATGCCGGAAATCGATTCCATCAGCTTGGTCTCATGGCTCGAGACCTGCGGATCGTCGCCGCACTTGCCGCCCGAGATAAGGAACCCCAGGTGTTCCCCGTCACGGGCCATCGGGTGGACCAGGATCTGGGGTTCGAGCTCGCTGAACTCGACCGGGACGCTGTAGATGGCGGTGGTATCGGCGAAGCCCAGGGGCTCGGAGCATTCGACGTGCTCAATGATCCGCTTGGTTTCTTCCGCGCTGAGCTTGCACATGCCGGACTGGAAGAGGTGCGTGTTGAGCACCTGGCGCACGTTGTGATCCTCGCTGATGCAGCAGGCGACCCACTTGTAATCGAGCGTCGCGGCGATCTCGCAGATCCCGTCCTCGATGATCCCCTCCGGCTCGTGGAGCGCGCCCATCGAACGACCGAGGTCCTGCAGCGTCGTCACGACCTCGTACGACTCGCCCAGCTGCTCGCTGAAGAGCTCGATGGTCTCTGTGTTCTTTCGCAGGGCCCGGATGTCCTCGAGCATCCAGCCCAGGGTGTCCATCATGTGCGATGCCTGCGAGCCCTGGATCTTCGCGCGGTCGCGGAGGATGTGCAGCAGGGCTTTGGTCTGCAGCTGGTTGCCCTTGCACCCCGCCTCGATCAGGTCGCTGCTCAGGATCTCCGGGCTGAACCCGATGATAACGAAGTAGCCGGTGCGCCGGTTGCGGTGCACCTCGGGGAACGGGAACAGCCAGACGCCGCCGTGCGCCTCGATCGCGTGGAACTCTTCCTGCGCCGACCACATCATCGCGGATTCGGCCATGAGCATCCGGATCGGACGCGAGCTGAGCCACATGCTCAGCATGCCCGGTGCGATGGGGTCTTCCATGGCCATGCCGTTGAGATCCAATCTCCAGCAGGCCAACCCGAGCGATGCGCATCGGTCGACGAAATCACTCGGGAACGGATCATGGGTCTTCGGATCTCGGCGGATGTTCATGCGGCCTGCCCCTCTGTGTCGGTCCCGATCAGCTCATTGATATCACGCACCAGGTCCTTCGCGCTGAAGGGCTTGGAGAGCAGCTTCTTCACCGACGGGAGTTTCGCGAGCTCTTCCTCGATGGTGTAGCCGCGTGCGGTCAGCATGATGATCGGGATGTCCTTGGTCGAGCTGTTCGCCGCGAGCTGCTGCGCGAGCTCGATCCCGGAGAGGTACGGCATCTGCAGGTCGGTGACGATGGCACTCGGGCCGTGCTCAAGCGCGGCCTTGAACGCCATCTCGCCGTCCTCGACAACGATGACTTCGTAGCCCGCTCGTTTGAGCTTGTGTGAGATGATGTGCGTGATGTGTGGCTCGTCGTCGGCAAGCAGAATCAGATGCGTACTCATAGGTATAGCTCCGGGTCGATCAACTCATGATCTATCCCTGCTACCATCGGCTCGCACTGGCCAGCACTTCGATCCGAGGCGATGATTTGAAGCAATCAGTCGCCAGGGGACCCCTGATAACCTGGGGGTGGGAGTCGGAGATATCGGGCCAACGCGCGGGCACCGAACATGAACGGCAGCGTGTCGAGCAGGGCCATCGTCAACTTGAAGACATACCCGGTCAGGATGAAGATCAACAGCTGGCCGGCGAGCGGGTGGTCCGGGTCGACCGGGAGCGCGTGGGCATAGAAATGCGTGATGAGGATCACGGCGACCGTGTCGACCAGCTGGCTGACGATTGTGGATCCGTTGTTCCGGAGCCAGAGGTGCTTTCCGCGCGTAAGGCGCTTCCAGAAATGGAACACCTGCACATCGACCAGCTGCGAAACCAGGTACGCGATCATGGAGGCGGCCACGGCCCCGAACGCGAGCTGCTGGAGCCGATAAAAAGTCCAGTCTTCACTGAATCGGACGAATGTTCCGTCCGCGTCGTAGATCGCTTCCGGCAAGGGCGGACCGAGCACATCGGCGCCCAGCGCGTTCGTGCCGTACGAAACGAACTCCCCCTGAACGGGGAGGGTCCCCGCGAACCAGAGGATGAAGATGACCCAGAGATTCAGGACCAGCCCGATCCACACGACCAGGTTGGCTCGGCGCCGCCCGTACAGCTCAGATATGAAATCGGTGCACAGGAACGTGAGCGGGTACGGCAGGACGCCCGCGGCAACCGCGAAGCTCAGTTCACCCCATTGCCCCCAGCTGAGCCCAGAGCCCTCGGACCAGGAAGCGAACACGATAAACCGAGTGATGCCAAGGATGTTGAGCATGGCCAGCGTCCCGAGGAAGAGCCCCGCGAGGAGCAGGAACAGGCCTTCCCGGCGACGATGAACGATCAGCGTCGGGAGCTCTTCGAGCCCCTCGTAGCGGTGCTGATGCGTCGGAAGCGGTTCATCGAGGTGATCGTGCATGGTTTCAGAGGATATCACGCTCTTCGATCGGGCAGCGCGTGCGGACGCGTGATACAGTGTCTGCATGAGTGTTGAAGCCAAGGATCTGGGCGAAGCGACCCCGGAAATCGTCGATAATCAGGAAGAATCCACGCAGACGGATGGTGAAGGCCAGATCGACCTCGGTCTGATCCTCGCCCCGATCGAGGCGATGCTTGTGAGCACCGATCGCCCCCTGAAGCCCGGTGCGCTGATCGATGCACTCGCAGTTCACCTCGAATGCAAGGTCAGCGATTCCGAGCTCTCAGACGCGATCGACACCCTCAACCAGCAGTACGGCGAGACCGGAAGGGCCTTCTCGATCGAGCGTGTGTCGGGTGGATACAGGATGATGACCCGGCCAGAGCATGCCCCGGTGATCGCCGCGATGCACCGATCCCGAGCGACGACCCGCCTCTCCAAGCCCGCCCTCGAGACACTCGCGATCATCGCGTATCGCCAGCCGATCACGCGTGCCGAGCTCGAGGCGATCCGTGGTGTCGCCTGCGGCGAGGTCGTCCGGACGCTCATGGAACGGCGGATGGTCAAAATCACAGGCCGAGCCGAAGAACTGGGACGCCCCATGCTCTACGGCACGACGACGCAGTTTTTGGACACCTTTGGCCTGTCGAGCGTGAAAGATCTGCCCAAGCCCGAGGAGTTTGCCGATCAGATGGTACAGCAGGGTATCTGAACTCGATGCCAACGCTCTGAACTCATCCGATGGAGGCAATCATGCACCAGAGAACGATCCGCACGCTGATCACGCTGTTCCTTGCCCTGAGCTTCGTGCTCCTCATCGTCGGGTGTGGGTCCCGTGGGAAGAGCATCGTGCGTGGGCGGATTATTGCCGGCACTGTTGGGCAAGCCGTAGCTGTCTCGCCCCAGGACGAGCGCCTGCAGGAGCCGGGCCTTGCCGGTTTTCAGGTCTATGTGCTCTCAAAGGGCGGCAGCGCCTCCCAGGGGCGGGGGCTGTACGCTCAGGCGAAGTCTGATGAGTTCGGAGACTTCGAGCTCGTCTTCCCATCTGGCACGTTCCCGAGCGATGTGGTCACGATTCAGGTCACCGGCGAGGGCATCTACACCGCCCGCTCGAGCACCTACATGCCCACGCAGGGTGCGAATCTGCTCTGCATCGTCATTCCCCGCCCGGGATATGCGCCCCCAGAACAGAACCGCGACGGTGGTTCATGAGTATCAGTAGTGTGTGAGCACGCTCCTACCTCATCGAGAACACGCTTTGTCCCGGTCGCATGATCGTGACGAGGGCGTGTCACCGCGTTCTGGTCAGCCCGGAGAGCGTGCGGTCAGGCGTGAATCTCGACTGACGTTCGGCGGGCTCATTTACATCGGGGTCACGGTGTTCGTCGCCATCGGTGCCGTCAACTCTCAGAACAACCTGCTCTTTTGGCTCTTCGGCGTCGCGATCGCCACGATTATTGTCTCCGGCTTGTTCTCAGGGAACGCGCTGATGAAGACGCGCCTTCGTGCTCGCGTGCTCCACGAGGTTCATGCAGGGCAGGCCCAGCGCCTGCACTACTCGATCAGCAACCGTTCTAGTGTGTTCCCGTTGTTCGCATGCCTGATCTCGGAAGAATCCGAGCGGGTCGTTCAGCACGGGAAGCTTGTGCCTGCGAGCGTCGTGCATGTCGCACCAAACGGTTCGCTGAATGCGAGCGGCTCTTTCACACCCCACGCGCGAGGGCGCTACGTCCTGCGTGACATCAGGCTCTCAACGCGGTTCCCGTTCGGTCTCATGCAGAAGTCGCTCGTCTTCGAGCAGGCACGCCCGCTCCTGGTGCTCCCGCACACGCTCCACCTCCGCAAAGAGTTGATCAGCGCGACGCCATCCCACGGCGAGCAGGTTCTGCGGCGATCGGATCGGGGGGGGACCAGCAACGAGTTCTGGGGTTTGCGTGAGTACCGCCCCGGAGATCCGCGACGCCGGATCTCATGGAAACACAGCGCCCGTCGTCATGATCTTGTCGTCATCGAGCACGCGGAGTCCTTCGCTCTGCGGATCTGGTTCGTCGTCGCTGAGCCGTCTCGGATCGAGACAGACGAGGATCGCATACACGCGGAGCGTGCGATCGCCATCGCCGCCGGGCTCCTCGATCAGGCCGGGAGGCAGAGCACGCCGGTGGGGCTATGGTACCCGCAGCGATCTATCCGTTTCGATCCGAGTTCTGGGCGGGCCCAGGCCGGGCGAGCGGCTCGCTCGCTCGCGCTGATACAACTGGACGAGCCGAGCGAGCAACTGACAAATGTCCCGGTCCGCACGCGTGATCGGGTCGTGCTCATCCAGCGTGGCTCGCGTGTTCCGCAGCCGATCCAGGCCAGCAGGGTCATCGATACCGAGCGCCCTGAGGACTGGATGGTCGCACCTGAGACACTCCCCGAATCGCTGAAGGGGAAGGTATGAGCCAGAACAAGAGGACCAACCGATCGATCGCGGCGATGTTCCGAGCGTCTCTGTTCTGGGCGATCATGGGAGCGATCCTGAGCTTCGCAGTGGCGGACCTGAACCCGGCGTACTTCGTCATCTTCGCCGCGGGAACGATCGGTGCCTGGTTCGGTTCGGTCAGGGCCTCACGGCCTGCGCCCCGCGCCATGATCAATACCGTGCTGCTCCTCGTGGTATCGATCGCCGGCATCGAGACACTCCGCTCGGGCGTCGGTGTCAGCGCTTTCGCTGTCTTTGTCGCGCTGCTGCTCGTGGTTAAGCTGCTCGACCTGCGCGGGCCGCGAGACGACGGTCAGGTTTTGGTGCTGTGTCTCTCGATCATGGTGGCCGCGGTGCTCACGAGCAACAGCTTCCTTACCGGCGCCCTGATGCTCATCGAGAGCGTGCTGCTTCTGCGTGCATTCGTTCTGTTCCAGGTGTACAGCGTCGTCCGCCTGGGACGTACGCCCGGCGCGCGAGCTGACCGGCGCACGCGGATCGATATGCGTTCGATGATCCTCGGCGCAGGATTCCTCTGCGCGATCGTCGCAGGTGTGATCTTCATCGTCTTGCCGAGAAATGTCGGTAATCGTGCCTTCGGTCAGTGGGGGGCGGGCGGTTCGGTTTCCGGCTTCACCGACCAGGTTGAACTCGGACGCCCCGGACGTATTTCGATGTCCCCCACGCCGGTGCTCGATCTCACGATTCGGGATCGCAACGGGCAGAACGTGGGTGCCGAGAACACGCCGCCGGTCTACTTACGCGGAGCGGTGCTCGAAGAGTACGAGGAGGGCAGGTGGAAACGCAGCTCGATTATGAGTGTGCCGCTCACGGACCGGATCCGCTTCCTCCCGGCGAACGCGAGCCTCAAGCCACGCGGGACGTTCGACAACACCAGGTGGGATCATGAGTACGAGATCAGCATGCGCGACGTCAGCGATGGCCCCGTGTACCTGTTCGCGCCGTGGCGACCGGTCGAGTTCCGGGTACTCGCCCAACCGATCCGTATGGGTTTCGATTTTAACCGTGGCCTATTCCTCAAGGATGGCATCGGGAGCACCACGCTCAAATACGCGATCCGCGCTGTGAACGATGCGTTCCGCACACCGGTCTTCACGACAGAGTCCACCAGGCGCCTGGTGGACCAGGAGGCGATCGATCCTGAGATCGCTTCGCTCGCGTACGAGATCGTTCGGGAAGGGGGAGTGGAGCCCGACCCCGCTAGGCGTCCGCTTCAGCAGGATGCCGCCGCGGTGAGACTCCTTGAGACGCACCTGCGTACACACTACGCGTACACGCTCGATGAGCAGCCCATTCCACGTGGTGAGGATGCGACGGAGTGGTTCCTCTTCGAGCGGCGCGAGGGTCACTGTGAGTACTATGCCTCCGCGCTCACGCTCATGTGCCGGGCAATTGGGATTCCCGCTCGCGTGATCACCGGGTACATCGCTTCCGATTTCAACGCGGTAACGGGGCAGTACCTCGTGCGCGAGAGCAACGCGCACGCCTGGGTCGAGGCGGAGATCGCGCCTGGGCTGTGGCGCACCTTCGATGGCACCCCGCCCAGCGACTTCCATGACATCCATGTGCCCGACCCGGGGCTGATGCGGTCCGTCGCGAAGATGTATGAATCGCTGGAGTTCCTCTGGGGACGTCTCGTGGTGGGCTACGACTCGGATGCGCGTGATCAGATCATGGGTGATCGGGTTGGGGACTTCGGGCTTTCTTCACTGAGCGACAGGCTTCTTGAGCGGTTCGCTGCCGGGAGAACGAAGCTCGTGTCGCGTGCGGCAATCATCGCGCTGATCGTGTTCGCGGTTTCCATGTTCATCGGGATCGTGCTTCTACGCATTCATCCGATCATGGAATCAGTGCACCGCTTCCTGCGGGCGCTGTTCGCGAAGCTTGGTATCAGCTTTGGCGCGGGATCCGTCGGCGTCAGTGAAATCGAGCGTCTTGAGCAGGTGATCGATTCGACGCTCCAACGCTCGGGCATCCCCCGCCCAGCATGGCGGCCGCTCAAGGGGCATCTCGAGGAGAACGAGGGGGTGCTGGGTGGCAAGCCGGAGCTGTTCGCCTCCCTCAGGGACGCAATGAAACTGATCTACCTCGATCGTTTCAGCAGCGACGTTTCGCCAACTGCCGAACTCGTGAGCGGGCTGATCGATGATATACGCACGTCCGAAAACACGGGAAGCATGCACAGTCCGAATCGTGAATAGACAGGACTTGCACTCGGCATGAACTCGCGTTTGCGCCCGGCCGATCCTGCGGGTATCAACCCCAGACCCGGAAGGAAACGCTGTGCCCGCAAACCGCTCCAGGACAGACCGTTGGAAGGACAGCCTGCATCGCATCTACGAGCGAGGCGGCGGGCTCGAGTTCGCCATCAAGCACGACCGCGATGACGGTGTGAAGGACCTCGTCTGGCGGGTCAAGCTCCTCGGCTTGAGCGAAACTGAGATCGTTGTGGAGCACCCCGGGGCGATGGGGCAGGCGTTCCGCATCGACGAGGGCATCGAGCTTGTGGGGATCATGAGCGTGGGCCAGAACCGCTGGATGTTCAACACGCGGGTCCTCGGGAAGACGACGAACGAGACGCGCCAGGGCTCGTTCCCCGCGATGCGGCTGAGCATGCCAGAGAAGGTCGTTCGCTGCATGCGACGCAACGCGGAACGCACCTCGATCGCGCACCTCGATCTGCCCAGTGTCGAGTGCTGGAAGCTGCTCGATCCGATGAGCGCGGTGCCAATCGAAGTGGCCAACCGCGTGCAGATCGAGGACCTCTGCCGCAACGGTGGGACCGCGAGCGCATCAAACGATCCGATGGCGCTCCCCAGCGTCGGGCCCAAGTTTGAGGCCCAGCTCGCGAACCTCGGCGGTGGGGGCGTCGGGCTTGTGGTGCCGCAGGCGTACCGCGCCGAGATCGACTCGGGCAAGCAATTCTGGATCAGGATGGACCTGCGCCCCTCGATCCCGGCACCGCTGGTGCTCACCACGAAGCTCGCCCACTCGCACATCGACTCGATGCAGAACACGATCGCCGGCATGGCGTTCGAGTTCGGATACAACAACCAGCACAAGGGCTTTGTGGTCCAGCAGATCTCTCGGTATCTCGGTTCGATGCAGTCGCCGAGGAAAGCCGCCTGAGAACAGAACTCACTTGCAGAGAAAAGCCCCGCTCGATGAGCGGGGCTTCTTTGTTGGTTCTGGCAACTGTGGCGTGCTTACCAAGTCTTGCCGGAGCTGTGCATGACCGGGTTCTCGACCACGATCACGCTCGCATCGCCATCCTGCGATTCCAGATAGATGGCGTTCGTCCCATCGTTCCAGATGCCGGTCCAGTGCCCGACCTTGGGCAGCGAGTGATCCACGATGCCGTAGCGTGAGCTGAACGAGGTCTTGCCGCGGGGGGCGACAAGCTCGAATGTGCCCGCGGATTCCGGGCTGGTCACGAGGGTGACATGCCCGCCGTTCGACATGGCGTAGATCTCTTCGACCTGCTGCTTATCCGTGCGGATCTCGATCGGGCCGCCCGCGACCTCCTCGTCGCCAGAAACGACGTTAATGGCGCCCTCGACACCCACGATGATCACCTTGCCGCCCGCGTTGCGGACCTCGATGCCATCGCACTGGGGGATTTCCACGGTCAGATCGATCGGTGGGCGATACCCCTCGACGGTCAGGTCAGTCGGCATCACGCTCAGGGTCGAGAGCTCGCCATTGTGCGAGTGGATCGCCTTGAAGTACTCCCCAACCGGGTCAAAGTCGAACCCCTGACGAGCGGCACGCCAGCGCAGACGACGCTCCTGCTGAACGCGGAAGGTGATATGGGCCTGCTCGTGTGCCGGCTTGGCGTACACCTTGACCTTGCCGTACGGGTTTTCCACAACGACGGCGTTGAGGCGCCCGAGGATGACTGGGTCACCCTGGATCGGGACGGTATGGGCCAGTTCATCGGCTGCCATGCGTGCCCGGAGCCCGCCCATGCGGGTGCACCCGGTCAGGGTTACGGCAGCGAGCGCTGCGAGGAGGATCATGGACCTGGTCTTGAACATGCTGTGCGTTCCTTGCTTTGTCCTGGGTCAGGCCCCAAGATGGGGCGTTCCGGCATGATTCTGTTACGAAATGGGGGGGCTCGTGTTCTCGTATCCCGGCGAAGAGTTGCTAAGATAGTGCTTCGTCGGGCGTTCGGGGGGCCGAGCACCCGTGAACAATACGCATTTCCACCCGTCGGGCGTGTTTTTCACGTCCTCAGGCCGGGTGTCTTTCGGATTTATCGGTTCATGAGCAGGTCCGCTTGCATTCCTTTTTCATCTCCGACCCACCTTTGCCGGGGGGTCTATTCACAGACCTGATCGATTGTGTGTAACAAGAACCTGTGACGCCGGAGACATCGTCTGATTACGAGATCCAGTTCTCTCGGGTGCCATCGAGTTGCATCGCGAACCCACGCGCCGTGTCAGCTCAGGGGCCTATAGGTGTACCACGATAGTTTACTGCAACCGTTTGTGAGCCCATTGCTTGCGCAAACTGGAGGCGGAGGGGGCTCGACCCTGGCCGTCATCATCGGACTGGTCGCGCTCGCGGCTGGGCTCGGGCTCGGGTACGCCCTCGCGGGTGTGCTGGGAGGGAAGAAGCTCGAGCGGCTCAAAGCCGAGGGCGAGGTCCTCGCCAGTCGCGCCAAGGAAGACGCCCAGAACGCCGCCGACAAGATCTTGCTCGATGCGGACCGCAAAGCCCTCGAACGAAAAGAGGCGGTCGATAAAGAACTCGAGGCGGCACGCAACGAGCAGCGTGAGTTCGAGCGTCGACTCGCGAAGCGGGAGGACCTGCTCGACCGGAAGGAAGAGACCGTCTCACTCAAGGAGAAATCCCTGACTGAGCAGAGCGGACGAGTTGAACAGGATCGAGAACGCCTCGCGAAGCGTGAAGAGGAACTCGCAGAACTCCGCGAAAAGCAGCAGCGGGAACTCGAACGGGTCGCTCAGCTCGATCGGGGCCAGGCCAAGGAACTCCTCCTGGACCGGGTCGCGGAGCAAACCCGAGCGGAGATGGGGCGTGTGACGCGCCAGATCATCGAAGAAGCGGAAGAGGGCGCGAAGGACGAGGCGAAGGAAATCCTCATCAATGCGATCCAGCGGTACGCGAACGAGCACTCATCGGAAACAACCGTCCGCACCGTGGCGATCCCCTCAGACGATATGAAGGGGCGGATCATCGGCCGTGAGGGCCGGAATATCCGAGCGATCGAGAAGGCGACCGGGGCGGACATCATCGTTGACGATACGCCCGGCGTTATTGTCGTTTCATGCTTCGACAAGGTCCGCCAGGCGATCGCGGTCGAATCACTCGAACGCCTGATCGCCGATGGCCGGATGCACCCCACCCGGATCGAGGAGGTCGTGGAGAAGGTCGGCGGCGAGGTTCAGGAGCGGATCGTCAAGGCCGGCAAGGACGCGGCCGTCGAGCTTGGGCTCAAGGGGCTGCATCCCAAGGTCATCGAGGCCATGGGGCGTCTGACGTACCGGACGAGCTACGGGCAGAACGTGCTCAAGCACTCTGTCGAGGTCGCCTACCTGTGCCAGATCATCGCGGACCAGCTGGGCCTCGACGGCAAGCTCGCCAAGCGATGCGGCTTCCTGCACGATATTGGCAAGGCGATGGACCACGAGATGGAGGGGGGGCATCCCAAGATCGGTATGGACTTCGCCCGTCAGTACGGCGAAAAGGAAGAGGCGGTTCTCAACGCGATCGGTGCTCACCACGCGGACATGCCCTCGACGACGTGGTACACCCCGATTGTCATGGCCGCAGACGCGGTCAGCGCCGCACGCCCCGGTGCCCGGCGTGAATCGATGGAGCGCTACATCCAGCGCCTCAATGAGCTTCAGGACATCGCGCTGGCCATCCCTGGTGTATCGGAGGCGTACGCCGTGCAGGCCGGTCGCGAGGTGCGTGTCATGATCGACGCGGACCGGGTAAGTGACGACGAGTCATACCTGATCGCCCATGAGATTGCCAAGCGCGTGTCGAATGAGATGACCTTCCCCGGTGAGATCCGGGTGACGGTGCTGCGCGAGACCCGTGCGATTGAGATCGCTCGCTGAACTAGCGGAGCAGGAAACCGAGTGCCACGATTGGGAGCAGGCGTGCATCGATCAGATCGCGCCTGTTTTTACGGTGCAGAGTCGGCATGCCACTGAGAAAAATCATGACCGCAACGACAACGAGGTGTGCCTGAGAGTCCCGATATAGACAGATGAAGAGCACACCGACCAGCAGAATGGCCATGGCGACAAACCAGGCATAGCGGGCACCGATCAGGACTGGCAGCGACCGTGTCGCGTAGATGGAATCGCTCTCACGGTCGTCGAGGTCGCAAATGGTCGCGTCTGCAGAGACGATCAGCCAGATGCCTATGAGGCTCAGGGCAGCGATGGTGAGCCGATGCGCTGCCGAGAGGTGGCCGCTGCCCCAGAGCAGCGCGATGACCAGCGCGAGGTGAGCGCTGGCGATGAAAAAGGCCTTGAGCGCCGGGAGGTCTTTTCCCCTTGGTTTGCCCGGGGTAGCCCCCCTGCCTGCGTAGATATAGACACCGATCATGGCGCCGAACGGGATGATGGCGAGCAGGGGTTGGATGAGATAGCCGGCCATGCTCGCGAACAGGAACTCGAGGCAGAGAAGCACGCGGAGTCGGGACGCGTGCCTGACATGAAAAATGGTTCGCTCCGGGAGCGCGAGCGCA
The DNA here is from genome assembly GCA_964229845.1 of Phycisphaerales bacterium UBA1924. Lineage (GTDB taxonomy): Bacteria > Planctomycetota > Phycisphaerae > Phycisphaerales > UBA1924 > UBA1924. Next base: position 33,455 of record CAXREY010000004.1, read on the forward strand.
TCGGCGGGGTCCTGGCGATCGTCCGTGAGTTTGACTCGATCCAGTAGGTAGCAGGCGTGGGCGAGCACAAGCAGGAACCAGATGGTGGCTTGGCTCGGGAACTCCAACCCCATCGAGAGGATGGCGAGCAGGTAGACGCCAAGCGTGTAGAACGCGGGGTAGACCGCAAGATGACTGAGCATGGACATCACGGATTTGGATCTGTGAGCTGGCATCAGCGTCTGTTGGTCCACGCCCAGTTCAGCGCCCGATCCATCACGATCACGTCCTGCTCGCTGAGGATCTCCTGCGCAAGCCGCTGCATGGCCGTTCTTTGAGCCGCCCGCCTCAGTTGTGCCGTGAGCTCATCACGCTGCTGTTGTGTCGGTTTTGTGGCGGGTACGACCTGTTCCACGTAGATCAACGCGTACCCGGCTTCGGTGCTGATCACGGGCGAGCATGTGCCGGGCTGGTGTTTGGGCAATGCAGATAGGATCGCGGAGGGATAGCTCGTGCTGGCGGGGCTCAGGTTCTCGATGAGCCCACCGCGTGGTGCGGAAGGGTGGATCGATGACGAGGCGCACGCTTCTGCGAACACCCACCTCTGCTCGCTTTGCTCTGCCTCGGACACCGCGGATCGCACCGCGTGGGCCGCCTCCAGTGTTTCCGATGCATGGAGTCGGATCCGGTATCGCGTACCGAACGCGGCGAGCATTGCCTGCTCGACCATCGCGGCTGAGGGATCTGGCGAGCCGGCGAGTGCACGGAGCATCGCGTTCCGCCGCAGGAGACGCTGGAAGCGCTGCGGGCCGAGACCCCGCTCTGCCCTGAGCACATCGAGCACGTCTGTAGAGAGCGATTGGACCGTGCCCACACCGAGCGACTCGCCGAGCAGCGTGCGTTCTGCCGCGATCATCTCCATATCGATCTGGATGCCCAGCTGCTCGCACCGCTGGCTCAGTGCTCGATCAAGCACATATTCACGCAACACCTGAGCGCCAGCCGCTTCGCTGAGCTCATCCTGAAGTGTGACCAGATCGATCGCCACGCCATTGATGATGGCGGCCGGCTGGGACGATCTCTGCCCCCCGGGCATCTCGCGTACGGCATCCCGCGCGGGCTGGGCGCTGCAACCCAGGATGGCCAGCGGGATGAAGATGAGGGATATAGAGATGGTGCGGAGCATGTACCATTCGAGCCGATGCAGGGTGACAGGTCAACCGGCGGGGTAAAACTTGCGTAAGGTGAGTACATGACGACGTCCCAAAGCGGATCGGTATCGGGTTCGGATGTGCGGGAGCGGGTGATGGCCCGTGCCCGGGAGATCGCCGGGCAGCCGCCCAAACCGCAGCTTCGATCCATCGTGTGTCCGTACTGTGGAACGGTAACCCCGGATGGGGGGCGCTGCACGTCGTGCTCTGGGCGATTCGACCCGATGAGCAAGCAGGCGACGCAGAACCAGATGGGGCCCTGGGAGGTTCGAGATGAGCACGTCCCGTTCCGTCCCGGGTGCAGCTATGCCACACTCGTGCGTCTGATCGAGCAGGGGGGCGTCAGCGAGGATACCGTGCTCAGGGGGCCGAGCACGCGTCAGTTCTGGATGCTCGCGAGGCATACGCCGGGTGTGGGGCATCGTTTCGGGCATTGCCACAACTGCGGGGCGGAGGTGAAAGCCGAAGCGTTCTCCTGTCCACGTTGTCAGGTTTCATTCGAGGTAGAGCGGGATCGTCAGCACATGGGGCTAGGCCCCGCCCGGCCACTCCCCGGGCAGGGATTGCCCGAGGTGCTCGCGTTGCACGCGGAGCCCGCGAGCACGACCGCCGGTGCTTCCATCGCCTCAACCACGCTCGGTACCCCTAGCCCGCAGGCACAAGACGCAGGGCGCAAGGAAATCGAAGCGACAGGAGAGGTTGAGACGCGGAAACGGCTGGAGGAATCGCTCCGGCTTGTTCAGCAATGGAGAAATCGGGCGAGCACCGATCGTCAGCACGCGTGGGCCGTGATCGTCATTTCCCTCATCATCACGCTTTCCGCCCTGAGCTACGTGGTTTTCCGTGGGGGGCATGCGATTGATGCTGCAGATAATGCATCTGAAGGTGTGAGCAGCCGCGAATAGTCTGGTATATTCGGGTGGTTCACGATCAGAGAAACTCCATGATCCACGATGTGAAGACAAGACAGTGGGGACGCTGCGGGCGCGATGGGTTCACCCTGATCGAGCTCCTCGTTGTCATTGCCATCATCGCGCTGCTGATCGGGATTCTCCTGCCCGCGCTGAGCGGCGCGATCAGTTCGGCCCGAACTTTAAAGTGCCAGGCCAATATGCGTTCGATGGGGCAGGCGGCGCAGAACTATGGCGGAGATTACCGAGATCGGATCCCCGCTTTCAGTTGGAAGCCGGGGAACTACGACACCGAGTACACAGATCTACGCGGGGCGAACTCGGATCTGCAGTCGGTTCCATATCAGGCGGTCGCGATCATCCGTGAATACGCGGGCAATCCGTACATCCCACGGACCAGCGGCGGGAACAACTGGTACGCGAACCTGTGGTTCACCCACCTCGTCTACTTCGATTACCTGACCGGCAATCTTGAGGAGCCGGTCGCCGCATGCCCGGAAGATGACGAGCAGGTCGAACGGGCGGAGACGCCGATCCCCGACTTTGCCACGAACCTTGTTTTCCGAAAGTTTGAGAGCTCATACGAGACGAGCGTTGTGACGTATTCGGTCGATCGGGACAACGGCGTGCTCCGCCCGATCGAGCAGCATGACCGTCCCTGGGGTTCGTTCAACAGGGATCCGGAGTTCCTGACGAGCAGGAAATACACCGAGGTGACGTTCACGTCGGGGAAGGCATTCCTTTTTGATACTTTCGATCGACACTATGCAGAGCTTCCGGACTATTTGTACTTCCAGTCAGGAGCGCGTCAGCCGATCCTGTTCTTCGACGGCTCGGTCTCCGTTCGCAATACCTCCGACTCCAATCAGGGCTTCCGGCCCCGCGACCCAACAAACCCGGAGCCGACCATGATCAAAGCCTCGTTCAGCAGCAGCGAGTCGTTCCCGGGGTACTACCGGTGGACGCGAGGAGGGCTTGGCGGAATCGATTTCGGTGGTGATGAGATCGGCACGGGTCGGATCCAGCCATAAGTGCCTCCACCCATGGCACCGCGAATGAAGCTACTTTCGTGGTGATCGGTGCGTTGAAAGGTGGTACGGGAGGGTGATCTCCTCTTGATACGGTCTACGATTGATCGGTTTTGAAACACCTACACGCAGGAGCCGCTCAATGAGCACAGAGAAATCGCTGAACGTACTGGTTGCGGACAAGTTCGACGCAGGGTGCATCGCTGGGCTGGAGCAGCTGGGCTGCTCTGTTCATGTTGATCCGGATCTTGGCCCTGATACGCTGGCGAACGCGATCAGGGCAACGGACGCTCAGGTCCTGTGTGTCCGCTCCACGAAGGTGCCCGCGGACGTGATCAACGGCGTCGATTCGCTGCGGCTCATCATCCGTGGCGGTGCCGGGTATGACAACATCGATACCGCCGCGGCGGGCGCGAAGGGAATCCCCGTCTGCAACTGCCCCGGCATGAACGCGGTCGCGGTCGCCGAGATCGCGTTCGGGCACATCCTGAATCTGGACCGGCGGATCGCGCAGCAGACGAGCGAGCTCGCAGGCGGTCACTGGAACAAAAAGGAATACTCCAAGGCGAAGGGGCTCAAGGGGCGGAAGCTGCTCGTGGTTGGCATGGGATCAATCGGCACCGAGGTCTGCAAGCTCGCTCAGGCGTTCGGGATGGAAGTCTCGGCCCAGTCGCGTTCTCTGCGCGAGGACACGGCCCGCGCGTTGGGCATCAAGCTCATTCCCTATACCCGTGAGGCGCTGAGCGCCGAGCTTGGCGAGGCCGACATCGTCTCTGTGCACGTCGCGGCGACACCGGATACTAAGGAGCTCTGCGGCCCGGGCTTCTTCGCGGCCATGAAAGATGGGGCATACTTCATCAACACGTCGCGCGGCGAGATCGTGGACGAGAAGGAACTGATCAACGCGATCAAGACCAAGGGCATCCGGGCGGGGCTCGATGTCTACAACGATCAGCCCAGCAGCAAGGACACGGACTGGCAGCCGGAGATCGCGAAGGTGCCCGGCGTATCCCTTACGCACCATGTCGGGGCGTCCACCGAGCAGGCACAGCTGGCTGTTGGGGAAGAGGCCGTCCGCATCGTTGAGGCCTTCATTGAAACCGGCGACCCCCTCCACGTGGTGAACGCGAGTGAGCTGAAGAACTCCGCCGCGATGGGCGTCTGAGCGGAATACGATACTGACATCACACACCCCCTGAATCGCAGGGATGAGGAGCGAACCATGAGTGAACGCGTGTACAACTTCTCCGCCGGGCCCGCGTGCCTGCCCGAATCGGTCATCAAGCAGGCCCAGAAGGACGTCTGGAACCACATGGATTCCGGGATCGGGATCATGGAGCACTCGCACCGGAACAAGTACTTCGACAAGGTGACGGAGGAGACCGAGGCGCTGTGCCGCGAGGTGGGGAACATCCCCGAGGACATGGCGATCTTCTGGATGCAGGGTGGTGCGACGAGCCAGTGCTATTTCGTGCCCGCCAACTTCCTGCCGTCCGATCGGACAGCCGATTACTTCCAGACGGGCAAGTGGGCCAACGACTCCATCGAGGAGGTCCGCCATTACGGCACGGTGCACATCTGCGGCTCATCCAAAGACAAGAACTACTCCTACATCCCCAAGGGTGAGCAGGTCAGCTACTCCGACAACCCTGTGTACGTGCAGTTCACGAGCAACAACACGATCATGGGCACGGAGTTCAAGGACGAGCCGGATGCGCCGGGCGACGCTTTTCTCGTCGCGGACATGTCGAGCAACATCTACTCGCGTCCGATGGACTTCTCGAAGTTTGGGCTGGTGTACGCGGGGGCTCAGAAGAACCTGGGCCCATCGGGCATCACCCTCGTCATGGCGAAGAAGGACATCATCAACAACCGTGTCCGTGATCTTCCCAAGATGATGCAGTTCGACCTGATCGCGAAGAAGGAAGGGCGTTTCAACACGCCCAACACCTTCGGCGTGTACCTGATGGGCGAGGTGTTCAAATGGATCAAGGCCGAGGGTGGTCTGCAGGCCATGGCCGAGCGGAACCGAGAGAAGGCGGCGTTGATCTACGACTTTATCGATTCGCAGGACTTCTTCACGCCTCACGCGGCGAAGGAAGACCGCTCGGACATGAACATCACCTTCAAGTGCCCAACGGACGATCTGGATGCGCTCTTCATCGAGCAGGCCGAGGGCAAGGGGCTCACCACCCTCGCGGGTCACCGTTCGATCGGGGGCATGCGTGCGTCGATCTACAACGCCTTCCCGCGGCAGGGATGCGTTGATCTGGTCGAGTTCATGAAGAGCTTCGCCCACGAGCACGCGGGCGCCACGGCGTGAGCCGCTGAGCAGGAGCCGTTTCAGCCGCCCCAAGGGGCGGTTTTTGTTTGCGCAGTGACGACCGGGGCTTCGAGGCGCGTGTTGCAGGCATCGAGGACTTCTTCGAGGGTGATCCGTTCCATCAGCTCGACGCTCTCGGGTTTCTTGAAATCGAACTCGTCGTCGTCGCTGGCGTGGCGGATGACATCCGCGTCGCGTCGGTAGGGGCCGACGAGTGCCGGTTCGGTCGGCCCGAGCAGCGCGACGAGCGGGCGGTCAAACCCCACGGCCATGTGGAGCGCCGCGGAGTCGTTCGCGACGAGCAGCCTGGACCTGGAGATCACGGCCATCAGCTGGGAGATGCTCGTCGATCCGACACGGTCCACGATCCTCGGGTGATCTTCTGCGAGCTCAAGCAGCGGGGCACACTGAAGGCGTTCGCCAGGCCCGCCGACGACGATGACACGATCGAGCTGGGGGTGGTCAGCGAGCTGCCTCGCGAGTTTGGTGTACCGCTCGATCGGCCAGCACTTCCCGGCCCAGCGAGAGGTGGGGGCGATCACCGCGTACCGGTCCGGGTACTCCACGATCACCTGCGAGAGATCGTCTGGGTCGGTGTGCAAGCGAAGATCAGGGTGCGTCGCGTCAGCATCGAGCGCGTCCGCGAGTCGCATCATGCGATCGACGGTGTGCATCGTCCGCGGCGCTTCGACACGCTCGTTGAGAAAGAGCCACGAGAGTTCCTGGGCGTCTCTGTACCCGAAGCGTCTGGGCGCGCGGGTGCACCACGCGAAGAATCCAGATCGGGCGAGCCCCTGCGCATCGATCACCAGATCGTACTCGCCCTGCCTCAGGGTTCGGAGCCACTCGCGGATGGGCCCGACTCTGCCTTTCTTGACCTGCTTGCCGAGCGTTTTGCGATCGAACGGGATCACGCGGTGAACACCGGGGTGGTGCTCGATGGCCTGCACAAACGAGTTCTGGACGAGCCAGTCGATCTTCGCGCTCGGGAAGCGGCGATTGAGCGCCGCGACCACGCCGACGCTTCGGCAGACATCGCCGAGGGCGCTGGGTCGGATGAACAGAATACGCTGCGGATCGCTCACGGACGATTGTTGGATCGCCGCGTGTGATTGTGTGCTCAGCCGGGATAGATCGCGGACGTTTTTTCCGTTTCCCATGCTTGGAGTTGCTCCAGGCGCATCCCGTGCCCCAGCGATTCGACCGCGGGGGCGAGCTGCTCGAACCCAACGCGGGCGATGTGCTCAACAGAGGGAATAACGCCGCCCTCGGACTGGTCGAACCACGGGCAGTCGCTGTTGAGGAACTTGTGATCGAGTTGGTCGATCAGTGTGCGGTTCACGCACTCCTGAAGCACGAGCTGTGCATTGATCGATTCGAGCTGATCCGTGGGGATCGAGACGGTCGGCTCGATCCGGTAGTTGTGCCCGTGACCGCTCGGGTTGTTGCATTTGCCGAAGAACTCCCGGTTCTCCTCTTCGGTCAGCGCCGGGGTGTGGAGGCGGTGCGCGGCGGCGAACTCGAAGCTCTGTCGGATCAGCACGCGTGCGGATGATTGGCTTTGGTCAGTCATCTCGACTCCATAATACGGTGAGAGTTGCCAGCTGATCAGCACCAAACGATGCGGGGTGTTGGCGGATGCGATCTCCCAGAGTCTGGGCAGGAGTGCTGCGGGCTCGGTCTCTGGGGCTGTCTGGCATATATGAGCGATGTGTTCGACGAGGTGGTCACGCACGACACGATCGAGTTCATGGATGCCGATGAGATATCCCGTGTCGGGGTCCGGGGTCCCCTCCACACCGAGCGTGATCTCGTAGTAGCGAGCGAGCCCGGATGCCGCCGGTGTGCCAGCAAAGTTGTTCTGCCCGTGCGTCGAGCCATCCGGGTTGATCGAAAAGCGGGCAGTTCGTTGCAGCCGGGTTGGTCTTGGTTCGGTATGCATCTGATGGGCGCGTGTCTGGTGTCCGCGTATCATAGAGTTCTATTCGAGGAAGGGGCACGACCGATGCGATGCTGCCGATGCAAAGAAAGCAAACTGTCTCCAGCGGTGATGGCCGCAGCGTTGATCCCGATGTGGGCCTACGCCGCGAGCAACAACACGAATGCTGGCGCGGTCGAAGTTCCGCCGAGTGAGACGAGAACAACCGAGGAGAAGCCGGTGTCCAAGTATGTGCTCGACTATGAGATGCAGTCCATCGAAGGGAAGCCCATCAACCTCGAGAAATACAAGGGCAAAGTCATCCTGATGGTCAACGTGGCGAGTAAATGCGGCTTAACACCGCAGTACGAAGGGCTTGAGGCGCTCTACGACGAACACAAAGAAGAGGGACTGGTGATTCTTGGGTTCCCTGCGAATAACTTTGGGAACCAGGAGCCCGGCACGGATCAGCAGATCGTGGAGTTCTGCACACTCAACTATGGGGTGTCCTTCCCGATGATGAGCAAGATCAGCGTCAAGGGGAAGGATGCCCACCCTCTCTACAAACAGCTTGCTGCGCAGCCCGAGCCGGTTGGCGGGGAGCCGCAGTGGAACTTCGACAAGTTCCTGATCAACCGCAAGGGTGAGGTGGTTGTTCGGCATGGTCCGCGCGTGACCCCGGAAGATCCGGCTCTCAAAGCGGACGTCAAGCGGCTGCTTGGTGAAGCTTCATGAATCTCTAATGCTTTGTCTGCTGCGGCGAGAGTCTCGTAAGCCCTTGTTTACGAATGATTTATGGACATTTGGCGGGTGTTGGCGGTGTCTTTACAGAACCTTCATCATCGCGGACGCGATTTGTTAAGACGTATGGGGATGATTCGCATGGAGACAAGAAGCGTCTTGTCTGCTCCCAACGGGAACCATGTCCAGGAGAATCACACCATGCACGCGAAAAAACTGTTGAGCGCCGTTGTTGCCCTCGCCGCGATCCCGATGATCGCGATGGGCAACGCCAAGGATGAACTGCCCGTCTACAAGCCCACCAGCGGCGTTTCAGGCACCATCACGAGCGTTGGCTCGGACACCATGAACAACCTCATGACCCTCTGGGGCGAGGAATACACCAAGTTCTATCCCTCGGTCAAGATCTCGATCGAGGGCAAGGGCTCCTCGACCGCGCCACCCGCGCTGATCGAAGGCCAGTCGAACTTCGGCCCCATGAGCCGCGCTATGAAGTCCTCCGAGCTCGACAAGTTCGAGGCGGCATTCGGCTACGAGCCCATCTCGCTCCGCACCGGCATCGATGCGCTCGCGGTCTACGTCCACAAGGACTGCCCGCTCGACTCGATCAGCATCGAGAACCTGACCAAGGTCTTCTCGGTCGCTGGCTCGGAAATGACCTGGGGCGACCTGGGTGTCAAGGACCCCGCATACCGCACCCGCAAGGTGAACCTGTACGGTCGTAACTCGGCCTCGGGCACCTACGGCTACTTCAAGAAGGTCGCGCTCCAGGGCAACGACTACAAGGCGTCCGTCAAGGAGCAGCCGGGCTCATCCGCGGTTGTCCAGGGCGTCACCACCGACCGCTTCGGCATGGGCTACTCCGGCCTCGGTTACATGACCGCTGGCGTCAAGGCGCTCAAGGTCTCGGTCGACGGCAGCGACGCATACCCGGCAGACGCCGAGCACTCGCTCTCGGGTGAGTACCCCATCGCCCGCTTCCTCTACCTCTACGTCAATGTTGACCCCCAGGCGGGCGTCACCGACGGGCTCCGCCGCGAGTTCATCAAGCTCATCTTCTCGAAGCAGGGCCAGGAAGTCGTTGCGAAGGACGGCTACTTCCCCGTTCCGGTCTCGGTGGCTCGTGAAGACCTCGAGAAGTGCGGCATCGATGCCGACTTCTGATCAGAATTTCCGGGCACGCCCGGGAGTAATGTGAATAATGACGGGAGCGGGTGAAGACTCGCTCCCTTCTTTCCTTGAGAAGAGCAGGCATGAAGAAGAACGAGAGCACAACACGCAGCGCCGCATCCCGTCGATTGCACGCGATGGATACGGCAGCAGAGTTCGTTGTCACGAGCGGCGGGTTCCTGGTGCTCACCGCGGTGCTCGGCATCTGTTTCTACCTGCTCTGGGTTGTGCTACCGCTCTTCGAGCGCGGCACGCTCGGTGAAGAAACGCTCGGCCAGACGAGCCGGATCGACTCGCCCGAGTGGATCATGGTTGATCCGTATCAGCACGCCGCGGCGTTGATCGACACGGAACTCGACGCGAACGTCATCATGCTTGAGACCGGTGAGCAGATCGCCAGCATCGATTCGTCCGAGGGGTTTGAGGGTGAGATCACCAGCAGCAGCTTCGCGCGTGGCGGTGAGTTTGTTGCCGTGGGGTATGCCGACGGCAGCGTCCGCCTCGGTTCGTTCGATTATTCGAACCGGCTGCGCACTCCGCCCGAGGGGGCGGTCGTGGGCCAGGTCATCGCTGAGGACCAGGGGTACCTCGAGATCATCGAAGAGGGACGCGGTCGGGTTGTTCAGCTCGCCCTGGAACTCGGTGACCCGATCGAGATGAACGAGGGCGACGGCGCTGTTGTACGCCTCGATTATCGACGTGATCCGACTGGGAAGAAGGTCCTCGCGGTCCTCCGGGAAGACGGCACCGTGCTCGTCAGCACGGTTCGCACGATCCGCCCACTCGGCGGCGGGGCGCCGACCACACGCCTGAGCACAAAGTCGTTTGCTTTCGAAAGCCCGGATGGGTTGGGTAAACCGGACTGGATGCACGTCACCGCTGACAGCGATCACGTGCTGATGATCTGGGAAAACGGCCGCTGCGACCGATACGCCCGCTTGGATGACAACAGCTTCGTGCTCGCCGAGACCGCGCAGGTCACGACTGAGGGGGCAGAAATCAGCTCGGTCAACATGCTCCTGGGCAGCCTGTCTGTGCTCATCGGGCAGACTGATGGGCGAATGGGTGTGTTTCATGTCGCCGACGACGTTCACCGTAATTACGCGGATGAGCGGATGCTGGTCAGGGCCCATCTGATTCAGAACGAAGACAGCCCGATCGTGTCGATGAAACCGAGCACCCGAGATCGATCCGTGCTGATCCTGCACGCGAACGGGGTGCAGGAACTCCGCCATATCACGAGCGAGAAGCTCGTTGCGAAGATCGAGAGCGATCACGCTGATCCGGTTGCCGCAACCATCACGCCCAAGAATGATGGGATCATGTCGATCTCTTCCGACGGGTCGTACGAGCTGCATGAGATCGAACCGGGCTACCCAGAGTTCAGCGTCAAGGCGCTCTTCGGGCGTGTGTTCTATGAGGGGACCGAAGAGCCGGAGTACATCTACCAGTCTTCGTCTGGTGATGATGCCTCGGAAATCAAGCTAAGCCTGATGCCGCTCATCTTCGGCACGCTCAAGGCGACCGTGTTCGCAATGATCTTCGCGATCCCGATCGGCGTGCTCGCGGCGATCTACTCGAGTGAGTTTGTCTCCAAGCGTGTGCGTCGCAAGGTGAAGCCCGTGGTGGAGCTTATGGCTTCACTGCCGTCGGTGGTTCTCGGGTTTGTTGCCGCGATGGTCGTCGCGCCTTTCATCGCGGACTACATCGACTCGTTCGTCATCGGGCTTGTCATCGTCCCGATGTCGATCCTCCTCGCGGCGCACATATGGCAGCTCATCCCGCTGTCGATACGACTCCGCACCCGTTCGGGGCAGCACATGACCCTCGTCGCCGTTTCGGCTGCGGCGGGGATCGGCATCAGTCTCTTTATTGGCCCCGCGATGGTCCGCAGCTGGTTCGAGCCCGATGACTTCGACGCCGCGGTGCTCGCCGGATCCCTCGAGCCGGTCCCGGAATCGGAACTGCCCGGCTGGGCCGACGATGCCGCGTACAACACGAAGACGCAGCGGCGGTTGCGGAATCAGGAACTCGTGTCGTACGACGGTGAGATCTACAGGGCAATCGAGGGCATGGATAACGCCGAGATGGTGAGCACGCTGGGGCTGGAGCACGGGAGCCTGCGTCGCTGGCTCAACGACGAATACGGGGTTGCCTGGCCAGGCTGGCTCGTGGTCTTCTTTCCAGTCGCCTGTATTCTGGTCTGGCTCTCCCACGCGATTCTTGTACGCCGTCGAATCGATCTCTGGATCTCTCAGCACGAGGCCCACATCGGCGGGATCGTCGTGCTGTCCAAGTTCGTCCTGCTCACGGGTCTGGGGTTCCTGCTCGCCTACATCGGCGCAGTGACGGCTCAGTCGCTCGGTTACGATCCACGAGATTCCATCTTCGGATCCTTCAGCCCCCGCAATACGCTGGTGGTTGCCATCATCATGGGTTTCGCGGTCATCCCGATCATCTTCACGATCTCGGAGGACGCCCTGCAGGCGGTACCGATGACCCTGCGGACCGCATCGCTCGGTTCTGGCGCAACGCCCTGGCAGACCGCCACGCGCGTCGTGCTCCCGGTCGCGGCATCGGGTATTTTCTCCGCGTGCATGATCGGGTTCGGGCGTGCGGTCGGCGAGACCATGATCGTGCTCATGGCGACCGGCAACACACCTGAGATGAACTGGAACATCTTCGCTGGCTTCAGAACGCTCGCCGCGAATATCGCGGTCGAGCTCCCAGAAGCACCCAAGGACGAGACGCACTATCGCGTGCTCTTCCTCTGCGGGCTGGTGCTGTTTGTAATGACCTTTGTGATCAATACTCTGGCGGAACTCGTTCGCCGGGTCGTTCGTGCGAGGAATGCAGGGCTATGACACTCACGACGCTCGAACCACCCAAGCCCGCGCCGGCCCCGGAGCCGGAACCGGCTCAGGAAGCCCCCGCGACGCACAAACGACGCCGCACGCTTCCCAGTGCGCTCGGGGAGCCGATGGTCTGGCTCACCGGCGGTGCGCTGACGACCTGCCTGGTGATGATCATCCTGCTCTTCTCGATGGTGATCATCAACGGCTCGCGAACCTTCTGGCCACGCCCCATCGACCGGCTCGAACTCGCGAGCGGAGAAACGCTGCTGGGCATCGAGACCCAGCACGAGTCCGCGACCGATACCACAGAGGCCAGGACCCTGTTCCGGATTGGGAACAGGGACATCGGTCAAGCATCGTTCCGCTGGATCAACGACAGCAACATCAACTCAAGAACGCAACCCGACGACGCCGTTATGCTCGAGCGAGAAGCCTGGGGCGTGTGGTTTGGTGTGCCGCAGCAGATCATCCGGGTCGCCGAGGATGACGGCGGTGCAGAGGTCGTCGCGCAGGGCAGCGAGGCATACTTCGAATCATTCGATGAGCTGCACGCCCAAGCACGCGCCGACAAGGTCCAGATCGATCGGATGAAGAAACACGATCTCGGTCGGGTCAACGCCGAGATGGAACGCGCACGACTTCAGCTCCGACAGGCGGAGATCGAGGTCGCACGCGATGACTCAGAGCTCTTCAGGTTCAGCCCGCTCGGCTGGGGCGCTTTGGCATTGCTCGCCGTGGTCTGCGTCGCGTCGCTCGTCCGGTTCCGTCACATGGGAACGGAGATGGGCTCTCCGGTCGCACGCCAGGGGAAGCTGATCCGGGCGGTCTCGCTGATCGTGCTGCTCGCGACCGGTGTGGCCCTCTGGGTCGGTGCTCCGTGGGCGGAAACCAGCATCACCGAGGCAGACATCGCGCAGATGCATGAGCGACTCGTGCAACGCGAGGTAGAGCTCCAGCAGCGATACGACGAGATACTCGCTGAGGTGCGTGAGATCGAGAGCGAGGATTCCCGCCTCCGTGTCAGCGTCGTGGAGCCGAACACGGACCGGTTCGCCCCGACATCGCAGACGCTCGCGGATCAGCGATTGCACATGAGCCAGATCGTCCGTCAGGTGCGCCCGAACACGATGGGGTTCACCGACAAGCTCGGGGTCTACTTCTCACGCTGGTGGGAGTTCCTCTCCACGTTCCCGCGTGAGGCGAACACGGAGGGTGGCGTCTACCCCGTGATCATCGGCACGGTCCTCCTGACGCTCCTGCTGACGATGGTGGTGACCCCGATGGGTGTCATCGCCGCGTTGTATCTCAGGGAGTACGCAAAGCAGGGCATCATCACGAGCATGATCCGCATCGCGGTGAACAACCTCGCGGGCGTGCCCAGCATCGTGTACGGGGTCTTCGGGCTCGGGTTCTTCTGCTACACGGTCGGTGCCTACGTGGATGTCGGCCCATCCGAATCGACACGCATGGGCGTGAGCTCGTGGTGGCTGATGCTGGTTGTGAGCGCGATGCTTGTGATCGCTGGCATCGCGACCCGGCTCTGGAGCAAGCCGGACCCCGGCAAGCTCCCCAGCAAGATGAACGTGATGCTCCAGCGCTTCTCATGGGTCGTGTGGGCGGTGAGCGTCGTCTGCGTGGTGATGCTCATCGCAGGGACGCCGTACTTCAATGGGTTGTTCGAGGCGCGATCGAGTAACGGCACACCCACATTCGGTGCACGCGGTTTGCTCTGGGCATCGCTGACGCTGGCGCTGCTGACCCTCCCGGTCGTGATTGTCGCCACGGAAGAGGCCATCGCCGCGGTCCCCAACTCGATGCGTGAGGGCAGCTACGGCTGCGGTGCTTCCAAGTGGCAGACGATGCGTCGCATCGTGCTCCCCGGGGCGCTGCCGGGCATCCTGACCGGCGCCATTCTCGCGATGGCCCGTGGCGCCGGAGAAGTCGCCCCGCTGATGCTCGTGGGGGCGGTCAAGCTCAATCAGGACCTCCCCATCGATGGTGAGGCCCCCTATCTGCACGCGGATCGCAGCTTCATGCACCTCGGTTTTCATATCTACGACCTTGGTTTCCAGAGCCCGGACTCACAGGCGGCCCGCCCGCTCGTCTGGACGACCACCTTGTTATTCCTCAGCATCGTGTTTGCACTCAATCTGCTCGCTATCGTACTGCGGGCCAAAGTTCGTTCTCGTATGGCAGGGCCCACGGTATGACGACCATGGATACATCTCCGAAGAACAATGGTTCAGAGACGTCGGGCAACGCCCGGACGGTCACCTACGAGCCCAAGGGTGAAGCGGCTGTCGCTGACTACAGGGTGATCGACGCGATCCGCAGCGGTGAAGTCCCTGCGCCGACGCTCCATGGCGCGGTCGAGGCCCCGGACGCGGTGATCGACATCCAGAAGTTCAATCTCTGGTACAACCAGGACGCCAAGGCACTCCATGATGTTGCGATGAAGGTGCCTCGCGGGGCGGTGACCGCGCTGATCGGCCCTTCGGGCTGCGGCAAGTCCACCCTCCTGCGATCGATCAACCGCATGAACGATCTGATCGACGGTGTGCGTGTCGAGGGTGAGATCACGCTCAACCGCTCGCCGATCTACGCCCCTTCAGTCGACGTGATCGAGCTCCGCAAGCGCCTCGGGATGGTGTTCCAGAAGCCGAACCCCTTCCCGATGTCCATCTTCGAGAACGTGGTGTACCCGCTACGCATCGATGGCGAACGCCGCAAATCCGTGCTCGAGGAGGCCTGTGAAAAGAGTCTGCGGGCGGCCGCGATCTGGGATGAGGTCAAGGATCGTCTCAAGAGCTCGGCGCTCGGGCTCTCGGGCGGTCAGCAGCAGCGGCTCTGCATCGCTCGCGCAATTGTTGCGGACCCCGAAGTGCTCCTGCTCGACGAGCCATGCTCCGCGCTGGACCCGGTCGCGACGCTCAAGATCGAGGAACTCATCAACGAGATCTCTGAGCGGTACACCGTGCTCATCGTGACGCACAACATGCAGCAGGCGGCCAGAGTGTCTGATTACACGGCGTTTATGTATCTCGGGCGCCTGGTTGAGTACGGGCCGACCGCAGCGATCTTCCAGAAGCCCAAGCTGATCGAGACCGAGCACTACGTCTCAGGTCGTTTCGGCTGATCCGTACGCCCCCGATCGCTGGTAGACAGGGCAGTCTAAAGAATATCGCATCATCCGCGCAAAGCATGGTGATTTCGTGGACTGCGCTGATGAAATGTCGATATGAGGGACTACGATTGTGCTTGAGCCGGTGAGTCTGGCTCAGGAGTCCGATAGTCAGTTGCAAAACCCGCGTGGAACCGCCGGTTTTGGCGAATTGACAAGGGAGAGTCATGAGCTCTGCACCCGAACCTACTGTGCCGTCTGTGAATCAGTGGAACGCTGCGTACTTGGAAGAACAGTACAAGGTCTACCAGCAGCATCCTGAGCAACTCGATCCTGCGACCCTCGCATTCTTCCAAGGGTTCGATCTCGCTCACGCTGGTGAACTCAGGCTCTTCGGCTCTTCCACGGGGACGCCTACCTCCCCGGCTCCAGCCGCATCCACCGGGCCGACCAAGATCACCCCGACCATCGGGAGGCCGGCAGGCAAGGCAACCCACTTTGAAGCCATCGTGGACGATTTCATCGGCGCCTACCGCGATCAGGGGCACCTGTGTGCCAAGATCGATCCGTTCGGGCGTGAACGCGAGCGACCGGATTCTCTTTCGCTCGCCTACCACGGGCTGAGCGAGTCGGACCTCGACCGCTCGGTCGATGGCTCGAGCATGGGCCTGGGGGAGCGGATCCCGCTTGGTGAGGTTATCGAGCATCTGGAACAGATGTACTGCTCGACCATCGGTGTTGAGTTCATGCATGTTTCGGACATTGAGCAGCGTGCGTGGCTGCTCGAGCGATACGAGACGATCGGCGGGAAGCTCGCCCTGAGCAAGCAGCAGAAAACAAATGTACTCGAGCAGCTGACACGCTCCGAGTCCTTCGAGAAGTTCCTCGGCAAGCGTTACCCCGGCGAGAAGCGATTCAGTCTCGAGGGCGCGGAATCACTCATCCCCCTGCTCGATCACATGATCGAGTCGTTCTCCGACCTGGGTGTGGAAGAAGTCATTCTGGGAATGGCCCACCGCGGGCGTCTCAACGTGCTCCACAACACGATCGGGAAAACACTCGAGCAGATCTTCACGGAGTTTGAGGAGAACTGGTCCGAGGGGTTCGCCGATGGCGGCGGTGATGTGAAATACCACCGCGGCTACTCGGGCACCCGACGCCTCAACAACGGGCGTATGGTCCACCTCGCGATGGCCAGCAACCCGAGCCATCTCGAGGCCGTCAACGGCGTCGTTGAGGGTCGCTGCCGGGCCAAGCAGCGACTGCGCGGCGACGAGAACCGAGACCGCGTGGTTCCGATCCTGATGCACGGCGACGCCGCGATCATCGGGCAGGGCATCGTGCAGGAGGTCCTGAACTTCTCGCAGCTGCCGGGTTACACAACGGGTGGCACGGTTCACGTCGTCGTGAACAACCAGATCGGATTCACGACCCTTCCCGAGGAAGGGCGTTCGAGCCGCTACTGCACCGATATCGGCAAGCTCGTCGACGCACCGATCTTCCATGTGAACGGTGACGATCCGGAGGCGGTTGTCACGGTGGCGCAGATCGCGGCCGAGTTCCGCCAGAGGTTCAAGCGTGACGCCTTTATCGATCTGATGTGCTACCGCAAGTACGGGCACAACGAGCAGGACGAGACAAGCTTCACCCAGCCGATCATGGCGGGCAAGATCAAGAAGAAGCCCTCGGTCCTGAAGATCTACACGGAGAAGCTCCTTGCCGAGAGCGTGATCAATGATGCCGATCGCCAGTCGATCGTCAGCCGCCTGAGCGAGGCGCTGGAGAAGGCCCAGAAGGCTGCTCAGGATGCGCCGAACGATCCCACGATCGACCCCGGCAGTGCCCGATGGGATGGGCTGACTCATAAGTTCAGTTACGAACCGGTGGATACCGGTGTCTCGATGGAGCAGATCAAAGAGGTCGCGGACGCGATCGGGTCTGTGCCCGAGGGATTCAAGCTCAACCCCAAGCTCAAGCGGCTGCTGGAGGATCGCAAGAATCTCCCCGATGCGGAGCTCATCTCCTACGCCGATGCAGAGCAGCTCGCCTACGGCACGCTCTTGGCCGAGGGCCACCCGGTCCGACTCTCAGGTCAGGATTGCATGCGGGGCACGTTTTCTCACCGCCACGCGGTCATCCGCGATTACGAGTCTGGCGAGCCGTTCACGCCGCTGAACTCGATCCGCGAGATCGGCACCGAGGGCACCGCGACCCCGCCCGGGAGCGAGGGGAGCGATGGTAAACCTCGTCAGGCGAGGTTCTGCGTCTATAACTCGCCGCTCTCCGAGGAAGGCGTGCTTGCCTTCGAGTACGGTTACTCGCTGGGCGACCCGGGGATGCTCATCGTCTGGGAGGCCCAGTTCGGTGATTTCTATAACGGGGCGCAGGCGATTGTGGATCAGTTCATCGCGTCCGCTGAGATCAAGTGGGAACGCTGGAGCGGGCTGACCATGCTGCTCCCGCACGGGTACGAGGGCGCAGGCCCGGAGCACAGCTCCGCTCGCCTGGAGCGGTTCCTCCAGCTCTGCGGCACGGACAACATGTTCGTCGTCTACCCGACCACCGCGTCCCAGACGTTCCACATGCTCCGCCGTCAGGTCAAGGCGAACTACCGCAAACCGCTGGTGGTGATGTCGCCCAAGAGCTACCTGCGAGTGCCCACCAGCCCGGTCAAGGACCTCGTGGATGGGAACTTCCAAGAGATGATCGACGATCCGCGTTTCGAGCAGGACCGCTGGGACCGCTCCAAGGTCAGGCGGGTGATCTACTGCGTTGGAAAGGTCTACCACGAGCTGAACGAGCGGCGTGAAGCGCGTGACGAACGCACCGTCGCGATCGTTCGTATCGAGCAGATGTACCCGTTCCACGCGGACTTGCTCCGGGATATCAACGAGCGATACCCCGAATCCGCGGAGCGCGTGTTTGTTCAGGAAGAGCCATACAACGCGGGTGCCGCGCAGTTCATCCTCGACAAGATCCACACGCGCCTGGGCTGGGACCGCTGGGAGTACATCGGGCGTCAGCGCTCCAGCACGCCCGCGACCGGCTCCAAGGCGCAGCACAAGATCGAGCAGGAAAAGATCCTCACGGACGCGATCGGGCCCAAGCCCGAGAGCAAGGCATCCAAAAACAGCAAGGTCGCTGCGGCGCAGGCCTGATCCACGCACTTCAACCGGCAACACCAAGGCGGATACCAAGACATGGCAACAGAGATCGTCATCCCGAACGTCGGCGAATCGGTCACCAGCGGCATCATCTCGGCGTGGACCGTTGAGGATGGTGCCTACGTCGAGCGCGACGAGACCGTGCTCGAGCTCGAAACGGATAAGGTGACGATGGAGGTTCCCGCCCCCGCCTCGGGTGTCGTCAGGCACGGCGCGAGCGAGGGCGACGAGGTCGATGTCGGTGCCAGTGTGGGGACGATCGACGAGAGCGCCGAGAAGCCCGCGGGCTCGAGCGGCGGCGACAGCGACGGCGATTCCGCTGAAGCTGGCCAGGACACCGCGCCCAAATCAGACGCACAGGATTCCAAGAAGCAGGGCATGCCAGCCGAACCCGACACGGGCAAAGCGCCTGCGCAGGGCGGTTCCGGTTCTGGCAGCGGTGGGGGCGGCACGGCCGTCGCGACCAAGCCCGCGCAGGCGCCCGCGAGCAACGCCGATGTCAAGGCGACACCACTGGCCCGCAAGCTGGCCGACGATCAGGGCGTGGACCTCAAGCAGATATCCGGCACCGGTGCCGCCGGCCGCATCCGCGAGCAGGACGTCCTGGCGTGGATCCAGACCCACCAGAACGGCGCCGCGTCCGCACCCGCAGCGGCCCCCGCATCGTCGTCGGCCCAACGTGAGTCGTGGCAGGAGCGGATGAGCCCCATGCGTCAGGCGATCGCCTCGCGTCTTGTCGAGGCCCAGCAGACCGCCGCGATGCTCACGACCTTCAACGAGGTCGACATGGGCGCGGTCATGGACCTGCGCAAGCAGCACAAGGAAGCCTTCAGCGAGAAGCACGGCATCAACCTCGGGTTCATGTCCTTCTTCGTCAAGGCCTGCACCCAGGCACTCGAGAAGTTCCCGCTGATCAACGCTTACATCACGCAGGGCGACAACGGCAAGCCCGCGATCCAGCACCACAACTACAAGGACGTCGCGATCGCGGTGTCCGGACCCAAGGGGCTGGTGGTCCCGGTGCTCCGCAGCGCCGAGACCATGAGCTTCGCCACGATCGAGAGCACGATCAAGGACATGGCCGTGCGTGCACGCGACGGGAAGATCTCCCTCGAAGAGATGCAGGGCGGCACCTTCACGATCACCAACGGCGGGATCTTCGGGTCGTTGATGTCCACCCCGATCCTCAACCCGCCTCAGAGTGCCATCCTCGGGATGCACGGCATCAAGAAGCGTGCGATCGAGTACCCCGCGGGCTCGGGCGAGATCGCCCTGCGCCCGATGATGTACCTCGCCCTGAGCTACGACCACCGGATCGTGGACGGTGCTGAGGCGGTGCAGTTCCTTGTATCCATTAAAGATGCGATTGAGGACCCGGCCCGGCTCATGCTTGAGCTGTGATCGAGTCCAGCATCCCCTCGCACGCCCTCATCAACATCTCATAGACCTTGTCGAACCCGTCGTCTCCGCCGTAGTACGGGTCGGGGACATCGCGTTCGCCGTCACGGACCGAAAGGTCGTAGCTGCGCATCAGGCGGACCTTGTGCTCCGGGCTGCCCATGTCGATCAGGTCGGCGTGGTTGCTGCGGTCCATGACGATGAGCCAATCGTACTCGTGCGGATCGCTGGCCGCGTCGAACTGGCGGGCGCGCAGGTGGGAGATGTCGAGCCCGTACTTGCTCGCGACGAGCACCGAGCGTGGGTCGGGCGGGTTGCCCACGTGCCAGCCGCCGGTGCCGCAGGAGTCGATGTGGAACCGATCGCTCAATCCGCGCTGCTCGACGAGGTGCGTGAAGATGCCCTCCGCGAGCGGTGAGCGGCAGATGTTCCCGAGGCAGACAAAGAGCACGCTCGTTTTCATCGGTTCGGTTGGCTCAGACATGGATCTCGGTCTCCGTGCTGACAGCTGAGTTGGCTTTGTTCATGAAGATATCATCGATCGCGTCGATAACCGGTCCCGCGACCCCCGGCGCGCGGGAGAGGCCCGCACGTCCGCCGCTCTCTAAACGCAGCACGCGGGTTCCCATGTTCTCGCAGATACGTTCGAGCAGCACGCTGGCGCCCGAGCCGTTGAAACATGGATGGATCAGCACGTCGAAGATCGGGAGCATGGTGAGCACCGGGTCCTGCGCGATCAGGAACCGGAACTGATCGCCGAGTCCCTGATGATGTCGCCGGGCTGCGTTCAGGTGGCTGGCGTTCTCAGGGATGACCGCCGTCAAGCGGAACCCGGACACGTTGAGCAGGCCGATGAGGAACCCGATCGCCCGCGCATCGATCTCCGATGGGCGATCCGCGATCACACCTACGCAGACGGAGTCATCCGGGATTCCGAGCGATGATCGATTGTGTGCACCGGTGCCGATTGAAGCGGTTTCGAGCGAGGTGCGGTAGAGCGAATCGATCTCGGCTTCCTGATTCCTCGCTTCCCAGACCTTGCGATCATGCCGCTCGAAGACCCGGATATCGACCCTGCTGGGCACGCGCCTGCGTGCGAGATCGGGGCGGGTTGAAATCAGCTCCGCGGGAGCCCGGACCCCTTTGAGCAGCGGGACGAGCTCGTCGTTCCATACGCACACCCGCTGCGATTGCTCCGCGATGTTCCGGACCGACCGTGCGAGCATCTTCACACGCCCCAGCGGGGGAGTGAGCCGCTCGTCTGGCACGAGTCCGAGTGAGCGAGCAGATCGCTCGCTCTTTTCGTCACCCACGAGCACGATGCGCCCTCGTGGAACGAGCCCCTCCTCGATCGCTCGCGCGCAGAGCAGCGTGGGCACATACCCGCCTATCGCCGGACGCGAGGTCGAAGCGGCGGTGGGGGCGCTGACGAGATGCAGCACGTCGGATGGGGGAGCGTTCGCGATCACCGACGGAATAATACCGTCTCCGTAATCTCGTGCTTGTAGAAAAGCTGTGCGAGACCGAGACCGGCTCGGCTGGCAAGTGCGCCCTCGACCTCGACACGCTCACCGGTCGAAGCGGGGCCCGAACCGGGGCGTTGCGGGATCTGGACGTTCATCACGTGCCCACGCTCATCGGCGGGCCAAACCCGCTGCTTGGACCTGGTATCGATAATTTTCACCCGCATGGTTGCTCGGGGGAGGTACGCGCCGGTCTCGGGTGACATCGAGAAGTCGGTCACTACGGCGTAGATGACGATGTCCGCATCGACCGTTCGCCCGAGTTCGGAGATGCTCATCTGCTTTCCGTACCGCTCGTTGCTCGCCGCGGTCAGGATCCCGCGGGGATCGACCATATCGACGAGGATCCGCTTCTCAAGCAGCTCGTCGGTCGCCCGCTCGGCAATCGCGTAGCGCAGGCGGCGCTGGGTAATCCTGCTCGAGGGGTCATCGACGAAGACCACCGTGCGGGCGTTCTCCTCGAGCGTGTACTGCGGTTCAACCTTGCCGGGGCCGTGGATCGCGTACGCGACCGGGGTGACCACGTTGCAGCCGGGCATCAGGCCCAATGCGGCGAGTGCGAGGCAGAGCGCGATCGAGATGGGAGCGAGTGTTCTCATGCGTGTTGGTCCGATCCTGTATCAGTACGGGATGACGTTCGATTCTTCGTGGGTGTAGAACAGCCAGGCGATCCGGTTCGTCAGCCGGTTCGCGAGCTCGGTGTTCACCGCGGCCTCGGGGATCTCGTTCCGCATCAGCCCGCTGATGTCCGGGAATGAGACGCGGATCGCTTTCTCGTAGACGGGGTCGTCCGGGAACGGAGAGTCGCTCTCGTAGACGCTGACCACGCAGGACGCCGAGCCGTCCCAGATGTACTTGTTGCCCGGCTCATGCAGGCGGTACTCAACGAGTTCCACAACGACAAGGCGCTCGACGCCGAGCATGTCCGCGACCTCGCCGCGGGGCATCGCGGGCCACTGAGGTGTGTTGTACAGCACCGTGAGCAGATCGGCGCTGGGAATCGCGAACGAGGGCATCGCGTTCTGAATCAGGCGGTCGTTCACCCGCTGGGTGATGCGAGCTGCGATCCCGGGGTTGTTCCCCTCGATGAGGCGGTCCGCACTGACCACGACGGTGAATGAGTGCCCGGCGATGCCTTCGTACTCGGCCTCGATCTCGCTCGTTCCCGTGCGGTGATACGACTCGGCCATGCCGCCGATGGTGGCGCCAACGATGCACCCGGTCATGTGGGTGATCGAGAGCGCAAGTGCGCTCATTGCGAGCGTGGCCTTGATGAGCTTGGTGCTGAGCATGCTGTCCCCTGCGGGTTTGTTACCAGGTAATGACTTTATAGACCCACGCGAGCAGGAGCATCGCGCCGAGCACGATGAACACCCGTGGGCGGAGGGCGGGCTGGATCATCGTGCCGATTCGAGCCCCGGTGATGGCCTGCGTCGCGCCGCCCCAGAACATGACGCTCGTGAGCAGCACGAGCAACGCCCCCATGGGCTGGTTGAGGAACGAAGTAATCCATTGACCCTCGCCGGCGTGGGCGAACGAGGTCGTCATCCCGCAGGTCATGCACGGCTTGTCGAGCGTGACCGCCCACATGCACGGCTTGAGCCCGAGCTGCGTATGGGTCCCGTGCCCATCCGTGGCCGGCTGCATCCAGGCGCCCATCCCCAGCACACCGATGCTGACCAGCGCGACACACGCGGCGAAGACGCGCGAGGAGACGCTCGCACGCAGCGGGTGCGAGCGTTCGTGGACGCGGATCGGTGTCGTGTGCTCGGCAGGTTCGCTCATGTGCATACGGGTATACGCTCGACTTGCCCTGCCTGATCCGTGCGAAAGTCCCCGATCGTGGGATCAGTCGAACTTGAACACGCCCTTGCGGTACCCGTACAGGTACGCGACGAGGGTGGTCAGCAGGAAGAAGAGGATCCGGAGCAGCCAGATGGCCGACTGATCGCTCATCGGGTCGAGACTGGTAAAGGTCTGTGCCCAGGGGTACAGGAAGATGACTTCGACATCGAAGACCAGAAAGACCATCGCGATCAGGTAGAAACGGATGTTGAACCGCTTGCGGGCGGTTCCGACGGGTGTCATGCCCGATTCGTACGTCTCACCCTTGCGTTCGCCCGCGCGGCGGGGGCCGAGCAGGAAGGTGCCGACAAGGTTGATGACCCCGAACCCGATGGCCGCGAGGATCATCAGGAAGATCGGGAGGTATGCACCGATTTCGTTGCTTTCCGCGAGTGTCAGCATGCGTCTATGGCCCGTTTCAGGTCTTCGTTGCTCGCCCTCCATGGCGATCGAGCACAATGATAGCACGCACGAACCCGGAGTGCATTTCCCGGGCAGAATCCGCGGAGCGGGCCGACAACGCATCCCGTCTGCCAGTTTGGCACCCGATCGCCCATGATGACGCCGAGTGTCAGGGGTTTCTGATCGGATCGGGGAGGATTCGGGGATGGTTCGGAGTGTGGATTGGCACGACGATTGCCCACTATCCCACGCAGACGGTGCGCCAGCGTGCCGTGAAATCAACCGGAAGACACATCGGCCGGGTGGATCTGAGTCCCCGGCGTTCGAATCTCTGAAACTGGAGAAGCAGACAGATGGCATCCAAAGAACTCACATTCGACATCGAAGCCCGCCAGGCCCTCCTGGCCGGGGTTGAGAAACTCGCCAACGCCGTCAAGGTGACCCTCGGCCCACGCGGCCGCAACGCGGTCATCGACAAGTCGTGGGGCGGCCCGACCGTCACCAAGGACGGCGTGTCCGTCGCCGAAGAGGTCGAGCTCGCGAACAAGGCCGAGAACATGGGCGCCAAGCTCGTCAAGGAAGCGTCCTCCAAGACCTCCGACGACGCCGGCGACGGCACCACGACCGCGACCGTCCTCGCTGAGGCCCTCTTCAAGGAAGGCCTCCGCTACATCGCCTCGGGCGTCGACGCCAACGCCCTGGTCCGCGGCATGAAGAAGGCCATCGAGATCTCCAACAAGGCGATCGACGATCTCGCCACCCCCGTGGACGGCAAGAAGGACATCCAAAATGTCGCGACCATCTCGGCCAACAACGACCCCGAGACCGGCAAGATCATGGCCGACGCCTTCGAGAAGGTCGGCAAAGACGGCGTCATCACCGTCGAAGAGGGCAAGGGCTTCGAGACCGATGTGACCGTCGTCGAGGGCATGCAGTTCGACCGCGGGTTCCTCTCGCCGAACTTCGTCACCGACCCCGAGGACATGAAGGTCGAGTTCGACAAGGCCCTCGTCCTCGTCCACGAAGACAAGATCGACAACATCCAGAAGCTCGTGCCGCTGCTTGAGAAGGTCATGGGCGCGAAGAAGCCGCTTCTGATCATCGCCGAGGACATCACCGGCGAGGCGCTCAGCACCCTCGTCATCAACAAGCTGCGTGGCACCCTCCAGGTCTGTGCCGTCAAGGCACCCGGCTACGGCGACCGCCGCAAGCAGATGCTCCAGGACATCGCGGTCCTCACCGGCGGCGAGGCGTTCATGAAGGACCTCGCGACCGACCTCGACAAGATCGAGCTCTCCCAGCTCGGCATCGCCAAGAAGGTCGAGATCAGCGCCGACAACACCGTCATCATCGAGGGCGCCGGCGAGACCCGCGACATCCAGAACCGCATCGAGCAGATCCGCATGGAGATCGACAACTCCACCAGCGATTACGATCGCGAGAAGCTCCAGGAGCGCCTCGCGAAGCTCTCAGGCGGCGTCGCCCAGATCAATGTCGGTGCCGCGTCCGAAGCGGAACTCAAGGAAAAGAAGGCACGCGTCGAGGATGCACTCCACGCAACCCGCGCCGCGCTCGCAGAGGGCATCGTCCCCGGCGGCGGCGTCTCCTTCATCCGTGCCCAGCAGGCCATCGAAAAGACCCGCGAGTGGAAGAGCGTCTACGGCAAGGCGAAGGAAGTCACCTCCGACGACATCGGTCAGGTGAAGTTCGACTTCGCCGCCGGGATGAATGTCGTCTACCGTGCACTCGAGGTCCCCCTGCGGACCATCGCGGAGAACGCGGGTGCCAAGGGCTCCGTCGTCGTCGCGAAGGTCGCTGAGCAGGAGGGCTCCAACGGCTACAACGCGCTGACGGATACCTACGAGGATTTGATCAAGTCCGGCGTCATCACCCCGGCCAAGGTCGACCGCAGCGCCCTGACCAACGCGGGCTCGGTCGCGACCGTCCTGCTTGCAGCCGACTGCATCGTCACCGACAAGCCCGAGCCCAAGGAAGCCGCACCCGCTGGTGCTGGTGCTGACCCGATGGGTGGCATGGGCGGCATGGGTGGTATGGGCGGCATGCCTGGAATGGGCGGCATGGGCGGTATGCCTGGCATGGGCGGAATGGGGTTCTAAGTGAAGGTTGAGTTCCCTGCCATTCCATCGCTCACTCCACAGGGGTTGCTGAATGGGTGGCTTGGGACTGCAATCGTGAACGACCATGAGTTTCAAGTTCATGTCGCACATCAGCCTGACAACTACTCGTCACATGCAGTGAGTTGGACAGGCTGGAAGCAAGACGAGACAAGCAAGTGTTGGACTACACCGCCAGCGAATGCTTCCTCCGATTGCTGGGATCAAAAACACGACTCCTCGCACAGATGGCTGAGCGGCGGAGCCAAAGGAACGAGCTGGGAGACAGCACTTGAGCAAGCAGCGAAGGACTTCGCGAACAAGCTCATGCCTGAACCAGTCGAACGAGTTGTATACAACTGGGAACCAAGCCCAGAGGTAAAACAGAGGTAATGCAAATGGCAGTCAAACCACTTGAAGATCGCGTGCTGGTGAAGCCAGTGGAGAAGGAATCCGTCACCTCGTCGGGGCTCTACCTGCCCGAGTCGAGCAAGGAGAAGCCGATCCACGGCACCGTCGTCGCCGTCGGCCCGGGCAAGCGCCTGGAGAACGGCAACCTGGCCACGATGAGCGTGCAGAAGGGCGACATCGTCGTCTACGCCTCGTACGCGGGGACGGAAGTTGAAGTGAATGGCGAGAGCCACCTCGTCATGCGAGAGTCCGAGCTCCTCGGCGTGATGCAGTAAGGTCGAGGGACCAGCCACTGGCCACTAGCCACTAGGGGGAAGAGTGACGGAAGCGATTCGGTCATATCGAGACTTGGAGGCTTGGCGATTGGCGATCCGGTTGACAAAGGTTGTGTATCGGATGTCTGAGCACTTTCCCAGTGATGAGCGATTTGGATTGACGAGTCAGATTCGTCGTGCCGCGGTTTCGATCGCATCCAACATCGCGGAGGGCTGGGGGCGAGGCTCGACATCGGATTACGCAAGATTTCTCCGCATGGCGCGGGGTTCAATGTACGAGGTTGAAACACAGGGGCTGATCGCCCTTGAACTCGGCTTCGTGGAAAAAGATAAGTTCGAGTTTTTCGAGCAGACAATCGATGAGGCAGGCCGCGTGCTCGCGGGTTTGCTCAGAAGCATCGAGAACAAACTCTAACCCTAGTGGCTAGTCCCCAGTGGCTAGTCCCTGAGGGACTCCGAAGGAGTACCACCATGAGCAGCAAACAAATCATGTTCGAGGACAAAGCGCTCCTCGAGATGAAAAAGGGTGTCGACAAAATCGCCGACGCCGTCAAGTGCACGATGGGGCCCGCGGGCCGTCATGTCGTCATCGAGAAGTCCTACGGCGGTCCTCATGTGACCAAGGACGGCGTCTCGGTCGCCAAGGAAATCGAGCTGCCCGAGCAGTTCGAGTCCATGGGGGCCAAGATGCTCTACCAGGTCGCGAAGAAGACCGGCGACAAGGCGGGCGACGGGACAACCACCGCGACGGTCCTCGCGCAGGCCATCTTCAACGAGGGCCTCAAGGTCGTCGCGGCAGGTGCGAACCCCGTGCATGTCCAGCGCGGCATCAACAAGGCGGCGCAGGTCGCCGCGGACGCGATCGACGAGATTGCGGTCCCTTGCAAGGGCAAGAACGACTACAAGAAGGTCGCGACCGTCTCCTCGAACCACAACGCCGAGATTGGCGAGCTGATCGCGGAAGCGATCTCCAAGGTCGGCGCTGAAGGCGTCGTCGAGGTCGAGGATGGCAAGAGCGCCGAGACGACCCTTGACTATGTCGAAGGCATGCAGTTCGACAAGGGCTACCTCTCGCCGTACTTCATGACCGACCCCAAGACCGGCGAGTGCGTCATCGAGGACGCGCTGATCCTCATCCATGAGAAAAAGATCAGCAACCTCAACGATCTGCTCCCGCTGCTCAACAAGGTCGCGACCGCGAGCAAGCCGCTGCTCATTATCGCGGAAGATGTCGAGAACGAAGCACTCGCGGCACTCGTCGTCAACCGACTCCGCGGCATGCTCAACATCGCCGCCGTCAAGGCACCCGGGTTCGGTGATCGTCGCAAGGCCATGCTCCAGGACATCGCGGTCCTCACCAAGGGCACCTACTTCTCCGAGGACCTCGGCCGCTCGCTCGAGAGCATCGAGATCAACGAGCTGGGCAAGGCGCAGCGGATCGTGATCAATAAGGACTCGACCACGATCGTCAAGGGTGCGGGCAAGAAGGCCGACATCCAGGCGCGTGCCGACCAGATCATGGCCCAGCACGAGAAGTCCACCTCCGAGTACGATCGCGAGAAGCTCATGGAGCGTCACGCGAAGCTCACCGGCGGCGTCGCCATCATCTCCGTCGGCGGCGCGTCCGAGACCGAGATGAAGGCCACCAAGGACCTCGTCGACGACGCGCTGCACGCGACCCGCGCCGCAGCGAAGGAGGGCTATGTCGCCGGCGGCGGCGTCGCGTTCCTGCGTGCGATCGACGCGGTCGAGAAGGGCGCGAAGAAGGCCAAGGGCGACGAGAAGTTCGGCTTCGAGATCCTCGCCCGGGCGCTGACCGCCCCCGCGTACCAGATCGCCACCAACGCCGGCTACGACGGCGACCTCGCGGTCGACACCGTGCAGGAGGAAGAAGGCAACTTCGGACTCAACGCCGCGACGGGCGACTACACCGACCTGGTCAAGGCCGGCATCATCGACCCCGCGCTGGTCGCCAAGAGCGCGATCGTCAACGCCGCAAGCGTGTCGGGGCTGATGCTCACGACGGATGTGATGCTGACTGATTTGAAGGAAGACACCGAGCCGGTTGTTGGCGCGGTGAGCTGATCGAGATACACATGCCCCTCATCGGAAACGGTGGGGGGTGGTTTGATGCCGATTACACATGGTTGAAAGGATATAAGATGGCAAGCAAACAGTTTGAGGTTGGCGATATCGTGCGGCTCAAGTCAGGTGGCCCATTGATGACAGTCAATGGGGTAGCCACTACGGGAGAGACTGTTTTCTGCAAATGGTTCTCTGGTACTAAAGCTCAAGTTGAATCGTTTAGTGTTGATTCACTTATTCGTCCAGATCCAGAAGAGAAATAAGATGAGTGATTCGATGGATCTGGATGAGATCGCCGAGTGGATGTACGACCATGTACAGCACTGCGGCGATCTTTACCAAGAGGATGCTGTCGAGCAAATTCGTGCGCAATTTGGTGAAGAGTACCTTTACATAAATGACAACGGTAACGATGCCATTCATCGGTCTGTTCTGAATCGATTTAAGAAACTTACCAAAAACAGTGTAGTTTGGGACAGAAGCGAATTTTGCTGGCGCCTCAGAGTCGACACTGACGAACCCGGCCGTTTGGCTGATTGATTATTTAGGTGATAAATGCCCACCACCCGCGACTATTACGAAGTGCTCAGCGTCGAACGGACCGCCGACGGCGAGGAGATTAAACGCGCCTACCGACGCCTCGCGATGAAGTACCACCCGGACCGCAACCCGGACGATACCGAAGCGGAGATGAAGTTCAAGGAGGCGGCCGAGGCGTACGAGGTCCTCTCCGACGACAACAAACGCAAGATCTACGACCAGTACGGGCACGAGGGACTCCGCGGGCACGGCGCGGCCGGGCACGATTTCAACCGGATGAACGTCGACGACATCTTCTCGATGTTCAACGACATCTTCGGCGGCGGCGGGGGCTTCGGCGGACGCCCGGGCGGGCGACGCGGCCCGGCTCGCGGGTACGACCTGGAGACCGAGGTCGTCCTTGATCTCAAGGATGTCTCCACCGGCGTGAGCAAGGATGTCGAGTTCACCCGCATGGACATCTGCGACACCTGCACTGGCAGCGGTGCCAAGCCCGGCACCACGCCGGAGACCTGCGGCACCTGCAACGGGCAGGGCAAGGTTCAGCAGGCGGGCATGGGCGGCATGTTCCGCATGGTGACGGCGTGCCCCAACTGCCGCGGACGCGGGACGGTCATCAAGGACAAGTGCGACTCGTGCCACGGGAAGGGTCGGATCGGGAAGAAGCGTTCATTGAGCGTCAAGATCCCCGCGGGGATCCACGACGGGCAGGCCGTGCGCGTGCCCGGCGAGGGCGAGCCGCCCGGCGTCGATGTGTCGGCCAATGGGCAGGGCGCCCGCGGCGACCTGCATGTCGTCGTCCGCGTCAAGGCGCACGAGTTCTTCGAGCGCGACGGCGATCACCTGCTCATGGAGATGCCGATCTCATTCACTCAGGCGACGCTCGGTGCGGAGGTCGAAGTGCCGACGATCGAGGGCAAGGAATCGCTGAACATCAAGAAGGGCACCCAGTACGGCGACATCTTCCGCATCCACGACGCGGGGCTCCCGAACCTCAGAAGCGGACGCAAGGGCGACCTGATCGTCGTCGCGAAGATCGAAACTCCCAAGAAGCTCACCAGCAAGCAGGAAGAGCTGCTGCGTGAGTTCGCCAAGACCGAAGACAAGCACGTCAACCCCGAATCCCACGGGTTCTGGAAGAAGATCACCGATTTCATCGGCGGTTGACTGAATACATAAGTGAGTGTTGACCATGAACGAGACACACGAGCATACTGAAGAGCAGCAGAACGGCCCAACGGAGACAACCGAGCGGACCGAGGCCGAGCAGCAGGCCCAGCAGGAGGCCGAGGAGCACGCGGCCCGCATGGAGACCATCCGCCAGCTCGCCATGTCCGGTGAGTTGGAGACGGCGCCGGAGAACGAGGAGATCGTCGAGGCACTGGTGGACACCATGCGCCTCAAGGACGACCTGCAGGAGCGCCTGCTCCGGATGGCGGCCGACCACCAGAACTTCCAGCGCCGCGCGACCGGCAACGAGCAGGAGGCCCGCACCAGCGCCACGCAGGGCGTGGTGCAATCGCTCATCCCGCTGCTGGACACCTTCGAGATGGCCCTTACACAGGACCCCGACAAGGTTTCCGCCCAGACCGTGCTCGACGGCGTGACGATGCTCCGCGACGAGTTCATGCGCCTGCTGGGCAACTACGGCGTCTCCCCGATCAACCCGAAGGTGGGCGACGAGTTCAACCCGGCCGAGCACGCCGCGATGATGCAGCAGCCCGCCGAGGGCATCGAGCCCGGGCACATCTCCATGAGCATGGGCATCGGCTTCAAGCTCGGCGAGCGTGTTGTGCGACCGGCCAAGGTCGCCGTGGTCCCCCAGCCCGATGAATCTGCGGAAGAGTCGGGCGAGTCTGGTGATGGTGGGGAGGGCTGAGCCATGCCGACCTACGACTACAAGTGCAACGCCTGCGACCACCGCTTCGAGCTCTTCCAGTCGATGAGCGAGGGCGTGAAACGCAAGTGTCCCGAGTGCGGCAAGCTCAAGCTCGAACGCCTCATCGGCACCGGATCCGCCCTGATCTTCAAGGGCTCGGGCTTCTACGAGACCGACTACCGCTCCAAGGACTACGCCAAGGCCAAGGAGGCAGAATCGAAGGCCGGGACCGAGAAGACGAAGTCGGACGATTCCAAGCCGAAGAAGTCCGAGGACGCCAAGCCCAAGAAGAGCGAGAAGACGACCGACTCCAAGCCGAAGGCCAAAACCACGAGCGACGCATGATCATCGGGCACGGCGTGGACATCGTCGAGACATCCCGCATCGAGCAGCTCCTCGGCGATCACCCCGAGCGGTTCCTCGAACGCGTGTTCACCCCGGGCGAGCAGCAGGACAGCAAGTCGTCCAAACGCCAGCACGAGCACCTGGCCGCCCGCTTTGCCGCCAAGGAGGCCGCGCTCAAGGCACTTGGAACCGGCTGGTCCCAGGGCATCGGATGGACGGACATCGAGGTCGTCAGGGCCGACAACGGCAAGCCGTCGCTCAGCGTCACCGGGCGAGCCGCGGAGATCGCGGCCGGGCTGGGTATCGATCGCTGGCATGTTTCGCTGTCCCACATTGAACAATGCGCCATCGCGTCCGTGATCGCGGAAGGAGCGGAGCCAGCATGATCCTTCCCAAGGTCCTCATGACGGACGTCGTACGCAGCAGCCAGCAGGGCGACTCGCACGGCGGCGCGTACCTCATCAACCTCCAGTCCGGCGAGTTCGAGCAGGTGCTTGACTGGAACCGGGTCGATATCAACTGGGAGGGTCGCGGGCAGGGGCGCGGGCTGCGCGGCATCTGTTTCGTTGGTGACGAGATCTACATCGCCGCGTCCGACGAGCTGTTCGTCTTCGACAAGTCGTTCGAGATCCAGCGTTCGTTCAAATGCGACTACCTGCACCATTGCCACGAGATCTGTTACGACGGGCACCGCTACATCTACCTCAGCGCCACGAGCTTCGATTCGGTCCTCCGGTTCGACACACAGCACGGGCGGTTCGATCGCGGGTGGTGGATGCGCCCGTTCAGGGTCACCAAGGGCGGGCGCACGGGCTTCGAACTCCGGGCGACGGTCTTCGATCCGAACGCCGCGGACGGCCCACCCGAGGGCGATCACCTGCACATCAACAATGTGTGTTACACCAACGGCGTGTGCATGTTCTCCGGCTTGGCGATGAACATGCTCGCATCGATCATCGACGATCAGGTGCGCCCGTACGCGATCGTCCCGCCGACGACACACAACTGCCAGCCGCTCGAGCAGGGCATCCTGATGAACTCGACGGGTCAGGACGCCGTCGTGCTCGCGGACCGCAACGGGCGGGCGCAGAAGAAGTTCGAGTACCCGCGATACGACCCCAGCGAGCTCAAGAACACGGACATCCCGGGCGACTACGCCCGCCAGGCGTTCGGGCGGGGCTTGTGTGTCGATGAACAGAAGAAGCTGATCGTCGCCGGTTCATCTCCGGGCACGGTCAGCGCCTTCGATCTCCGCCGCGGCGAGTTGCTCACGAGCGTTCAGGTCACGAACGATCTCCGCAATGCGCCTCACGGGCTCGAGCTCTGGCCGTTCTAGACCAGGGCATTTGCATTCCCCTTCATATTAGTGTATACTATCTTCGCTCATACGGAGGGCCCCGTGCATGTCGATCAATCCGCTGCTCGTATCGCTGCGTTCCAATCTCTCGATCGCGCTGACATCGAGCTTCATGCGCCGACCCAACCGCGAGATCATCGTCGATGATCGGCGTTCATACCGTGGGAAGGAACTGCTCGTCGCGGGGATGCACATCGCGGACCTGATCGAATCCAAATCAAGCGCCCAGACCATCGGGCTGCTCATCCCAACATCGGGCGCGATGGGATTCGCGGCGTACGGCACCTGGCTCGCCGGTCGGACCGCGGTGCCGCTGAACTACCTTCTCGATGAGCCCACGCTCAACTACGTCGTTCAGGATTGTGGTTGTGACCTGCTCCTCGCCTCCCGCAAGCTCGTAGAGCACCTGGGGTTTGTCCCGCGGTGCAGGAAGATCGTGTACCTCGAGGATATGGATTTTCGTAAGGCGCCCTCGCCCCGCACACCCCGGGCGACGCCCCCGAGCGAGCTGGCGGTGGTGCTCTACACCTCGGGGACATCCGGCAAACCCAAGGGGGTCATGCTGACCCACAAGAACCTGCTCAGTAACGCGATCCAGATGCACGAGCACGTCGGGGTCCGTTCCGATGATGTGTTTCTCGGTGTGCTGCCCCAGTTCCACAGCTTCGGGCTCACGGCGCTCACGCTCGTCCCGATGCTCTTCGGGTGCAAGGTCGTGTACTCCGCGCGGTTCGTGCCCAAGAAGATCGTCGAGCTCATGCGCGAGCATCGCCCGTCGATCTATGTCGCGATCCCATCGATGTACAACGCGCTGATGACGGTGAAGTCCGCGGTGCCCGAGGACTTCACCTCGCTGCGCCTCGCGGTCAGCGGGGGCGAGCCGCTCCCTGCGGATGTCCGCACGCGATTCCGCGAGAAGTTCGAGATCCCGATCGTGGAGGGGTACGGGCTCACAGAAACCGCGCCCGTCACCCACATGCTCCTGCCCGAGGACGACCGCGCCGGGACGGTGGGCCGCCCCGTTCCCCGCCTGGAACAGATCGTGGTCGACCCAGCGACGGATCGGGTCCTGCCCCCGAACACCGATGGCGAGCTCCGCATGCGGGGCCCGAACATCATGCGGGGCTACCTCGGGCTGCGCGAGGAGTCATCGAACGCGTTTGATGAGCGTGGCTTCTTCTGCACGGGCGACATGGCGCAGATCGACGAGGACGGCTTCCTTCGCATCACCGGGCGGATCAAGGAGATGATGATTGTGGGCGGTGAGAACGTCTTCCCCCGCGAGATCGAGGAGGTCCTCAACGCGCACCCGAGCGTCCACGATTCGGGGGTCATCGGGCTCCAGGACCCGATGCGGGGCGAGGTCCCGATCGCTTTTGTCGAGCCCGCCGAGGATCAGCAACCCGACCCCGAAGCGCTGGTCCGCTGGTGCCGGGACAATCTCCCCGGTTACAAGGTCCCACGGCGTGTGGTCGTGATCGAGGCGCTGCCCAGAAACCCGACCGGAAAGATCATGCGCCGCTTGCTCAGGCCCGAACTCGACAAGATCGAGGCCTAGAGTCTCAACCCATCTCAGGGCAACCCTCTCCCCACATCCCCGCACGGAGCGAAACACAGTGGAACTGTACATCGACACCGCGAACCTCGACGAAATCAAAGAAGCACACGACCTTGGCATCCTCGACGGCGTGACCACGAACCCCTCGCTGATCGCCAAAGAGGGGATCGATTACGGCAAACGCCTCGAAGAGATCTGCGCCGTGGTTTCCGGCCCCGTCTCCGCAGAAGTCATCGCGACGGAGTACGGGGCGATGCTCTCTGAGGGCAAGGAGCGTGCCAAGATCGCACCGCAGATCGTCGTCAAGCTCCCGACCACCGTGGACGGCGTGAAGGCGTGCAAGGCGCTCAGCGACGAGGGCATCAAGACCAACATGACGCTGTGCTTCCAGTCGATGCAGGCGATGATGGTCGCCAAGGCCGGGGCGTTCCTCGTCTCGCCGTTCATTGGACGCCTCGACGACATCTCGCAGGACGGCACCGAGCTGATCTCGCAGATCCGCACGATATACGACAACTACGGGTTCGAAACCAAGATCCTCGCCGCCTCGATCCGTCACCCCAAGCACATGCTCGAGTGTGCGCTCATCGGTGCCGATGTTGCGACGGTCCCGCTCAAGGTGATCAAGCAGCTGATGCAGCACCCGCTGACGGACAAGGGGCTCGAGCAGTTCCTCGCGGATTACCAGAAGGCGTTCGGTTGAATCGGTAACGATATCAGGTATGTATGGACCGCCCGATCGGGCGGTTTTTTATGCCACCTCGAAGATGAACTCGATCTCGACGGGCACATCGAGCGGCAACGCGCTGACCCCGACCGCCGCGCGGGCGTGCTGCCCGATCTCTTTGCCGAATACATCGACGAGCAGATCCGAGCACCCGTTGGCGATTTTGGGCTGATCCCCGAAGCCCGGCTCGCTCGCGACGAACACGCCGACCTTGACGACCCGGGTCACCTTGGCCAGGTCACCGATCTCGGCCTTGAGGCATGCGAGCGCGTTGAGGGTGCACTGGCGGGCGCAGGCCATCGCGGATTCGAGTGAGGTTGCCGTGGGCACGCTGCCCTTGGCGAGCAGATCCCCGTTGGCCACCGGGATCTGACCCGAGACAAAGATCTGATTCCCTGAACGGCGGGTCGGCACGTACGAGGCGACCGGCTTCGGGGCTTGGGGGAGCGTGATGCCCATATCTGCGAGGGTGGATTCTGGATGAGGTGCGGTCATTGGGGGCTCCGATGTAAAAATAGGGGACTTTCGCCGGTTTTCGCCCCGGATGGAACTGTCCCGGTTGCTGGGCGAATAGTGAGATGATATGCTTGGACTGCAAACAGGCACTGGTGTGCAGGTTCGGCAAAGGCGAGATATATGTCCTTATTGGGCCCTCGGTTGAGGATCCCCTGTTTCAGATTGATTCCTGCCGAATCAAACACATCGACAACTCGGCCTACGAGCTCACGGGGCAAAGCGTGAGCGGTGTGTGTTCTTGACGATTTGGTGCTGTGGGACAAACAGCGTCGTCAGGGACGAAAAGGCAACCGCCGACCGATCGGTCATCGGCCGGCAATGGTTAAGGAGTCAATCCAATGAAGACCAATCGAAAGAATGCGTTTACGCTCATCGAGCTGCTGGTGGTCATCGCGATCATCGCGCTGCTCATCGGCATCCTGCTGCCCGCTCTGGGCAAGGCACGTCAGCGTGCAAACTCGCTGAAGGACGCCACCCAGATCCGCTCGCTGATGCAGGGTCTGGTCGTGTTCGCGGGCAACAACCGCGACTTCTACCCGCTGCCCAGCCGTGTCGACAAGAACGACAAGACCATTGATGGTTCGGCGCTGAACAACAGCCAGGAGAAGAACACCACCGGCAACATCTTCTCGATCATGATCTCGCAGGGTATCGTCGAATCCGGTATCTGCTACAGCCCGATCGAGCTCGGCAACTTCGAAGAGTACGAGCTGTACCAGTTCGAGAACCCCGTCGGTGGTATCGCGCCGCAGGGCTCGACTCTCTCCGAAGCGCTCTGGGACCCGAACTTCAAGGCAACCCCCCTCGATCCGGGCTACAACAACGGCACCGAGGGCTCGCCCGGCAGCGATCTCCCGGGTTGGGACACCCTCCCCGGCGGCTTCAGCTACGTCCACACGCCCCCGTTCGCGTTCCGTCGCCCCCAGTGGGAGAACACCTTTGATGCGCTCGAGCCAGCGCTCGCCAACCGTGGCCCGGTATACCAGCTCGGCTCTGGTGGCGATGATGCCAACTGGGAACTCTACGACGACATGGGAAGCGGCGGCGGTGATTCGCCCCTCGGTGTCAACTCCGTCACGCTCGCGATGAACGGCAACCGCACCGAGTGGGCCGGCAACATCGGCTTCAACGATGCGCACGTTGACTTCTTCAACCGCCCCGATCCCGAGTCGGTGATCTGGACTTTCACTGCTCTCGATGACGAGTTCAAGACCCAGCCCGACAACATCTTCGTCAACGAAGACGATCAGGACCGCGACCCCGTGACCGATCCGGTTGCTGGCGATTCGGTACTGATCAGCGGCGAAGAGAACAACCGCAACGCGTTCCTGCGTTCGTACTACCGCGTCGAGGTTGGTGCTGAAACCAACATCTACCCGTACTACGATTGATCCAATCGCGAAAGCGTAAAGATTCAACACTCGACAGCCCGCGACTCACGTCGCGGGCTGTTCTTTTTGGCTCGTGCGCGGTGGTGCTGCCCGGGATCGGCTAGTGTACGTTCGCGATGAATCGTGACACGACCACCATGCTGCCCACAGAGTTTGTCTCTGAGCTGCGTCGGCTCGGCATCGAGCTCTACGACGATGCGCACACGCGTGGGCTCTACTCCACGGACGCATCAATCTATCAGGTCGCGCCGATCGCGGTCGCGTGCCCCCGGCGTGCAGATCAGATCCCGGTGCTCATGGGGCGCTGCTCCGAGCACGCGGTGCCGGTGCTGCCCCGCGGTGGCGGGACGAGCCTTGCCGGGCAGTGCGTGAACCGGGCGCTGGTGCTCGATGTGTCCGCGGATTGCTACCGTTTGCTGGATGTTGATCTCGATGAGATGACCTGCGAGGTGGAGCCGGGCATCACGATCGATGATCTCAACGATCGCCTGGCCGGGGACGGGGTGTTCTTCGCGCCGGACCCGTCGACGGCGCGCCAGGCGAACGTAGGCGGCTGCATCGGGAACAACGCGGCGGGCGTCCACTCGGTGCTGTATGGGCGTACGAGCGACAATGTGATCTCGATCCGGGCGTGCCTCGCCGATGGGCGAGCGATGACCTTCGGGCCCGGTGCGGCCAAGCATGACCCGGCGGTCCGCGAGATCACGGCCCGCGTGGTCGAGGTCGTCCGGAGAAACCGGGAGCTGATCAGATCCAGGTTCCCCAGGACCATGCGCCGCTCGAGCGGGTATCAGCTCGACGTGATTCTGGAGCAGCTCGAATCCTGCGCGTGGGATGTGGAGAGCGTCAATCTCGCCCCGCTCCTGTGCGGCTCTGAGGGCACGCTGGCCGTCACCATGAACGCTCAGCTCCGACTGCACCCGATCCCGAAGCAGAAGGGTCTCGGAGTGCTGTCGTTCGGGAGCATCGAGCAGGCGATCCGGGCGGTGGAAAAGATCCTGACGCTCAACCCAGCGGGTGTCGAGCTGCTGGATGACCTGATCATGGACCTTGCCCGCGGGAACAAGGAGTGCGCCGAGCACATCGCGGTGCTGCCCGATCGCGATGCCAAGGCCGTGTTGTTTGTGGAGTTCTTCGGGCGGGACACGGCGGAGGTCGATGAATCGCTCAGCGGGCTCGGATCGCTCTTGCCCGACGTCCCGCTGGCCTTGTTCACGCAGCCGGAAGATATGGCGGCCGCGTGGAAACTCAGGAAAGCCGGCGAGCCGCTCCTGCACTCCATCCCGGGGAATCGCAAGCCCCTCGGCTTCGTGGAGGACAACGCGATCCCGGTCGCGAGGTTGTCTGAGTTTGTCGAGCGGTTCCGCGCGATCGTTGAGCGGGAGGGCACGGTTGCTTCGTACTACGCCCACGCGTCGGTGGGGGTCCTTCACGTCCGCCCGCTGCTGGATCTGCGAAATCCCGATGATGAGGGTGCGATGCACCGGATCGCTTCGGACGTGGCGGATCTGGCGATCGAGCTGGGGGGCGTCCCCTCCGGGGAGCACGGCGACGGGCGGGCACGGGGGCCGTTCATCGAACGGATGTTCGGTCGTGAGCTGCTCGAGGCGTTCCGTGAGATCAAGTCGATCTTCGACCCGGAGGGGTTGCTCAACCCGGGGAACATTGTCGACCCGCAGGAGGTCGAGTCGATCAGCCACCACACACGCATCCGCCCTCACGATCAACCGGTGCGTGTCGGTTCGCTTGATACGTTCTACCAGTACAAGCCGGAGCACGGCTTCGCGCACGCGGTTGAGCTGTGTAACGGGGCCGGGGTTTGCCGACGCAAGGAGGGCGGGGTGATGTGCCCGTCCTATCAGGCCACCCTCGACGAGCGTCACAGCACACGCGGGCGCGGGAATGCGCTCCGGCTGGCGTTGACGGGGCAGCTCGACCTGGAACGCGAGCCTACGGGCGAGGCGAGCCTGGGTGATGAGGAGACGCTGCGCACCCTGGATCTGTGCCTGAGCTGCAAGGGCTGCAAGAGCGAGTGCCCCAGCTCGGTTGATATCGCCAAGCTCAAGAGCGAGTACCTGGCGCAGGGGTACAGGGAATCGGGCATCCCCGCGCGAGTCCGGGTGATGAGTCACATCCACACACTCAACCGCCTCGGCTCGGTTGTGCCGTGGCTCTCGAACGCGATGCAGCGTTTCACGCCTGTCCGGTCTGTCATCAATCATGCGATGGGGGTGCATCCTTCGAGATCGCTCCCGAGCTTTGGGCGTCCGATCAGGCGGACGGGCTTCACTGGGTCAGGTTCTCCCCGGGTCGTGCTGCTCAGCGATACGTTCACGACACACAACGAGCCCGAGATCGCCCACGCGTGTGTCGGGCTGCTTGAGAAGCTCGGGTACGACGTGAGCGTCGTCCCGGTCAGTGATCTCGGGCGAGCGGCGATCTCTCAGGGAAACCTGGAGCACGCGGTGCGTGATGCGGACTCGACGCTCGGGCGTTTATCCCATCTCATCGAGGACGAATCCATCATCGCCTTCCTCGTGCCGGAGCCATCTTGTCTCTCCGCGGTCTGCGACGACTGGGCGGACCTGAAGCTCCGGCACGGACCCGAGTTTCTCCAGAGGCTGATCTCCAGGGCGGTGCTTCCCGAAACATTCGTTGATCGCTTCTGGGCGGAGCACCCGTCGCCGTTGCGATCGCGTACGTTCTCGGGTCGGATCGTGCTGCACGGTCACTGCCACCAGAAATCGCTCTGGGGGGATGCGACGAGTTCTGCGGTCTTTGAGCGGCTGTACCCGGGGCGCGTAAGAACCCTGGCGACGGGATGCTGCGGCATGGCCGGGTCATTCGGATACTCAGCGGATCATTACGGGTTGTCCATGAAGATCGGGGAGCAGTCGCTCTTCCCGAGTGTTCGAGAACTCAAGAAGAACGACATCCTGATCGCTCCGGGGACTTCGTGCCGGCATCAGATATTTGATGGCACGAGCAAGCGTGCCCTGCACCCGATCGTGGCGTTGGAGCGGCTTCTGTCTTAGGCGGGCGAGCGGACGCCTCGGGCGATCGAATCGATCAGTTCCGCGGCGAGCATCCAGTGCGATCCTGTGGCTGAGCCATCGATCACCAGCCTGTGCGCACAGACCGGGACGAGGAGCGCCTGAATGTCGTCGGGCTGGACATAATCTCGCTCGTGCATCCACGCCCACGCGCGTGCCGCGTGCGCCAGCGCGAGCGAACCACGCGGGGAGAGTCCGACCATGATCTCGTCCGCGTTCCGAGACTGGCGAGCGATCTCCACGATGTAGCGTCTGATGGGTTCGGACAGGTGTACGGCGTCGACCTCGCGCTGCATCGCGATGACGTCGTCGGCGTGGATCACGGGCTCGATCTGCTCGAGGACGGTCGTGGCCGGGCGCAGATCCAGCATCTCGACCTCGGCGTCCGCGTTCGGATACCCGAGACTGATCCGCATCAGGAACCGGTCGAGCTGGTTCTCGGGGAGCGGGTATGTGCCCTCGAACTCGGCGGGGTTCTGGGTCGCGACGACCATGAACGGTGCCTTGAGTTCGTGCGTGACTCCGTCGATCGAGACGCGGGCCTCGCTCATGGCCTCGAGCAGGGCGGACTGTGTGCGGGGTGTGGTCCGGTTGATCTCATCGGCCAGGAGCACGCTCGTGAAGATCGGGCCGGGCTGGAACTTCAGCTCGACACCGTCTCTGGCGTAGATCGAAACGCCGAGCAGGTCGGCTGGCAGCATGTCGGGTGTGAGCTGGACGCGTGAGAACGGGCAGTCGATGGACTTGGCGAGCGTGGAAGCGAGGAGTGTCTTGCCGACCCCCGGCACGTCCTCGAGGAGCACGTGGCCCCGGGAGAGCAGGCAGCAGATGAGCCAGTCGATCGCCGGCGTCTCACCGAGATAGACCTGAGCGATCTGTTCCCGCAGTTTGGAGACGTGTGTTCTGAGTGTGTCTCTGTGGTCTTCGCTCATAGATGCGGCCTTGCGTTCGTGTGCGTCGATCTCCGTCTGAGGGGCAGTGTATCTCCCATTCAAGCCCGGGGTGCCATTCGGAGCGTGACGCGGGCGGTTCCATCGTGTATGCTCGTGATCCAGCCCCGACGGTCTCACACACAATGTCCCATCATGCACCACAGGGTGATCAATCAGGCTCTGAACGGCCACGTTCTGATGCTGTCCTTGCGCGTCAGCTCACGGGGCAGCTCTACTGCCTCTCCTGCGGTTACAACCTCGATGGGTTGTCGATCCGCTCGGAGTGCCCTGAGTGCGGCGTGCCGGTCCGGGCGACCATCCTGGGAATTGTCGACCCGCATGCCGACGAGCTCACGCCACTCAGTTTTCCTCGTGTGACGGCAATCGGGCTGAATCTCTGGAGCATGGGCGCCATGACCGCGGTGCTCATGGTGTGGATGATGCGCGGTACGGAGGTGCTGCGTGATCTTGGTGTCAGCACCTGGATACCCGGGGTGTTCGCGTGGATCGGTCTGGCCGGGCTCATCGGTTCGATGCTCGGCGCAACGACCATGATCCGCCCGCACGCCGCGATCACGCGGGCTGAGGCGATTCGGAGCTCGTTGGGTGTTTCGGCGTACATCGCGCTGATCTTTGTGTATGAAGCGATCTACCTGGGGCACGATGTCGTGTCCCCATCCCCGCTCTTTGCGCCCGGGGGCGATGCGATCGGCCGATCTGTGCTCCGCATCGCCATCTTCGTGCTTGTCGCCTGCATCGTGCTGGGGCTGCGTCCCGCGGCGGTGGGGCTGGCGGTGCGTTCCGTGATCGTTCGGACCGGGCGGGTCGATCGCCAATCGATGCTGGCGGTTCTCGCGTCTCTCGGGATCGCGACCGTTGGCGACCTGATCTCGATCACCGCTCAGTTCATGCCGATCTCGGTCCATGACATCCTGGAGATCATCTCGATTGTCATCATCTCGCTGGGCTCGGTGCTCTTCACGGTCGGGATGATCAATATCTGTGTCGACACAATCCGCTTGTATCCGGTGCTTGTGCGGCCTGGGGTTGGCCTGAGTGACATATTCGAGACCAATCGCCAGAAAGCACGGCGGACTGAGGGCATCTGAAACTGAACCCGCTGTGAACCCATACACTATGGTGAAGCGGACACGATCTACGGAGGATACACCATGCGCTCATTTGTTCACGCCGCCCAAAGCACCCTGCTCACGACAGTCGCCGCGGCCGGGTTTATCTCGTCTCCTGCCTATGCCGAGGACGTGAGTCTCGCGGTCATCGAGATCTACGGGGCACCAGCCGAAGTCGAGGTGGGGTACTCATGGCTCGGGGATGGGAGCGACTCGCTGCTCGGGATTATCAGCACGATCGATACCCTCGCGTATGACAACGAGTTCTCCGGTTTGGTCATCCGTCTCAAGGACTCGGCCCTCAGCGCAACCCAGGTCGAAGAGATCGGCAGCGCGATAGGGCGACTCAGGGAAGCCGACAAGAAAGTTCATGTCTTTGCTGAGGGATACGGGACCACGGATCTGCTGCTCGCGTCCTACGCCGACGAGGTCATCCTGCAGAAGGGCGGCTACGTCTCGTTCCCCGGGCTCCACGCCGAGGAGATGTATCTCGCCGACACCCTTGAATGGATCGGGGTCGAGGCGCAGCTCGTGCAGGTTGGCGACTACAAGGGCGCGAACGAGCAGATGACGCGTTCACGGCCGTCACCGGCGTGGCATGAGAACATCGATGGGTTGCTCGATTCCATGTACGCAAACATGCGTGAAAAGCTCATGCGTGGGCGCGATCTTACTGGTGAGGAACTCGACGAGTCCATGCGCGTCATCTGGGCCGCGAACGGCGAAGAGG
This sequence comes from Phycisphaerales bacterium UBA1924, assembly GCA_964229845.1. Taxonomy (GTDB): domain Bacteria; phylum Planctomycetota; class Phycisphaerae; order Phycisphaerales; family UBA1924; genus UBA1924. The sequence continues at coordinate 76,087 of CAXREY010000004.1, forward strand.
CGATCAACGCGGGCGTGATCGATGCCGAGATCGATCTCCCAGCTCTGAGCGAATACTTCTCTGAGCAGTACGACGGCGAGGTCGAGTGGGTGAGCGACCCCTATGACACGAACGGTCAAACGGAAAGCTTCTCACCTTTCTCAATCTTCTCGGGGATCGGCGCGCCGAGCAGATCATCGATCAATATCGATCATCCGACCATTGCCGTGCTGCACGTCAGCGGGACGATCATCGATGGCGATTCGTCCGGTGGCGGGCTGTTCGGTGGCGGCTCGTCCGTTGGTTCCCGCACCATCCGGAACGCGATTGAGACGATTCTGGAAGAGGATCTGATCGAGGGCGTGGTCGTCCGTATCGACTCGCCGGGCGGGTCCGCGATCGCCTCCGAGGTGATGTGGCAGGGGATCGAGCGCCTGAAGACCGAGAAGCCCGTCTGGGTCAGCGTGGGGAGCATGGCCGCCTCTGGCGGGTACTACGTGCTCAGCGCCGGCGATCGTGTATTCGTCAACCCATCGAGTATCGTTGGGTCCATCGGTGTCGTTGGCGGGAAGTATGCCATGGGTGATCTTTACGACAAGGCGAAGATCAATATCGTGGAACGCTCGCGTGGGCCAATGGGGGACCTGTTCTCCAGCGCCAGCGCGTGGGATAGCGGGCAGATCAGCCTGATGCGACGAGAAATGGAGGAGACATACAACCTGTTCACATCTCGCGTTGAGGCGGGGCGTGAGGGCATCGATCTCAGCAAGACGGCGGAGGGACGCCTGTTCGTCGGGAGCGATGCGATTGAACTCGAGATGGCGGACGATCTGGGGGGGCTCGACGACGCCATCAACACGCTCGCGGCCGAGATCAAACTCATCGACTTTGATGTGGTCCACTACCCGCAGCCGCCGAGCTTTGAGGAGATGTTGCTCGAGCAGTTCGGGCAGTTCCTGCGTTCGCCGCGGGTTTCGATCGACATCAACCCGTTCGAGTCGGTCCTGCGCACCATGCTCGGTGAGGCACGGTACGAGTCGATCGTGGATACGCTCAACGCGCTCAAGCTGCTTGAGCGTGAGAAGGTCCTCCTCGTGAACCCTCGCGTGATCCACATCCGCTGAGATGTGCAACACCATTGACCAACGATAAAGGCCGGGCTTGTGTAGCCCGGCCTTTTGTATACTCTTGCGCTGATCGTCAGATCAGATTTCGGTGATTTCTTTGGCCTTCTTGTCCACGCGTTCTGCGATCATGCCCTCGTACTTCTTGAGCAGTTCCTGGATCTCGTCGTGGAGTGTCGAGATTTCATCCTCTGAGAAATGGACGCCGTCCTGCTTCGCGAGTGAGTCTGCTGCTTTGTTCGCATCACGGCGGGCGTTGCGGAGCACGACCTTCTGCTCCTCGCCCACCTTCTTGGCCTGCGACACGAGTTCCTTGCGTCGGTCACTCGTGAGGGTGGGAAGCGAGATCCGGATCTGCTTGTCCTCGACCTGCGGGTTTACACCCAGGTTCGCCTGCTCGATGCCGTTCTTGATCGCGCCGACGAGCGACGGGTCGAACGGCTTGATCAGCAGCTGGGTCGGCTCGGGAACGGACACGGCCGCTACGCTCTTGAGATCGGTCTCTGAGCCGTAGCATTCGACCTTGACGTACTCGACCATCGCGGGTGATGCGCGGCCGGCACGGATGCCCTTGAGTTCGCTTGTCAGGTATTCGATTGCTTTCTTCATCTGCTCTTCGGCTTCGAGCAGGATGGTGTCCGGATCGGTGCTCATCGTTCGTTCTCCATACCCATAACTGTGGGAATCAGATCATAGCCATGATAGATTCTGTGTTCGCGTCGCTCAGGCATCGGTGCTCAGGAGGGTTCCGATCTCTTCGCCCTCGATCACGCGTCGGATATTGCCCTTGATTTTGAAATCAAACACGAGCACGGGGATGCGGCGTTCCTGGCACATCGCCAGGGCCGTCATGTCCATAATTGCGAGTTTCTTGTTCAGCGCTTCGGCGAAAGAGAGCTCGGAATACCTTGTGGCATCGGGATTTGTCTTCGGGTCCGCAGAATAGACGCCATCCACCTTGGTTGCCTTGAGCAGGAGATCGCAGTCGAGTTCGGTTGCACGAAGCGCCGCGCACGTGTCGGTTGTGAAGAACGGGTTGCCGGTGCCCGCTGCGAGGATAATGACCCGCCCCTTGTTGAGGTGCCGAATGGCACGGTGGCGGATGAACGGCTCGGCGACCGCCCTGATATCGAGGGCGGACATGACCCTGGAATCGATGCCGATCGAATCCAGTTTCTCCTTGAGTGCGGCTCCGTTCATCACGGTGCCGAGCATGCCCATGTAGTCTGCCGTGGCCTGCTGGATATCTCCGGATTGTGCCAGCTCGGCGCCCCGGATGATGTTGCCCCCGCCGACCACTACCGCGATCTGGGCCCCGGCACTCAGGGCGTCCCGGATCTCGTCCGCGATAATGCCGAGTTCCTTCGTGTCGATGCCGAAGCCGCCGGCTTTGCAGAATGCCTCGCCGGAGAGTTTCAGGAGCACACGTTTCGGGGTGCCGAGTCTGGCGCGGGCGGTCGTTGAGTCTGTCATTCGGGCTCCATATGCGAGAAGTTGGGGAGAATGCACCCGTCTGGGTGCTCTATGGTAGAACGCGAGCGAACCGATGTGGTACTCTACGCGAATCGGGGAGTATCCAGGATGGACGTCTCCCCGGGCAGCGGTTGCCGGTATGGGTCCCACACAACGGATTGTGAGTTGGCTGAACACACGCATCAAGATGCTTCCCCCGGGCCCCCCGCACCGGTGCTCACAAAGTCCGCTCGGAGGAGATTTATCGAGCGGGCGAGCATCATGGGGCTCGGCTTCTCGCTGCTTGTTCACATTGTCATCACGATCATCGCGGCACTGGTCACGATTGACTTTGGTTACGCGGACGCGGGGGGCAATCAAGGAGACGATGTCGACTTTGCCCTCCTGACCGATGCTGAACTGGCGCAGATGCAATCGCCCGAGGTGAGCTTCGAGAGCTTCGAGGTGGCCCCCGTGCCCACGGAGGCGCTGCGAGTCGATCTCCTGTCGGATCAGAACAATGATGAGTCGATCGATGAGCTCGCGGATGCGATCGCCCCCACCCTGAACCCCGGGGGTGGATCGCTGACCAGTGTTGATACCAGCACGGGGAGCGCGGGTGCCGGGACCGGCGACGGAGCCAGCTTCTTTGGTCTCGAGGCCCAGGGGAGACGGTTTGCGTACATCGTCGATATCTCAGGATCGATGAACACACTGAACGCGTCGGGTGTGTACACCCGCTGGGAGCAAACGCGGGCGGAGCTCATACGCTCGATCAACGCCCTTGATTCGCAGGCACAGTTCAGCATCGTGCTGTACTCCTCGAATGCCATCGCGGTCTTTGGCAGCGGGAACTGGTCTGAGGCAAGCCGATCAAACAAGATTCTGGCGGCGCAGACGCTCCTCGGATTCGATCCCAACGGGGGCACGCGTCCGCTCGGTGGCTTCGAGCTCGTGTTCGAGCTGGATCCGGAAGCGGACGCCATCTACTTCATGACCGACGGCCTCTTTGACACCGACGTGCCACAGAAGGTGCGTCAGCTGAATCGCCGGGAGCTCATACCAGTTCACACGATCCTCTTTGGAGAGCTCGCGAATCAACAGGATGCGCTCGCTGCGCTGAACATGATGCGCAACATCGCGAAGCAGTCCGGGGGCAAGTTCACTCATATCCGAAGGGGGCGCCCTTGAGCATTCTTCCCCTCGCGTTGCTGACGCTCCCGATTTTTTCCCAGCCGGTGACCGTGGATCGTTCGACCGGCCCTGCTCCGGTTGTCGGCAATGTCACCCTGGCCGATCAGCAGGGCTTGCACATCCAGACGAGCACGGATATGAAGACAGTGGTCGTGCCATGGTACGAGCTTCTGGATCAGGCGCCGCCGGAGTATGCGGCCCGGGCGATGCGAGCGTGGCAGGCGCACGACCGGGTTGAGCGGGGAGACATCAGCGGGGCGATGCCGCTCTATGTGTCGATGGGCGAAGCGTACCTGTGGGAGCAGGGCCCGCAGTCGATGGATGTGTGCGACGGTCTGGTTCGGTGCTATACAGCGAGCGGACGCCGTGTGCTGGCAATCGAGCCGATGCTCGCGTGGTTCGAGGCCGAGTCGCTCCCCGGTGCCGAGGATGCCCCGGCGCCTGAGCGATTCGATGATCGGATGCGCATCCGCACGGATCTGCCGCCGGTTTTTGCGGATCGAACTGACGGCTCGCTCTCGGCCCCTGATCCCCGCGCAAGCGGTCGGACGAAGTTGATCCATGCCTACTTCGCTGCCGTGCTCGCTGAGGAGGGCGACAGACCCGATGTCCTCGGGCGGATACAGCTCATCAAGCGGGAGTACAAGGCGAGAGATCCCGGTCTAATCTTCCTGGAGCAGATGGTCTTCGCGCAGGCGCACCCGGAGCGGACCGCTCGGATCGCTGCCCGCGATGCGCTCCTGCGCCGGACACAAAGCCAACGCGATACATGGATCGAGGTCTGGTCGCGTCTCGGGCTCGGGGTCAGCCTGATCCGAGACGAGGATCCGCACGCGCGTGATCTGGGCGTCGTGCATCTCATTCATATCATCGTCAGGCTGCCGCAGGTCGATCCGGGGCTGACGATGCTTGCGGCCGAGATCGCGGACAGCTACCTGCGCTCGACACAGCGCTCCGCTTGGGGAAGCAAACTCGTGCAAGACGCCAGAATGAACCTACTCGGAACGCCGGCACGGCCCGGCACCGCTGGAGAACAGACACAATGACGGCATCGATTCAGATAGGCAGCTTGTATCTCGCCCAATCGGACCCCGAGGTGCACCGGTCGCTGCTTGAGTACATCCAGCAGGGCGGTCCGATCGGTTGGATCATCATCCTGATCTCGCTGGTCGCGATCGCGATGATCGGCGCACAGCTCTTCCGCATCCGCCGTGACAAGCTGGCACCGCCTGAACTCGCCGCCGATCTACGGTCCCTGCTGAGTGATGGGAACATCGACGGGGCGATCAAGAGGTGCATGGATCAGCCCGGGTCTTCTTACCTGGCGCGTGTGGTCGGCTCCGGACTCAGCAGGGCCTCGAGGTCCGCGTTCGGTATGCTTGAACTCCGGTCCTCCGTTGATGAGATCGGGCAGTTGGAAGTCGATCGGCTGTACAGGCTTACTGACGGGATAGGGCTGATCGCTTCGGTTGCCCCGATGCTTGGGCTGCTGGGGACCGTTGTGGGCATGGTGGGTGCATTCGATGCCATCACACTCTCGGATGGACCGGCTCGACCTGATGAACTCGCGGGGAGCATCTCACAGGCACTCATCACGACGGTGCTCGGGCTGATCGTCGCGATTCCTTCGACCGCGATGTACACGTTCCTGAGGAATCGGATCGATCATCTCACGACCGAGATCGACGAGGAGATCGAAGAGCTGATCGCACCGCTGGAAGCCAGCCAGGGCGGTGAGGGCCAGGCGGGATGAAAAGACGTCCAGGGACATCCGGGCACATGCTCAACGTCGATCTCACACCGATGATCGATGTGGTGTTCCAGCTCATCATCTTTTTCATGTTTACATCGCAGTTCGGCGAGCTGCGCAGGACTGACATCGACCTGCCGAAGGAGCAGGGCGAGGAAGAGACGGAGAAACAGCAGGCGTCGATGATTATCGATCTCACCTTGGACGGTCAGTACCTCTTCGAGTCCAAGCCGATGAGCCTCATCGAGATCGAGCGGATCGCCGCTACGGGAGTCGCAAATCAGCCAGAGGGCGAGCCGTTCGATGTGCTTGTACGCCCGGATCGCAATGCGCCGGCGGTTCATCTTGATCGGTTGCTGATGAGGCTCTCTGGCGTTGGCGTCCGTCGCTGGAAACTCGCGACGGTTGATCAGGAGGGCGCAAGCCAGTGACTCGATCCCGATCATCCCGCCGGCGTCGCTCGCGCCTCGGTGCGTTGCCGCTCACGTCCATGATCGACGTGGTGTTTCTGCTCCTGGTGTTCTTTCTCGTGACGGCTGACTTTGCGAAGAAAGAGAACAAGCTGCCCTCGGCGCTGCAGACGGAGGGGGGCGGCGTGCAATCGAGTGATATGCAGCCGCAGATCATTCGGATCTCCGTATTCAATGGTGCGCCGGTGTTCACCATCGGGCAGGTCAGATGCGGCGATCGTGCCTCGCTCGAGTCTGTGCTTGCTCAACTGCCCAGGGAGCCCGGGGTCGCGATCAAGGCCGAGGCAGACGTCCCGATCCAATCCATCGCGACCGCGCTGCAGGCGGCCCGAAACGCCGGATTCGCAAGGAGGAGCTATGTCCCTGGCGAATCTTCGGACTAGCTGGCTCTGTGTTGCCCTGTTCGGTTGCTCGGCCGTGTGTGGTGACGCACCCGAGGCGCTTGACGATTCGATCGGTGATTATCTGCGCACGAATCAGATGGACCAGCTGCTGGAGGTCCACCTGGAGGATCAGCTCGGGCGGGCATCGAGCGATTCCGAGCGAGATGAGATCGCGGCGGCGTTGTCGGACATGTATCTGCGACAGCTCCGGACGGTGAATCGGGATGATCCCTATCACGACGTGGTTGTGATCCGCGCACGCGAGCTCGTCGATCGCATCCAGACCACGCCCCTGTTCGAGCTCCGGCTTGAGCTCCTCGTCGATGCGTTTGTTACTCATGAGAACGCGATCGAGCTGCACCAGCTGCGACTCCTGGATGCCGGGTCGCGGGCCGAGGTGCTCGCGGCGTTCCAAACGACACGGCGCGGTCTCGAGCAGATGCTTGCCCAGGTGGTCCCGGAACTCGATCAGCTCAGCCGGAGGAGGGCCTCGGCGAGAACGAGCGAGTCGCAGCGTGAGATCGAGAACGAGCTCGAACTCTACAGGAGACTGAGTTCATTCGGTCACTACTACCTCGGCTGGAGTGAGTACGGCATCGCGGTGCTTGAGGATCGTCACGTGGGTGACGATGCGTTCAAGGCGTTCGGGTGGCTCTTGGGCAACGATGGCGACATGCCTCAGAGCAAGGACCTCCACCTGGCCGCGACCGAGTACGAGCATGTCGCTCGTTCTGCGATCGGGGTCGCGATGTGCTATGCGCAGTCGGAGGCCTACCAGTTCGCCAACACCTGGCTGGGCGTGCTGCTCGAGCAGGATGAGATCAGCGACGATGTGCGTTCCGCAGCGATGCTCAGGCAGCTCCGCGTGCATGTCATGAGCAACGCCTGGTACGATGCGCTGATGAGCGCGATCGAGATCCGATCCGGTCAGCAGGATGCGCCGTTGTCCGTCGCGGACGCCAGGTTCGTGATCGTAAAGACACTTGAGTCTCCGAGATCGGCGGGGGACTCGGATGCGGAAAAGCTTGTGCAATCATGCATCATGGATCTCGTGAAGCAGCGCGAGATCGGTCACATCGTCGAGCTGTATCAGCGGTTCGAGCACTTGCCGCTGCTCGGCAACGGCTTTATCCCCAACTACGCCAAGGCCCTCGCAGAGCTCGATCGAGTTGAGAACAGTTCATCGCAGCCCAACTACATGGCCATCGCGGATCTGCTTGTCAGGTCGCTCCAGGCTCAAGATGTCAACGAGTACCCCGAGCACCGAGATGATTGCCGGCTGAAGCTCGCGTACACGTACATCCGGGCAGACAAGCCGAGACTGGCGATCGAGGAGTGCGAGCGAGTGCTGAGCTCCTCGCTCGATCCCCAGGCGATCGAGGAAGCACGATGGTTGCAGATCGCAGCGCTGGACAAGCAGATGGCGCTCGATCCCAAGGTGTCTTCTGATCTGCTCGAGGAGTCAGTCCGGAGTTTCATCACAACGTACCCCGCGTCTGAGAGAACCCGAACGCTCGTGCTGCGATACGCCACGAAGGGCATGATCGACGAGCAGATCGCGCTGGATACCCTCGGTGCTGTCCCAGAGGATGATCCGAACCTGCTCGCGGCTCGGCGTCTGCAGGTTCAGCTCCGATTCAAGATGCTCCGCCGAACTGGATTCACGGATTCTCAGATGCTCCGCCAGACCCGCGAGCAGATCGACTGGATCGTGCGTCGAGAACAGGACACAGGTGCTGGATCTGCTGAGGAGCGGGTCTCGACGCTGCAGATCGGCATCGACCTCGCGCTGCGTGATAACCCGCCTGACCCGCGCGCCGCCAGGCGATACATCGAGCAGGCCCGCCAGATCGTGGCGCAGGGCCCTCAACTCGGCACGGTAGAAGCGGAGCTGATCACGCAGTTGATGAGGGCGGCGTTGATCGAATCCCGGATCCAGGAGGCATTGGCGTTGCTGGACGAGCTCCGCACGCTGTCGCCGGAGCGAGCTCGCGATGGGCAGGTCATCATCCTGAACGCGGTAGTCGCACAATGGGAAAAGCAGAAGGAGAAACAGACGGCCCAGGACCTGCTGGAGATCGCCGTTCCTGTGCTCGGCAGGATCACGCCAAGAGCGCCCGAGCCGATCGGGCTGCAACAGAGCGCGCTGATCGAGGTCGTCGCAGGTGCCGCTTTGTTCCTGCACAATCAGGACCCCGATCCCGCGATGCGGGATCTCGCTTTCCGACTATCGAGTCAGGTCCTCGAACGCGGGCAGCCCAGCGAGCGAGGTCTCCGGCAGTGCACGGAGCTCGCAGAAGAAGTGGGGGATGTCGAGGCCTTGCTCGAAGCGTGGCTGCGTCTGCTGGCGGCGTATCCACCGGATGACGCCCGCTGGTACGAGGCCCGCTACGAGTCGCTCCGGGTGATGATACGGATTGATCCGGCACGCGCACAGGAAACATACAACCAGTTCAAGGTGCTGAACCCTTCCCTCGGCCCCCCGCCGTGGAACGAACGCATCTCGGCGCTCTTTGAGGAGCAGTCCGGCAGCAAGTCAGATGGGGGCTCGCCATGAAATCACAACAGCCAGCACCCACACCCATAGTCAGATTCCTCGGCGATGACGCGGGGCGAGGCGGACCGTTCGCGTTGCTCGGCGTGGGTCACACGATCAGATCCGCAGATGAGATCCATCGTGCCCGCCTGCGCCGCCTGCGACAGATCGACTGCCACCCGCAGAGATCGACACCGGACGCGGACGAGGTCCGCCTTGCTGTGCACAGTGCCGCATCGCAGCTCTTGGATCCGGCGTTGCGTGAGCAGCTCGTGCTGCGCTGGCCGGAGGGCACTCCGGTTGATCTTCCCAGGGCCTGGAACCCGAGCCGGGCCATGAAACGGATCACGCCTGCCCTGATCGGAAGGGCACGCCAAATCGTGGGCTCCAGCGGGGGTTGGAACAGCGTTGCCCGTCGGCGCCTGGCACACCTGGCAAGGCTGAACCGGATCAGCGCTTTCGAAATTGTCCGTGAACTGGGGATCGGCAGACCAGGAGGCAGCAGTAAGGCGGAGCCGCAGTCAGGAACCACGCCACTCCCGCATCTGCCCAGCGAGCCAGCCGCAGGTTCGGGCTGGGTATCGGCTTATGTGCTCCTCGGGCTGCTCGCGAGCACGGTCATCGTGACGCTGCTGCTTACGCCAGATACTCATTACACCACCCGCTCACGCGGTCCGGCATCCGCGGTTTCGGATCCGTTACCTGGGGGGCAACAGGAAACACAGCAGTCAGGGCAGGTTGAAACCGCGCAGCGCGATCGGATCACGCACTACACAGCAATCGCCCACGAGCTCGACCGCCTCGTGGCCCGGGCGAGGATCGAGCCGGACGCATCGATTTCACGCTTCCGCGAGGTGTACCCGGAGTTCCTGGATCAGTGGACTGCATTCCCAGAGCAGGCATTGCAGCGAGCCGGTGCCAACATCGCAGAGTTCATCGCGAGACTGGATCAGCACCAGCACCCGCCGGATCAGATTGCGCCTCTTCTCGCGACCGGTGGCATCAGCCCGGATCGCGTGATGATTGCCGCCGGCGTCATCGATGTCAGCATATCGGGCACGCCACTGCGTCAGGAAACACAGGATCTGCTCCGGGCCGTTCGAAGCGCGATGACCGGCACGCAAAGTACTGGTAGCACGGATATCAAGTCTTGTATCTATGCCGTCGCGATCGATTCCGCACACGCAGATCAGGGTGATGATCCGGATTGGTGGTCCGCATGGCTCCTCGGCGTGAAGCGTGCAAGCGGATCGGAGGCAGACCTCACCGGGGCGGTGCTGACGGCATTGAGTGACCTGCTTCGTGACCCGGCTGCTCCTCGCGAGGCGTGGCGGGGCACGGTCTCCATGCTCGTGCGCTCGCTCGACTGGCGAGAAGAGAGCGTTGAGCGGTTCTGGCTGATATCGCAGTTCAATGACTCTGAGGTCCAGACCGAGCGATTGGCGGTGCTTACTGAGGTTCTCGCGACCGAGAGCGCTGCGAGCGGTGTGGATCAGCTGATGGTGCTCCCGAGGAACGCCAACGCCCCGAAGCGTGAGGAAATCGCCAAACGGTATCGTGACTCATGGTTCCCGGCACGCAGCGGCGATTCTCAGCCCACGCAGCCGGGTGGGGCGGGCACGCCGCTGCTCCGTGAGCTGCAGATCGCGGTCAACTCAACCCCGGACAACCCGACCGAGGCGCAGGCGATCGAGCACCTGATTGAGCTTCATCACCTCACGACTGCGGCCTTTCTCGCGATCGATGGGCACGGGGAACTCAGCGAGGAGCTCGTGCAGAACCCCCCTGCGATCCCCGACACACCAGCCATGCCGCAGCATGACCTGAACTGGGAACAGGCGGATGACGCGTGGGCCGAGCGTGCGGTCAACAGCGAAGAGGCGGCGCAGCTGCGTCCGTACCTTGACGAGCTCGTTCGCAACGAATCAATCGGGATCAGCAGCGCACACGCGTTGGTGTACCTGGCGACTCGCAAATCACAGAATGAGCTGCGCGAGCTTGCTCTGGCACAGATCGTTCGCTATGCAGACCAGATCGCAATCCTCATCGCGATCGACCACGCGCTGAGCAAAGTCCGCGTGACATCGCGTGTGGACACGCTCGTAAGAGAAGTGCTGGGCGACGATATCCCGAGCCGCAACGATGATGGCTGGTACCCGCAGGTTCGATCCATGCTCCTGGCGCGGATGGGGCAGGCGATGGTGCGTGAACAGGATTTCCGTATGAGCCAGGTGCAAGACGAGATCGCCAGCATGCTGACGATCCGCTTTGAGTCTGGTGGGGAGGCCGAGGCGAGCTCGGATGTGCCGTCCGAGCTGCTCGCCCAGCTCAATCATCGGTCCCGAGCTGAGGTTGAGAAGCTCGTCGGGAGCTCAGTCAGGCTCAGCCAGGAACTCGAGCGGATCGATGCCGAGTCATTATTGTGGACGGTGAGGGCTCGGAACCCATTCCAGCATTACCTTGCCCAGCAGCGCATTGAGCTCGCGTTGTTCAGCCTGACCGTCCGTGCCCGTTACCCTGACGCGGACCGGTTCGTTGAGATAGCACTGAGTGAGCTCCGCTCAAGGGAGGACGGGGCGAGCTCAGCGATCGAGCAGATGGTGCACACGCAGAGGGCTTTGGCGCAGCTCATGCAGATCGAACTGCAGAGGAGGGGCGACCAATGAAGCGGGCCCTGTTATCCGCCATGGCGATGATCTCATTGACCATACCGCTGGGTATTCACGGGCTGCAGCAGCCGGCACGTGCTGAGCTCGATCCAGATCGTCCGAGACAGTATTTCGAGGTCGGAGAGCTCGCGGCAGCGAGAGCGAGCCGCGAGGATGATCTCGATCAAGCCCGGCGCATACTGGCGATGGGTGTCGTGTTGGCCGAGCGTCAGAATGATCGTCAGACCGCCAGCAGTTGTTGCATCGCGCTCGCGAACACGCACGCGGATGATGCCCGGATCAATCAGCAGCTCTGGGATCTTGCGCTGCGGTTGGATCCGAGCCGTCTGGTCCAGTGGGCGGAGCAGCGGCATGCGGGGGGCGGCCAGAAGCTCCAGCGGGACGCCGCGGAATGTATCCGGCTGGCTCGAACTGCGGAATACGCGGATGCGAAGGCGTTGCTTGATCGCCAGGGGATCGAGGATCAGATCAGACAAACCGCCCAGCGGCTGGGGTACAACCCGGGCGAGATCGTGAGCTCGCTCCGGAGGCAAATCAGCCACACCGGTCGCGATCCCTGCAATGGGAACTACTTCGATGCGCAGGTCGAGAACGGGCAATCCGTCCGCAGAGTCTGCAGGGAACACGCTTACCCGATCGGCACCGCTGAGAGTTCCAGCATGCTCCGCCAGTATCTGGCGATCGAGAACGCGTGTATGAATAACGGCGCCGGACTCGCAGACTGGGGTGGGTCGAGTGCGATGGGGCAGCGGGAAGCGCTTCGGGATCCGAGCATCGGATGGCTGGTACGCACCTACGGCATCGACCCTGATCGGCCCGCCTTCCGGAACGGTCGGTGGGTGAGCTCCCCCTGAGAGCAGGGCGGTGTCGATGCGATCTTGCGGCTACGATCTGACCGGAACGACGTTTCAAAGTCCGCAGAGGAATGCCACGATGAGCAACGAGACAACCGCGAGCCAGAGCATGTTCAAGCCGGAGATTACGTTTGATGACTTCGCGAAGGTGGACCTCCGCGTTGCGAAGGTCACGCACGCCGAGCCTCACCCCAACGCCGATCGACTGCTCAAGCTGCAGCTCGACGATGGGTCGGGCACGCCCCGTCAGATCTGTGCGGGCGTCAAGGAGCACTACGCCGCGGAGGATCTCATCGGCAAGTCCATCATCATTGTCGCGAATCTCGCGCCGCGGTCACTCAGGGGGGAGGAGTCGCGGGGCATGCTGCTCGCTGCGAGCGACTCCGCGAAGGGGAGCGATGATCGGAGCGTCGTGCTGCTCTCGCCGATGAGCGAGATCGAGCCGGGCTCAGTCGTCTCCTGACCCCGTGGCCCCGCTGCCCGAACGCTGCTTCTGGGCCTGCTGACGCGCAAGCCGCTCCGCGTTGCGGTGCGCGAGATCGACCATCTGGTCGACTTCCTGCTCGCGCCGCTGCTCAAGCTGCGTAACCGAGTCGCGCAGCTGGTTCAGGCGGGCTTCCAGGCGGTCGATCTCCAGCTGCTTCGCTTCCAGTTCCGCATCGAAGCGGGCTTCCGCGTGCGACCTGATTTCGCCTAACGCTTCCTCGCGATCGCTCTGTGTCGAATCAGGGTTGCTGAGTACCAGGCGGTACAGGCGGGCGGCTTCTCCGAAGTCCAGCCCGGTGCGCATCTGCGCGGTCTTGATCTTCGCCAGTTCCGGGTGGGAATCTCTCAGCGCGAGGATTTCACGGATCTGAGGGGCCATCCTTCCGAGCAGCCGATCGGCGTCACGCGGATCCTGTCGCAAGAAGGGCTCGAACTTGGTCCAGAGCTCCGGGAACTCCGTCTGAAGGAACTGCTGGATCGCCTGGCGGTCTTCGTCGCCGCCAGGACGGCTCCGTCGGTCGTTCGGGTTGCGTTGAGAAGGCGTGTCCGGGCGTGACTCGCCTCTTGCCCTGCGGGGCTCATCGGAGCCTCGCAGTTCCTCGAGGACCTCGGTCGCGGGGGCACCCGCGTCGAGTTTCTCGAGCGCGGCTTGCCCACGAACGGCCATCTCTTCTCCACGCTCGATCATGCGGACAAGCCGGATGCGGAGTGCATCCGGGTCAAGCTGCAGTTCGAGCCCGAGACGCCCTCGCGCATCTGGGTTCTCGTCTTGAGTGGGCTGGGGCGCATTCGGTGGAGACGTAACGCCGCGGTCCGGCTGCACCATGCCGAGCATGAACAGGGCGGAGGTGGAAAGCACAAGCGTGTGGAGTCGTAGGCTGTTCATCAGAGCGCTCCGTCGTGTAGATCAGAAATCCCATACTCGTCGTTGAGCGAGTCGGCATCGAGGTCCGACTCGATCGTCTGCGCCCAGAGTTCCCAGCTCGCGACCGCCTCGTCGAGGGAGTCGCTCTCGTGCTCATCGAGCGTGAGATACGCATCGATATCCTCTTCGAAAGATGCGAGCGTCCACACGCCCTGGCTTGCCGATGTGGGCGATTCAGGGAGCGGTGCACCGGATTTCCAAGGCTGCGTCGCCACGATGCTGAGCGTGGTCGCCGTCGCGAGCGCTGCGGCTGCAGCAAAGCGCAAGTTCCACCGGCGCGATCCCGAAGCTGATACTTGCTCTAACTTCTTCTGTTCGAGCGAGATCGGTGCGGGCGCAAACACGTGGGAGACAGACTCAAGCACACGCGACTGCTGAGCGGGTGTCATGGCATCCCGGTCCTCGGAAGCCAGTGCGTCGAGCATGGACTCAACCCGCTCGATATCCGGGTCCGAGTGCAGATGCAGGTCGTCGTGGTGCGTGTTGTCGTGTGTCATTTCGCCTCCCCCGATTTACTTTGGGGTGCTTGCTGTGGATCGAGTAGATCACGGAGTTTCTTGAGTGCCCGGTGATGCCGGGCGAGCAGTGTGCCGATCGGGTCTCCGGAGATATCGGCGATCTGTTTGAAGCTGAGCTGACCGTGATGTCGCAGCTCGATGATTTCTCTGTCACGCTCGGAGAGCAGCTCCATCGCAGCTCTGAGCTTTCGCGTCTCTGCCTGTCCCGCTTCCTGCGCGCCGTGGTCGTGGCCTGTATCAGCGTTGATCCCGCTGAGATGCTCCGGAGCCGTGGGCGTCGCGTGGCGGGCCCGCTTGCGGCAATAGTCGCGGACCCGGTTCATGGTGATCCTGAAAAGCCAGGGCTCAAACTTGCCCCGCTCGTTGTACCCGCTCCCATCGCCCTGCCCGTTGAGCTTGGTCGCGATCGTCACGAATACGGACTGGGTGATCTCTTCAGCCAGCTCGTCGTTGTGCAGACGGCTCCGGGCCATCGCGAAGACGCGTTTGGAGTACAAACGCATGATCTCTTCCCACGCGGCCTCCTCACCGTGCGCGGCACGGGCGATCACCGACGCCAGTTCGGCCGGGTCCTGATCTGCTGGTGAGGATTGCAAAGTCAACGCGGGAACCATCCTGACTGCTGAACGGCGAACGGGGGGCCGCATTGCCGCATCCGTGGGTTTCTTTCTCGTATACTCACCATATCGGTCCAACCACCGGGCCAAGGCAAGTTTGGGTCACGTCCGGTATCTGCTGCGCTCGGTTCGAGTTCCTGCCAGATCGAACCTCGGACGTCCGCGGGCGTACCCCACGGGACCAATGAGAGGCGTTCAGTTGAGCGAATGGAAAGAACAGAGCGATGAGCAGGTCTTCGAGGCGTTCAGGGCGGAGGAGCCGGGGGCTTATCGGGAGCTGATCGAACGGTACCACGACGATCTGCTCCGGTTCCTGACGCGGATGGTGGGGGATCGGGCCGCCGCGGAGGACATCTTCCAGGACACCTTTCTCCAGGTTCACATTTCCGCGCACAGCTTCGACAGCTCACGCAGATTTCGTCCATGGCTTTTTACGATTGCCGCGAACAAAGCCCGGGACTACCTACGTAAGAAGAACAGACGTAAGACGGTCGAGCTCTCGGCCCCGATCAAGAAGTCAGAATCCGGTGCCTCGTTTGTGGATCTCCTCGAAGTGGATATCCCTTCCCCAGACACCGCGATGGACCTCTCGGAACGGGACGAGATGGTGCAGAAGGCACTGGATCAGCTCGGCCCGGCGTTACGCGAGGTGTTGCTCTTGGCCTACTTCCAACGACTCAGCTATGCACAGATTGCCGAGGACCTCGGCATCCCGCTGGGCACGGTGAAGTCGAGGATGCACTCCGCTGTGGCATCCTTTGCTCGCGCCTGGCAGAGTGTATCCAAGGGTGAGAAGTCTCTTTGATCTTTGTGGTGAGGTACTCCCGGATGAATCCTGACGATCAGCAGTCCCAAACCCCATCGCTGGAGGAACAGGATCAGCAACTTGTTGATCGCCTGCTCGAGCATGGGATGGGTGCCCACGAGCCAGAGATAGGGGAAGAGAGTCGATTGCAAGGACTCCTGGGTCTGCTCGGCACGCCGGTACAAGGCGAATCGCATCGCGAATCGCGAGCGGACATGATCGAGATCCTTGCACGCCGCATCCAACGCGAGGGCCTCGCCGAGACCCGCCTGAGCCCGGAAGATCAGGCCGCGTGTGACGAGTATGTCGAATCGGGATACTCCGTCGATGCGGTTCATGATGCGGCCCGAGCGAATCAGCTCGAGGCCCTTGGTTCAATCGTGACCGCTGGAGATACCACGCTCGGGAGCCGGGAGAAGCTCGTCGCGCAAACACTCAGTTCAATACAGGCGCACATCGATGCCGAAGAATCGGCGATGAAACTTGAGCCGCGTTCAGGGTTCCAACTCCCGGGGCGATGGGCTGACCTTGTCTCGATCGCCGCGATGCTGCTGCTCGCCGCATCAGTGATCATGCCCATCATGTCCGGCATGCGTTCCATGAACCAGCAGGGGATCTGCTTCAACAACATGAACCAGACGGCAAACGCGTTCGGGCTCTACACCGGCGCAAACCGAGATATGCTTCCGATGGCTACCGCCGGATTCGGCCCGACCTGGATGGATGTCGGAACAACGCCCGAGCGATCGAACTCTTCGAATCTATACACGCTCGTCCGAAATCAGTTCGCTGGGCTCGACGACCTCGCCTGCCCTTCAAACCCCAAAGCGGCCACCGGCGACGCTGATCCCGACGCGTGGGACTGGAACTCGCTTGAGGAGATCTCCTATTCCTACCGGATCATGCCTCAGGGCGGGATGCGTGCGACCTCGATCGATCAACCGGTGCGTGTCGTGCTTCTTTCCGACCGATCGCCGGTCGTGCTGAGAATCAAGGCCAATCAGGCCGTCCGCCCGGAAGAAAACTCGCCGAACCACGACCATACCGGGCAGCACATGCTCATGCTCGATGGGAGCGCCACGTGGAGCGACTCGCCCATGCTTGATTCCCGGGACAACATCTGGCTCCCCCGCCCGATCGAATCCGTGATCCATGAAGCCCGCGAACGGCACGGGATCATGACCGGGAATGAGCAGCCAGACGGCCCGACTGACGCCTTCGTTGGACCCTGAGTGGCCACGAATGCGATGCGCGGAAACTGTTTTTTTTGATCTTTGGGCCCCGTTTGGGGCTCGTCTTGACTCGCCACGCCGGGGAGGGCGGCCTACACTTCCCTCCTGCCCCGACGGACTCGGGGTATGTATCGATACGATTTGACCACACGACGGCCCTGCCGTCGATCAGTGCCCGGAGTGATTCCGATGCCGAAGAACAAGAGCCATAAGGGTTTGTCCAAGCGGATCCGCATCTCGAAGACGGGCAAGGTCCGTCACCGCACGGCGTACCACAAGCACCTTTCTTCACGCAAGAGCGCGAAGCGTCTGCGTCAGCTCCGCAAGGACCGTCACGTGACGACCCCCGAAGCGAAGCGCTTTGAAAAGCTGCTCTTCCGCCGTCTCCGTGGCCGCAACCAGCCGCGGGCCTCACTGCGTCGCAACCCGTCGCCGCAGGAGAAGCGTGAGATGCGCGAAGCCGCGAAGAACAACGACTAATCAACAACATCGAGCGCCAAGAGTTGGTGCTCGGGTCACCCATCCCCGTCTGCCGGGATTGAAAGAACGGTTGAATCCGTCTCCGTCAGGCAAACTTGGAGATATGAACCATGCCACGCGTTCGTAAAGGTGCTGCCCGTACACAGGCACGCAAAAAACTGCTGCGTCAGGCACGCGGCTACTTCGGCTCAAAGAGCCGCCACAAGTACCAGGCCAAGATCGCTGTCCGCCGTGCGGGCTGCTACGCCCTGCGTGACCGTCGCGCACTCAAGCGTGATATGCGCAAGCTCTGGATCACCCGTATCACCGCGGCATGCCGCATGCGTGGTACGCGCTACTCGCTCTTCATGAACGGGCTCAAGCTCACCGGGGTCAACCTCAACCGCAAGATGCTCTCGCAGATCGCGATCGAGGATCCCAAGCTCTTCGACAAGCTCGTCGAGCAGGCAACAGCCGCGACCTCCGCGGTCCCAGCCAAGAGCTGATTCAGCGAACCATCTTCGACACTTCGAAAGGACCCACACATGGGCGGCTGGTGGATCTCAGATCTCCTGAGCAACCAGAGCATTAACGGCCAGGTGTGGGTTGTTTCATGGCTTGTGTGGGTGATCCTCTCGATCTGCCTGCACGAGCTGGCGCACGGCTGGGTCGCGATCCGGCTGGGCGACGACACCCCGATCATCAGCGGCCACATGACGTGGAACCCGATCGTACACATGGGCACGTTCTCTCTGATCGTGCTCATCTTCCTCGGGATTGCATGGGGTTTGATGCCGATCAACCCGAGCAAGCTGCGTGGCCGTTACGCGGAAACGCTGGTCGCCATCGCGGGCCCGCTGATGAACATCGCTCTGGCATTCGTGGCGCTGCTCGGGCTTGTGATCTGGGTTCCGCTCTGTCAGGGGCAGATCAGCGCTTCGCTGTCGATCTCAGACCCGCTGGCCACGAACATGCAGAGTTTCCTCGCTGTCGGGGCGATGCTGAATATCCTGCTCTTCCTGTTCAACATGCTCCCGCTGCCGCCACTCGATGGCAGCCGGATCCTCATGAACCTGAGCCCCGCGTACACACGCATGCTGCAGAGCGACACGGGCAAATGGATCATGATCGGTGGGTTTGTGCTCGTTTTCTTCATCTTCGGCGCTTTCATCTTCGTGTTCTCCAAGCTCGTCGTCGTGGGTGTAGCTGAGTTCATCTGGGCCATCCTCTTCTCCGGGACGGAAACACCGGGGCCGGATCTCTTCCCGTTCTGAGAACCTGATTCCGTGCATAGAAAAACCGCTCCGAGCAGCTCGGAGCGGTTGTGGTTGTTATCTGCCCGAGATCAGCGAGGCTCGGTGCCCTCGGCCTCGGCTTCGGCCTCAATGATGTCTGCCTCTTCCTCGCCCTGAATGTAGGTCCTGCCCTTGTACTTCATGGACCACGGGATGTAGATCGCGGTGACCAGCAGCATGGCGATCGCGAAGAACCAGTAGTACCGGGCACCCTCGAGCGGCGAAGTGCCGGTGGTCTCTACCTGATGCTCGAGGTACATGTTGACGCCCATCGCGAGGTAGTTCCCCAACGCGACGCCGAGGAAGAACACCCCCATAACGAAGCTCTTCATCTTCTTCGGGCTCTGGGTATAGGCGAACTCGAGGCAGACGATCGAGACCATGATCTCGCCCGACGTCAGGATGAGGTACGCGAGGAACTGCCAGGCGATGCTCGGCATGACATGCATGTACTCGTTGAGCTGCTCCTGCGTCCAGCCCATATCACGGGCCTGCTGGACGATGTCAGCGAGCGAGGCGGGCATATCTCCTGACGCGTTCATCGCGGTCCACAGCGCTGTGCTGACCTCCGGAGATTTCGCGTCAATCCACGACTCGATCAGCCCTGAGAGCGCAAACGCCCCCGCTGTAAATACGAAGCCGAGTCCGATCTTTCGCAGGGGTGTAAGCAGCCAGACCTTGCTGACGGCCGGGTACACGAGATACGTGAATATCGGGATACCCGTGAGAATCATGATGGGGTTCACGAACTGAATCTGCGATTCGAGCCAGTTGATGCCCGCGAACTCTCGATCGAGCGTTTCTGCCTGCAGGACCCACGCGGAGCCCGTCTGGTCGAAGATGGCCCAGAACATCATGACGAAAAAGAGGAAGAGTGGTGCGAGCCACTTGAGCGCCCGCTTTCCTTCCTCCGAGAAGGTTTCCTGTTTCCACTTCTCCAGCCCAGCCGGTGGGACGTGGACGAACTTCGTGCGTCCGAGCCAGAACACGAAAGTCGCGATGGCCATGAGCACGCCGGGGAGACCGAAGGCCAGCCATGGGCCAACCTTCGCGAGCAGGATCGGCGTCAGGATCATCGAGGACGCGGCGCCGAGGTTGATTGAGAAATAGAACCAGTTGAAAATCTGCGTGAGCATGTGCTTGTTGCCGGTGCCGAACTGGTCTCCGACGTGTGCGCTCACACAGGGCTTGATCGCACCGGCACCGATCGCGATGAAGATCATGCCGATGATCAGCCAGGTCTGCATGGGCATGTTCATGGACGGGGCGACGTCCATGACCGCGAGGAACCCGTGACCGAGGCAATACATCAGGCTGATCCAGAGGATCGTGCGGTACTTGCCCAGCACAACATCCGCGAGGATGGCACCGAAAATCGGGAATGTGTAGGTGAGTGCCGTGAACAGGTGGTACCACTTCTTGGCCTGCTCGTCGGTCATATACGCCGCGGCCCCGTCGGCACCGAGCATGTGCTGGGTCATGAAGACCGTCAGGATCCCCTTCATCCCGTAGAAACTGAAGCGTTCTGCGAGCTCGTTCCCGATGATGTAGGGAACCCCCTTGGGGAACCGGGTCTCGTTCGGATCCGGCGCGGTCTGATGCTGTGTGTCGCCCATGTGATTCCTTTGTGATTGAATCCGATCCTGCCAACTCCAGGCATACGATCGTTGATACACAACCTATGCGATCCACAGGCTTTGCACAAGCGGCACACCCCCCTGAATTCAGTGCTGATCGCCATCCACACCAGGCGATTACCGACCATACGCGTATGAATGACCAGACCCACCTGAACCTGAAAAGCATCGTTGAGCTACGTGACCCTGCCCGCCCGGCCAGGCTGATCGGGATGGTGCACGTCGGGTCCCTGCCCGGGACACCGTTCTTCAAGGGCCCGATCGAAGAACTCGAGCGTCAGGCCGTCCTGGAAGCGAAGCAGATCGAGGATGCGGGCTTCGACGCCATCATTGTGGAAAATATGCACGACGCGCCGTATGTCCACGGCGATCAGCTCGGGCCCGAGATCGTGGCCGCGATGACCCGGCTGACGGGCGCAGTCCGCAATGCTGTTCGGATCCCCGTTGGGATCCAGATCCTCTCTGGCGGGAATCGGCACGCCATCGGCGTCGCGTTGACCAATGGGCTGCCATTTATCCGATGTGAGAACTTTGTCTTCGCGCACGTTGCGGATGAGGGGCTGCTAACGGAGGCCGAGGCGGGGGGGCTTCTGCGATATCGCAAATCCATCGACGCGGGGCACGTCAAGGTGTTCTGCGATATCAAGAAAAAGCACGCATCTCACGCGATCACGAGCGATATCGACCTTGCGGAAATGGCACACGCCGGAGCGTTTTTTGGCGCGGATGGATTCGTCGTGACCGGAGTCTCAACCGGGCGCGCTGCGGCACTCGAAGATGTGAGAGCCGTCCGTGAGGCGACGGATCTCCCGGTGATCGTGGGCTCAGGAGTGACGCCGGGCTACGCCGGATCGCTCGCAGAGCACGCCGACGCGTTGATCGTGGGATCTTCGATCAAGCACGACAGCTATTGGAAAAACCCAGTTGATCCGCAGCGAGCAAAGGCGATCGTTGACGCGATCAGCCCCTGAGGTAGCCCGGGTGCCTGATCCCTCAGTCCCAACCAATCCATCGATCGATGAACTCCTCGATCGCTGCCCGCCCGCCCAAAGGGGGCGATTTATTGGGCGCCTGAAGGGGCTGCAGCGCAAGGCCAGCAGCGAGCATCGCGGAAAGATCGAGCGGTCCATCATGGAGGACCTCAGCCGTGCGATCGAGGGCTATGAGCGCCGCAAGGCCAATGTGCCGAGCGTTTCGTACCCCGAAGACCTCCCCGTATCGCAGCGCCGTGAAGAGATCATCGGTGCGATCCGGGAGAATCAGGTCGTCATCGTGTGCGGCGAGACAGGATCCGGTAAGACCACGCAGCTCCCAAAGATGTGCCTGGAGCTGGGGCTTGGGGTCGGCGCCATGATCGGGCACACGCAGCCACGTCGGATTGCTGCCCGATCGGTCGCGTCTCGCATCGCGGAAGAACTCGGTGTGAAGCACGGAGAGCAGGTCGGATCGAAGATCCGATTCTCTGATTCGACCAACGAGAACACCTATATCAAGGTGATGACAGACGGGATCTTGCTCGCTGAGACGAGATCGGACCCGAAGCTCCGCCAGTACGACGCGGTGATTATCGACGAGGCGCACGAGCGATCGCTGAATATCGACTTCCTGCTCGGGTACTTGCACCGCCTCCTGCACACCCGCCCTGATCTCAAGCTCATCATCACATCGGCCACGATCGATGCCCAACGCTTCGCGGAGCATTTCGGGTCCGGGGACAGGCCCGCCCCCGTCATCGAAGTGTCTGGGCGTACCTACCCGGTGGAGATGCGCTACGAGCCAGACCACATCGCTACAGGCATGAGCATCGACGAATCCGCTTCGTACGCCGCGGCTCAGCTGCTCAACGAGCGACACGACGACGTGCTGATCTTCATGCCCGGCGAGCGGGAGATCCGCCAGACAGCCCACGAGCTGCGTAAACGCGAGCATCTGCCCGATGGGACCGAGATCATCCCGCTCTATGCCCGCCTCTCCGCTCAGGAGCAGCAACGAGTCTTCAAACCATCCGGCCGCCCGCGCGTCGTGATCGCGACGAACGTGGCGGAGACTTCGCTGACGGTACCCAATATCCGCTCGGTTGTTGATCCGGGGTCCGCCCGGATGAAGCGGTACAACCCGCGGACCAAGATCCATGGGCTGATGGTGGAGCCGATCTCGCAGGCGAGCGCGAACCAGCGGTCAGGGCGATGCGGTCGTATTGCGCCCGGCGTGTGCGTTCGCCTCTACGACGAGTCGGACTACAAATCGCGCGACGAGTTCACCCAGCCCGAGCTCCTCCGCTCGAACCTGGCTTCCGTGATCCTGCAGATGGCGGACCTGAAGCTCGGTGAGCCCGAGGCGTTCCCTTTCCTCGATCCGCCGGAGAACCGCCAGTGGCGTGACGGGGCCGAGACCCTGCGTGAGCTGGGCGCGATCGATGAAGACGGCCGGCTCACGAAGCTCGGCAGGACGATGGCCCGCCTGCCTGTCGATCCACGGATCGGCCGGATGATCATCGCCGCACACGATGAGGGGTGCGTGCACGACGTGCTGATCATCGCCTCAGCACTCTCCGTGCAGGACCCGCGCGTCCGCCCGCACGAGAAACGCGACGCCGCCGACCAGGCGCACGAGCAGTTCCTGGTCGAGGGATCGGACTTCCTCGCGTACCTGAAGATCTGGGACTGGTACCACGATCAGCAGGTCAAGCTCTCACGCCGAAAGCTGGCGAGGGTCTGCGAGAAGGCGTACCTCTCTGTACGTCGGATCGACGAATGGCGCGAAGTGTTCCGCCAGCTCCGGTCCCTGTGTCAGGAGCTTGGGTACGAGCTCAAGAAGGGGCACAACGACGAGGACGCCGTGCATCGGGCGCTGCTTACCGGGCTGCTCGCCAACATCGGGAACAAGGGCGAGAAGCACGAGTTCAAGGGCACCCGAAACTCGTCATTCATGATCTCGCCGGGGTCCGCGTTGTTCAGCGCCAAACCCAAGTGGGTCATGTGTGCTGAGATCGTCCGCACGAGCAAGGTGTATGCGCGGACGGTCGCGGGTGTAGACCCGCAGTGGATAGAAGAGGCCGGGGCACACCTGATCAAAAAAACGCACTCGGACCCGCGCTGGGACGAGAAGACTGGGCGGGTTGTCGCGGATGAGAAGGTGACCCTGTTCGGTTTGGACATCGTTCCGCGCCGCACCGTGCATTACGGCCCGATCGATCCGGCGCTCTCCCGCGAGCTCTTTATCCATCACGCGCTGATCGATGATCAGCTCAGGTCCGCATCCAAGGCGCTCAAGCACAACCGCCGCCTGATTCGTGAGATCGGAACGCTGCAGGCCAAGGCGAGACGGAATGACCTGATCGCGGACACGCAGACGCTGTACAACTTCTACGATGCCCGCCTTCCGAAAGATATCTACGCGAGCAAGTCGTTCGAACGCTGGGTACGCAAAGCTGAATCGACCGATGCCGATGCCCTTCGCATGACACGCGAGGACGTCCTCGAGTTCATGCCCGAGGAGGTCACCCCCGAGGCGTACCCGGATCAGGTGTCATTCGCGGGGGCCACGTCCAAGCTCAAGTACGCGTTCGAGCCAGGGCGCGACGACGACGGTGCGACGATCAGGGTTTCCGTCGCGGCACTGCACCAGCTCACACGCCAGCGTGTCGACTGGTCCGTGCCCGGGCTGATCCGGCCACGCATCGAAGCGATGGTGCGGTCGCTGCCGAAGCAGCTCCGCAGACAGTTCGACGCGAACCAGATCGCGGGCGAACTCGCCCCGGTAGTCAAAGAGAACAGGGGATCGATCGAGGCCCAACTCGCGGAAGTCCTGACCGCGCGAACGGGGATCGCGGTACGACCGGAGGACTTCCGGCATGATCAGCTGGACGTGTACCTGTTCCCCCGGATCGAGGTGATCGACGAGCACGGGCAGACCTTGGAAGCCTCTCGCGACCTGGGGGCCTTGCAAGCCCAGTTCGCGAAGGAGGCGACCAAGGTGGTGCAGGAGGCCGGCGCCGATATCGAGCGAACCGCCATGATCGGGTGGGATTTTGATGAACTCCCTGAAACGATCGAGTTCACCCGCCCCGGATCGCCCAAGGTGGTGGGGTTCCCCTCCCTGATGGTGGAGGATGGGAAGGTCTCACTCAAGGTCCTCCCGACACGGTGGGAATCAGAGTTGCATACACGCTCTGGGCTCGGCCTGCTCTATGGGCTCGCGATCCGCCGTGAGCTGCGGCTGCGCTTGAAAAACCTGCCGGGGTACGCGAAGCTCCACATGCTCGCGGCGGCATGCAAGCAGGCAGATCAGCTGGAGACGATCATCTGGACTCGCGTCGGGAAGATCATCTGCGTGGATAACAACCAGATCCCGCGGAACAAGGACGAGTTCGAGCTCGGACTGCTCGGGGCGTGGGATCGAGGGGTGGATGAGACGAACCGGGTGATCACGAACTTCACACAGATCTTTGAATCCCTCATGCGCGTGCGTGGGCGCCTCGACGAACCACACCCGAACGCGTGGGGCCGGGCGATCAAAGACATGCGAGGGCAGCTCGAGCTGCTGATTGCTGACGATGCGCTGATCACGGCCGACACACGCTGGCTCTGGTGCTACGCACGCTTCCTCCGCGCGATGGAGGTTCGTATGGACAAGCTGCGATCGATCGGCCCGGAGCGTGATGCGAAAGCTGCGGACCGGGTCTACGCGTGGTCACAGTGCCTGCACGAGCTCATGGCACAGGGGGCGCACACCGCAGAGGTCGCGGAGGACTTCTGGACGCTGCGCTGGATGGTGGAGGAGTTCCGGGTCGCCAGCTTCGCCCAGAACCTGCGGACCTCAGTCCAGGTCAGCGAGAAGCGGCTCCGAGAGCAGCTCGATCGGATCATCCACGCGTGAAGGACGGGCACGTGTAAAAAGACGGGCACAGGCTACGCAGCACTGTGCCCGTCGAAGAGGGGGCTTGGAGGTGGCTCGCGGCTCAGCCGTCTTGCTGGAGTTCCTTGAGCTTCTTCACGACCTTGGAGTAGTCAGGCCGCTTGGAGTAGTCTTCTTCGACGAACGACCAGGCGATCTGCCCATCCGTGTCGACGATGTAAGTCGCGGGTATGGGCAGCTCCCATACGCTTGAATCGTTCGATTTCGGGAGGTCGATGCCGTAGTTCTTGTACCGCTCGATCGTCTTCGCATCGAGCTTGAATGAGAGCGCGAGCTTCGTAGCAAGGTCGTTGTCCTTGTCGGTCGCGAAATGAAAGCCGAGGTTCTTTTGTTCCACGAGATCGGCGGTTTCGCTGGGCTTCTCTGGAGAGATCGCGAGCACGGAGGCGCCGGCAGCACGGATGTCGTCCAAGTGCTTCTGGACGGAACTCAGCTCGCTGACGCAATAGGGGCACCACGAACCACGATAGAAGGTCACGACAACGGGCCCCTTCTCCAGCAGCTTCGCAAGGTCATGGGGGGCCTTGCCGGCGGCGTCCTCAAGGAGGAACATCGGCATCTTGTCCCCGGTTTGGAGCGGCTTGCTCCGCTTTTCGAGCTGATTCACCGGAACGGATTGAGGTTCGGCGTGGCTCAGCGGGGCGAATGCAAGCACGGGGAGCATGGCGATCGAGGCATAGAGTGCGGCTTTGTTCATGCATTGAACACTTATGCGCACCGCGAACTATTCCATGGCATGTCGGATTCTGTAAATAATCCTGGCTGCTCAGGGCTTGCGACCACCCGACTGCTCACCCTCGCAGACCAAGGCAGAAGTAGCGTCGGGGGCAACCATCGAGCCCTTGCGGCCGCCTGATTGTTCGCCTGCCTCCGCGATGCTGGGGCTGAGCGTCACGCTGAGGAGGCCGATGCCGATGATCGCCCACAGCGGCGTTTTCCGCGCGGAGTCGAGGATTTCCTGCGCACGCTTGCGAGCACGGGAACGCATCTGCTGGACGGTGTTCGTGTTCATGGTTTCGGCGTTGACTTTCCGGATCATCGCGTCGTCTTCCGTGCGTGTGGCACCGAGCACCAACGCAACCCGGCTGCGGTCTTCCTTGTCCTGGACCGATGCCGCGAGCCGCTGCTTCTCGGTCGGGTTGAGCGCCTTTCGGAGCGCGCCGATTGTTTGGTCGAGCTCCTCTCGCCGCTCAATCTTGGTATCCACCGCGCTGGCCATCGAGAGGCGCTCGGCACGGGACATGCCCTGCATGAACCCGTCCCGGTTCTCAAGGCGGCGGAAGTGCGACCGGCAGAGTGCCAGGTACGCCCATCGGGCCAGCGTGGGCGCGTGCTTCACGAGACGCTCGATCGCCTGCTCCGGGGTGGGGTCATCGTGGAAAGTGGGGTAGGCATCCTTTTCCAGCATCGTCCACACCCGTGTATCGATCCACGCGATCATGTCGTCGATGTCCATCGTCGAATCGGTTTTCACACGTGACTGGTGTCGGCAGGCACGCTCGATGGAAGCGCGGACATCGTGCTCGTACAGATCCCAGAACTGCTCGTGATCATTGCGGTTCATCCCTCACCCCCTCGGCGCGTCATCCGCGCGTTCAGGGCAGCCCATCGGTCGTAGAGGGCCGAGAGCGACGGGAGCACCTCGCTGAGGTTACGGGTGCGGACGTCGCAGTCGAGGTACGCACCGAGTTCAGATTGCGGGGTGAGGAGCTGTGCATTATCCAGCAGCGTGCGGAAGATCGTGTCCGCCTGCTCAAGATAGCCGGCCTCGTAGAGTGCATGGGCGCCGGTGATCAGCACGGGCACAGACTCCGGGTTCGCGTTGATCGCGTCGAGAAAGAACTCGACAGCGCGATCCGGCTCACCGAGTCGCAGGCAGCGGTCTGCGAGATTGCCGTACGAGATCTCGAGTCGGCGTGGTGTATCAGCATACTTGATCGCGGTGAGTTCAAGGCGGATCGCTTCGTCGAGGCGGCCCATCGCGGAGAGTGCGAGAGCACGCTGGTTCGCGCGGGCCCATGCCGGGTTGGGATGGTCCTCTCCGTCTGTCTCATCGTATCGCTCGAGGAGGGATTCGAGGTCCTGAGCGAGTTCGCGGATCGAACGCATGTCCTGACGGTCGCGCGCTTCGTGAAGCGCGTTGCAGGTGTCCATGATGGAAGATTCGATGGGGGAGAGTTCGTCCGAACTCGAGGCCGTGACGATGGTTGTCGCGATCGGGGTTGCCCCGTTGGCGAGTCTAGTTTCGTCGTGGTGTGGTGATTGCTGGTTCATCAATCCTCCGATCCGCTCTCATATTCGCATGAGAAGCTCTATCAGTTCAACCGTTCACAGGGTGTGTTTCTGACACCAGAATGCAGAATTTCAGGAGAAAACAGTTCCGATCCCGCTTTTCAGCCCAGAAACCCGCATTGTGTATGAAAAATGGGGCTCAAAAAGTCAGTCTTCACTTACTTATTCGGGTGTTCTCCCGAGCCCGGCACGCGGCTGGGCACTCAGAAAGGAGACTGAAATGACACGGAAGAACACACGAGCTTGGGCCCTGGTCTCGATCCTGGCAATCGGCATGGGGGCAGGCGTCGCGAGTGCGGCTGGTCCGCATCAAGGGCACAGCCATGCGCATCGCCATAACGCGAGCTGTGGATGTGATGTGCAGCAAGTCGCCGGAACCCTCACGATCAATGGTTGTTCCACGACTATTCGCACGGGGCGTGGGATGAACGCGCAGATCGTGCGAGCTTTCCGGAAAGAGGGGTACCGGGCTTGGATTGAGGACGGGTGTGTCCGTGTTGACTACGGATACTGCAAACCAAGCGTGCGCTGGCGCACGGATGATTACGCAGCACAACTCCGTTGGGCATGGGGCGATCTCCATGTCTCGCTACGCAAGGTCTACCGCAATGCGCACCACCCCGTGCGCGTGAAGCGGGCGTACCGCCCGTACTATCGAAGCGGCATTTGTCGGTGAGTTGACGTAGACATTTGTTGAAACAGGCAACTAGAGTCGGGTGCGTTCGCGTGCCCGGCTCTTGCCGTCACGCTGTGCGCAAAGTGGTACAGTACAGCAACAATCAACGCCATTCACCATCAGAGGTTTCATCCCATGTCCGACACACCAATCAGGATTGCACTCCTTTCCGGCTCACTCCGCGGCGAGTCATTCAACACCAAGCTCGTGACCGCCGTCGCGGGCGAGATCGAGAAACAAGGGGGGGTGGAAATCGATCTGATTTCTCTGAACAAGCTCGATCTGCCGATCTATGACCAAGATCTAGAGGAAAGGGAGTTCCCAGATTCAGCTTCAGAGCTCAAGAATCGACTGATCGCAGCGGACGGGTTTCTGATCGGTTCGCCTGAGTACAACGGTTCGATCAGTGCCGCGCTCAAGAATGCGATCGACTGGGCTTCGCGCCCGCGACCGGATGAGGAGCCGCTTGAGTGTTTCAAGGGGAAGACCTGCGGGCTGCTGGCGGCATCTCCCGGTGCGATCGGCGGCCTCCGGGGGCTGCGTCATGTGCGCCAGATCCTCACCCAGATCCAGATGGTCGTTGTGCCGCAGGAGTTTGCGCTGGGCAAGGCCCACGAGGCTTTCGATGACAGCGGTCAGATCAAGGACGAGATCGCACGCAACATGGCGAACAATGTGGGATACGCGCTTGTCAAGATGACCCGCGTGCTCAAGAGTGCACAGTAAGCAAGCGAACGATTGCAAGGAGGAGCGCCATGGCAAGGGTCGGAGTGATACTTAGCGGGTGCGGTGTCTTTGACGGCAGCGAGGTGCAGGAGGCGTCGGCGACGCTGATCTCGCTTGCGCAGCATGGGATCGAGTACCAGTGCATGGCACCGGATCGGGACTTTGATGTGATTGATCATCGCACCCAGGAGCCCACTGGAGAGAAGCGCAACGTGCTGACAGAGTCCGCGCGGATCGCACGCGGCGAGATCCTCGACCTCAAGGACGTGAAAGGCGCGGACTACGACGCGTTCTTCCTGCCCGGCGGGTTCGGGGCGGCAAAGAACCTGTGCACATTCGCCACCAAGGGCCCTGACTGCGAGGTCGATCCGCAGGTCGAGCGTGTCCTCAGGGAGGCCAGCGATGCGGGCAGGCCGATTGGATTCATCTGCATCGCCCCGGCGCTTGGCGCGAGGGTGTTCGGCGACAAGGGCGTGAGGCTGACCATCGGGCACGACGCGGGCACGGCCGAGGCGGTCGGCAAGACCGGCGCAACCCATGTGGAGGCGGATGCGGAGCAGATCGTGATCGACGACGAGCACAACATGGTCTCGACCCCGGCCTATATGGAAGCCAAGAACCCGGCGCAGGTCTACGCGGGCATCAACGCGCTCGTCGAGAACATCGCGAACAGGCTGAAGTGATCAGGCGACGATCGCGCCGTTGCAGATGACCATCTCGGCGTGCGAGCCCCCGTATGTGTAGCCCAGCTGGCGTTCGTCACGGTGGCGGAGCATCACGAGGTCGGCGCGTTTGCCGGCTTCCAGCGTGCCCTGATCATCAAAGCCGAGCAGGTGGGCCCCGTTGAAGGTGCAGGCGGTGATGGCCTCGGCCGCCGTAATCCCGAGCTTGCGGGTCGCGAGGGCGATGGCCATGGGGATCGACAAGCATGGGGCGGAGCCGGGGTTGACGTTGGTTGCGATCGCGAGTGCGCCGTTGGCGTCGATAAAAGCACGCCCGTCGCCGTATCGGTCGTCCACGTGGAAGCCCGAGCAGGGGAGCATGACGCCCATGGTCTCTGATGCTGCCAGCTTCTTGAGTGAAACGGGCTCGGTCGCCTCAAGGTGATCCACGCTGAGCGCCCCAAGCTCGATCGCGGCTTCGAGCATGCCCAACGCGTTGAACTGGTCCGCGTGGATCCGCAGCGGGTGCCCAAGCTCCTTTGCGGCACTGAACAGGCGGACGGTCTCCTCGACGGACCATGCCCCCTGCTCTGTATAGGCATCGATGGTGACGCCCGGGTACCGTTCGTGCACCGCCGGGAGCGTCTCGTTGATCGTTCGGTCGACGAAGTCCGCGACATCCGCGTCCTTCGCGTGCCCGATGCAGGCGGTGGGGGAGGCACGCCCCGCCCAGTTCTGGTCCGCGAGCACGATGGCGTCGAGCATCTTCAACTCGTCCTTGGTGCTCAGCCCGTACCCGGACTTCACCTCGCACGCCGTGGTGCCCTCTGCGAGCATCCAGTTGAGGCGGTCGAGGAGCGTTTCGAAGAGCTGCTCGACGCTCGCCTCGCGCACGGCCCGGACGGTGGACATGATGCCCCCGCCCGACTCGAGGATCTCGAGGTAGGTCGCGCCGCGTTGCTTGAGTTCCCATTCGTCGAGGCGATCGCCGGCCCAGCAGGCGTGCGTGTGGCAGTCCACGAACGCGGGCATCACGACCCGCCCCTGGGCGTCGATGGGTTCGGCGTCGTCCGGGATCTCAACCGATTCGGCGACGGATTCGATCCGCCCGTCCCGCATAACGATTGAGCCACGGTCGATCGGTGCGAGCTCGCGCATGGCCGTGCCCCGGCGGGGTGTATCGGGGCCGGCGAGGGTCAGGATCCGGGCGTTGGTGATGGCGATGGGGTGGGTCATGATCGTCTCTCGGAGAAGCCGCGAAGAAAGGCGAGGAGCATGCGTGCGGCAAGGCGAGCGGTTCGCCCATCCTGATCGTGGGGCGGTGAGAGCTCCATGATGTCGAAGCACTTCACCTGGTTGTGGCGTCCGGCCTGCTCGACCCATTGCTCGCAGAGCCGGGGTGACCAGCCGCAGGGGTTGTGGGCGCTGACGCCCGGGGCGTACGCGCTGTCGAACACGTCCATGTCTAGCGAGACGAAGGTCGGCTGGCTGAGCCAGTCGTCATAGTGGGTGCGCCCTTCGATCCGCCCGCCGTTGGCGCTGAACCACTCGATGTGCTCGCGGCTGTTGGCGAAGAGGTCGAGTCCGTGGATGCGCAGCGAATCGGCGGCCCCGGTCTCGATGAGCTTGCGGAAGGGCATGCCGGATCCGGTCTCGGCGCGGACATCGAGATGGGCGTCGAAGTAGATGCCGTGCATGGGCTTGTGGACCTCCGCGACCGCACGCACGAAGGGGTAGGTCAGGTCGTGCCCGCCGCCGATCATGATGGGGAAGACGCCCTGCTCGATGATCGCACGAGTCGCCTCGGTCACACGCTCGTGCGTCGCATGGAGATCGCCCGGGACGACCTCCACATCGCCCGCGTCCCAGATGGTCGGCCAGGCCCAGTCGTGTGGATCCGCGACGCCGTAACGAGCGAGAGCAGCTCGCATCGCATTCGGGCCTTCCGCGGCTCCCGGGCGTCCGTTGTTGAGCTTCACTCCCGTCTCGTCAGGGATGCCGAGCAGGGCGATCTGGCAGCCCTCGGGCGCGTTCTTGAATAATGAGGCAAGCTTGGACGACGCGAGGTCATCGGGCCAGCTGGCTGGTCGTGTGTGCGGCGGTTGCATGGGGCAAGTGTACCGCGTGGGCCATAGACTGTGCCATGGCACGCCAGTTTCTCTCCGCCCAATGGCGGGACCTGATCATTGCGAGCTACGCCGTCGATCCGGCGTTGTTGGAAAGGCGCTTGCCCGACGGGCTGGAGCTCGATCTGTTCGAGGGGCAGGCGGTGTGCAGCCTCGTGGGCTTCATGTTCCTCGACACGCGCGTGCTGGGCGTGCCCTGGCCGACCTACCGCAACTTCCCGGAGATCAACCTGCGTTTCTACGTGCGTGAGAAGGATACCGATCGGCGCGGCGTGGTCTTTGTGCGGGAGCTGGTGAAGAGCCGGGTCGTGGCGCAGATCGCGAGATCTCTGTACAACGAGCCGTATGTCCGGGCGCGGATACAGAGCGAGATCACTGAGGATCAGGCACGCCGGGTCTCGTACGGGTTCCAGTTGAACGGAGCAGAGGGCACGATGCGTGTGGAGTCGTCCGCTAAAACCGTGATGCCTGGGGAGGATTCGATCGAGCACTGGTTCAAGGAACACCAGTGGGGCTACGGCAGGACCCGGCGGGGGAAGATGCTGCGGTACGAGGTCCAGCACCCGTACTGGGCGTGCCATGAGGTCCATTCATACGAGATTGATGTCGATTGGGGGCGGATCTACGGCGAGGAGTGGTCGCACATGCGTGATGCGGAGCCGCTGAGTATGGTCCACGCGGTAGGGTCGGCGATCAAGGTCTTCGGCGCGGAGCCGCATTGATCAGTTCGCTGGCGAGTCGATCCCAAGCTGGGCCAGAACTTCGGGCAGGATCTCACCCGAGGCACCCTGCAAGGCGATATCAACGATCGAGGTATTGGGCGTCGGGTCGCGGTTGATCTCGATGGTCCTGGCGCCGTTCTCTTTCGCGGCGAGGATGAAGCTGGCTGCGGGTTCGACGGTGCCGCTCGTACCGATCGAGATGAACAGATCGCACTCGGCCATCGCCTCGAAGCTCCGCTGCAGGGCGTTCTCGGGGAGCGTTTCGCCAAACCAGACGATGCAAGGGCGCATGAGCCCGCCGGATTCACTGGGGATGGGGAACTGTCCGAAGCTCAGTTCAGCCAGGGGCTTCTGCTTGCCCGTCTCGGTGCACCGCCAGGTATGGATGGTGCCGTGGAGCTCGACGACGTTAGTTGCGCCTCCGCGTTGGTGCAGCCCGTCCACGTTCTGTGTGATGACGGTGAGCGCGTTTCCGGTTTCGGTCTTGTGCTTCTGGAGCGCTCCGATCGCGTGGTGCCCGGGGTTGGGCTGGACGTCGCGGGCGCGGGTGAATCGCCAGTGGTACCAGCGGGTGACGAGCTCGGGGTCCTTATTGAACGCGTGGAGGGTTGCGAGCTCCATCGGGTCGTACTTCGACCAGTGGCCCTCCTCGGGGTCGCGGAAGGTGGCGAGTCCGGATTCCGCAGAGACGCCTGCGCCGGTGAGGATGACGATGGATCGCGCGTCATCGATCATCTCAGCGGCGCGTTTCAGGTTGGCGGGGTCGTCACTCATGGCAGCTCGATCGTTGCCCAAACCGGAGTGTGGTCGGATGGGTACCGCCCGTTGTCGTTCGTGCGGTCGATATCCGCATCGAGGATCTTCACCTCGGGCGAGACGAAGATGTGGTCGATCATCTCGCCGTCCGATTTGCCCGTGAAGGCGTTGAACGTGCCGACGGCGGCCTCAGCGGGATGAAGTGCCCGGTAGGTGTGAATCAGGTCAGAATCGTTGATTGATGTGATCGCGGGGTTGGATTCGCCCGCGTTGAAATCGCCCATGAGGACCACAGGGTCATCGTTTGTGCGGCTTGCGATGCGCTGAAGAATGAGTGCTGAGCTCTTCTCGCGTGATTCCTGCGATCGGTGGTCGTAGTGGGCGTTGTACACATATACCGCATCGCCGGAGGCGCGATCGATCAGGCGGGCCCAGGTGCATATGCGGGTGATGGAGTTGCCCCAAGAGGTCGAGGCGACGACCTCGGGGGTATCGGAGAGCCAGAAGGTCCCGGACGAGTCCACCGCGAACCTGCGTGTGTCGTAGAGCATCGCGGCGTATTCGCCCTTGGTCTTTCCATCATCGCGGCCGACGCCGATGACTCCGTAGTGGGGATGGGCTTCGGTGATCTCGTCGAGCTGGAAGACGAGGGCCTCCTGCACGCCGACGATCTGGGCCTTGCGGTCTTCGAAGACCCGCATGACAAGGTGGTCACGGTTGGGCCAGCTGTTGTCGCCGTCGTTGGCGGTGCCGTAACGGATGTTGAAGCTCATGACGGTCAGGGCATCGGATTGCGTGCTGTGCATCGGTGCGAGACCGAGCAGGAGCATGATCGTCGTCACAAGCCACATATCGCCTTCTCCTTACTGGTCCGCCATCGGGATATCGACCTGCTGCTGCTTGCCGCATTCGATCGCGTCGTCATAGCCCGCATCCGCGTGGCGGAAGATGCCCATCATCGGGTCGTTGCGGAGGACCCGAGCGAGACGATCGGCGGCCTCGTTGGTGCCGTCGGCGACGATGACCTGCCCGGCGTGCTGGGAGAAGCCGATGCCGACGCCGCCGCCGTGGTGGAAACTAACCCAGCTCGCGCCCGAAGCGACATTCACCATGAGGTTGAGCAGGGGCCAGTCGCTGACCGCGTCGGTGCCGTCGAGCATGGATTCGGTTTCGCGGTTGGGGCTGGCGACGCTGCCGCAGTCGAGGTGGTCGCGCCCGATGACGATCGGGGCGGACAGTTCGCCCGAGGCGACCATGTCGTTGAAGATCTTCCCGGCCTTGTCGCGCTCGCCGTAGCCGAACCAGCAGATGCGCGAGGGCAGGCCCTGGAACGCGAAGCTCGGTTTGCAGTTCTCGAAGTCGCCGGCCAGCAGCGCATCGGGGTTGGCGTGGCAGCCGAGGATCCAGCGGCGGAGTCGGGTGTTGTAGCCGC
Source organism: Phycisphaerales bacterium UBA1924 (assembly GCA_964229845.1). Taxonomy (GTDB): domain Bacteria; phylum Planctomycetota; class Phycisphaerae; order Phycisphaerales; family UBA1924; genus UBA1924. The sequence goes on from CAXREY010000004.1 coordinate 110,781, forward strand.
CCTCGGACTCGGGGAACGCGTCGAGCAGGGCCTTGTCGGTCTTGTAGATGTCGACGGGATCGCCGGAGAGAGCGACCCAGCGGAACGGGCCTCGTCCGAGGCAGAACTGTGGGCGGATGTACGCCGGGACGAAGCCGGGGAAGTCGAACGCGCGGTCGAAGCCGTGGTCCTTGGCGCGCTGGCGCAGGTTGTTGCCGTAGTCGAAGGTGATCGCGCCGCGGTCCATCAATTCCACCATCGCGGCGACGTGGCGGTGCATGCTCGCCATGGACTGGCGGACGTACTCCTCGGGTTCCTCGGCGCGGAGCAGGTCGGCCTCGTGGAGCGTGACGCCTGCGGGGACATAGCCGACGAGCGGATCGTGGGCGGAGGTCTGGTCGGTGAGCAGGTCCGGCGTGATGCCGCGCTCGACCATGCGCTCGAGCAGGTCGACGGCGTTGGCCTCGACACCGACCGAGACGTTCATCTGCCGGTCCTTGTAGTCGAGGGCCGCGTCGATGGCCTGGTCGATGGAGGGGAGCAGTTCGTCGAGGTACGAGTCGTGCAGGCGCCGTTCGAGGCGCTTGGGGTCGACAT
>CAXREY010000005.1:0-40751 GCA_964229845.1 Phycisphaerales bacterium UBA1924
AGCAGCGGGGTGGTGAGCGGCGGGAACCTGCCGCCCTGGGCGCGAAGGCTGCACCGCGTACGCTGCTGGATCGACGCAAAGGTCATCATCAACGCCGCAAGGGTCGTCAGGAATCAGAGCATTCGTGCATAAAGCTCCGCAGGTGCGGGGGAGGCGGCCTAAACTCGTACTATGAGCCAGAACACCACCACCGCGACCACCACCACGGCTTCGCCCAGATGACGGCGGCTGGTTGTTGTTGCTCGAAAAACGCACACGACGCCCGGCCGCTGCCGGGCGTTTTTTCATCTAAGATCACCCTGAACGGAATCAACTCCAGGTACAGCGAGCAGGAATATGCCTCAGATCACCCTCCCCGACGGATCGGTCAAATCGTTCGACAACCCCATCAGCGCCCACGATATCGCGATGTCGATCGGCGAGCGCCTCGCGAAGGCGTGCGTCGGCGCGATCATCGATGAGGAGCTGTGCGACCTGAGCACGGTGATCGACAAGGACTGCACGCTCTCGCTGGTCACCGAGAAGACCCGCGACAAGCAGGACGACCCGAACGCGCTGCAGCTGCTGCGTCACTCGACGGCCCACGTGATGGCGGAGGCGATCCAGCGGATCGTGCCGGGGGCGCAGCTGGTCTACGGGCCGCCGCTGGACAACGGGTTCTATTACGACATCGCGTTCCCCGAGGACCGCCCGCTCAAGGAGGGCGACTTCGAGGCGATCGAGGCGGAGATGGCCAAGATCGTGAAGGAGGACCGCCCGTTCACGCGTTACGAGCTGGAATACTCCGAGGGGCTCGATAAGGTCAAGAGCGAGGGGTCGAAGTACAAGCTGGACAACGCGCACCGGGCGCACGAGGCGGGGTCACTCTCGCTGAGCTTCTACGCGACGGGTGAGCCGGGCAAGGACTGGGAGGACCTGTGCCGCGGGCCGCACATCCCGAGCACGGGGCGGATTGGCGCATTCAAGGTGATGTCGCTCGCGTCGTCCTACTGGCACGGCGACGAGAACTCCGATCGCCTCACCCGCGTGTACGGGACTTCCTTCTTCAACAAGAAGGACCTGAAGGCGTACCTGGAGCGGCTGGAGGAGGCGAAGAAGCGCGACCACCGCGTCTTGGGCAAGAAGCTCAAGCTGTTCCACATCGACGAGACGGTTGGTCAGGGGTTGATCCTCTGGACGCCCAACGGCTCGGTTGTGCGCAAGGAGCTGCAGGATTTCATCTCGACGGAGCTCACGAAGCAGGGGTACCACGAGGTCTTCACGCCTCATATCGGCAAGCTCGACCTGTACCGCACGTCGGGGCACTTCCCGTACTACGCGGAGTCGCAGTTCCCGCCGCTGATCGAGCGGGACCATATGGCGCACCTCAGTGACGAGGGGTGTACCTGTGCGGAGCTGTCGAACCACCTTCACACGGGTGAGATCGAGGGGTTCATGCTCAAGCCCATGAACTGCCCGCACCACATCAAGGTCTTCGATTCACAGCCCCACTCCTACAAGGACCTGCCGGTGCGTTTGGCGGAGTTCGGGACGGTGTACCGGTGGGAGCAGTCCGGCGAGCTCAACGGCATGACGCGTGTGCGCGGGTTCACGCAGGACGATGCGCACCTGTTCTGCACGCCCGACCAGATCGGGCAGGAAGTCCAGGGGTGCCTGACGCTCGTGAAGACGATCTTCAAGGTGCTGGGGATGAAGGACTACCGCGTGCGTGTGGGTCTGCGTGACCCGGACAGCGGGAAGTACACGGGCGACCCGGCGAACTGGGACAAGGCGGAGCAGGCCTGCCGCGAGGCGGCGCAGACGCTGGGCGTGCCGTTCACCGAGGAGCCCGGCGAGGCGGCGTTCTATGGGCCGAAGATCGACTTCGTGGTCAAGGACGTGATCGGTCGTGAGTGGCAGCTGGGCACGGTGCAGGTGGACTACAACCTGCCGGAGCGGTTCGACCTGAGCTACGTCGGGGCGGACAACGAGAAGCACCGCCCGGTGATGATCCACCGCGCCCCGTTCGGCTCGATGGAGCGGTTCATCGGCGTGCTGATCGAGCACTTCGCCGGCGCGTTCCCGGTCTGGCTCGCGCCCGAGCAGGTTCGTGTGCTGCCTATCAGCGAGAAGAGCAACGACTACGCCCATGAGGTGATGAGCGCCCTGCACGCGATCGGGATCCGAGCCACGCTCGACGATCACGATCAGCGCGTGCAGGCGAAGATCAAGAACGGCAGCGAGATGAAGATCCCGTACCTGGTCGTGGTCGGGCCTCGCGATGCGGAGAACCGCGCGGTGTCCGTGCGGGCGTTCGGGATCGAGAAGGACCTGGGTTCGATGCCGCTCGATGAGTTTGTCAGCGCGATCGGCGAGGAGTATCGCACCAAGGGGCGGAGCACGGTCAGGGAACGGTTCGAGGCCGTCAAGGCCTGATCAGTCGCCAAGCTGTTCCTTGAACCAGTCGCTGAGATTGCTGTCCTGGTAGGCGTTGTCCCACGAGTTGTGGTCGACTCCGTGGTACTCGCTGTAGCGTACGTCCACACCGAGGGCGCGGAGCGCCTGCTGGAGGGCCCTGGTCTCCTGCACGGGGACAACGGAGTCCGCGTCACCGTGATGAAGCCAGATCGGGAGCTTGGCGAGCCGCTCGGCTGCTTGGATGACCTCGGGGTCATCCTTAGATGCCTCGGTCCGGGCGATGCGTTCGCGGTCCTTGTTGAAGACGGGGCGTACGTAGGCGCAGACCGGGGAGGCGGCTCTGAAGCGGTCCGGGTGTTGCCCGGCGATGGTGATCGTGCCGTGCCCGCCCTGCGAGAGCCCGGTGATGGCGAGGCGGTCGGGGTCGTAGAGCCCCATCTCGGCGACTCGGTCGAGGAGGGCCATCACGGCCTCGATGTGGTCCTCCCACTCTGAGTTTACGGTCGGCTTCTGTGGTGCGATGATGACGAATGGCCAGCTCTCCGGGTCTTGCATGGCGTATCGGGGGAGGCCGACGTGGAGCTGGCGTGTGCCCTCGGTGCCGCACTCTCCTGCACCGTGGAGGAAGAGCAGGGCGCTGCCGCCGAGGGTCGCAGCCTCGTTGATCATGACCTTGCAGGCGTATCGTTGCCCGTTGATGTCCATCGAGGTGTCGTATATCCGGAGGGGCACGGGTGGTTCGGTGCTTGAATCCTGCGCCATCGCTGAGAATCCGGGAACGATCGTGAACATCAGGGCGGTGAGTGCGACGATAAGTGCGTGTGCTCGCTTCATGTGTGAGGGTATACCATGCCGCGTCGGCGTGGGCAAGCAGGAAACGGATCGTTGAGTCAGCAAGGCACGAGAACTGCGGATGAGATCCGGCGCGATCTTCGTTTCAGCACGCGGGACGCGATGTTGTTCTCCGTCATGGTCGGATGCGGCGAGGCATACTTCGTCGCCTTTGCCCTTGCGGTCGGGATGGGCGAGACGCTCGCGGGTCTGCTCGGTTCGGTGCCGCTGCTCGCGGGCGCGCTGCTCCAGCTCGCGGGCCCCAGCGCGGTTCGCGCACTCGGGTCGCACAAGCGATGGGTGGTCCTGGCCGCGGGGCTGCAGGCGCTGAGCTTTGTCCCCATGATCATCGCGGCGGTGGTCGGGCACATGCCCGACTGGCTGATCTTTGTGATGGTCTCGCTGTATTGGGCGTTCAACCTCGGCGGTGGCCCGGCGTGGAACACCTGGATCGGGACGGTTGTGCCCCGCCCGGTGCGGGCGAAGTACTTCGCGGGGCGGACTCGGCGGGCGCAGGCGGTGCTGATGTTTTCTCTGATCGGGGCTGGCCTGCTGCTGTACTTCGGGCGCATGCATTTCACCCGGGGCGACGAGGGCGGGTCGTATTTGCTGGTGTTCGCGGTGCTGTTCGCGATCGCGGGCGTGGCGAGGCTGGCATCGACGTGGTGCCACACCCGGGTGAGCGAGCCCGAACCGATGCCGGAGGGGCAGACACGCGTGCCGATGCGGGCGTTCCTGAGAGGGCCCAAGGCGGTATCTGGCGGGCGGTTGATCCTGTACATGCTTGGTGTGACGCTCGGGGTGCAGGTCTCCGGGCCGTTCTTCTCGCCGTACATGCTCAGAGAGCTTGGGTTCGATTACCTGATCTACGCGGGGCTCTTGTGCGGGTCGTTCATGGGTCGGGTGATCGCGATGCCGATCATCGGTCGGTATGCGAAGAAGCACGGCGCCGCCCGTCTGCTGTGGATCGGTGGGGTCGGGATCATCCCGATGAGTGCGGTGTGGGTGATTTCGGCGAACCCGTGGTTCCTGCTGGGCGTCCAGGTCGTGTCGGGGATGATGTGGGCGTGCTATGAGATGGCCACGATGCTCCTGCTGCTCGAGACGATCCCCGCCCGGGAGCGAACGAGCGTGCTGACGACGCAGACCGCGCTCAACGCGGTCACGATCGTGCTGGGCGCGAGTGCTGGTGCGTTGATCTTCCGGATGATGGGCGAGGGTGCAGGGGCGTATCACACCCTGTTCCTTGTGAGCGCTGTGGTTCGGATGGGCACGATCGTCCTGCTCGCTCGGGTGCACATGCCGGAGATCAAGCGGATCCGCCCGGTGATCTTCCGCACGATGGGCATCCGCCCGCAGTTCGGCGGGATCGATCGGCCGGTTGTGCCTTCGATCGACGACATGGATTCCGCGTCGAAGTGACCGGCCAAGTGGCCTGCTGGGTGTGATAGACTTGGCGGCATGGATCGGAAGCGGCTCGAAGATATCAGCGGGATCAGGGCGGGGTGCCTCTTCGCGCCCGTCGCGGTGGTGTGCCTGCCTTTTCTGGTGCTCGGGACGCTGATGCTCGTGCTGAGCTTGGGCTCGGCGGTCGAGCAGGCCAAGAGCAACGCGGCCACCGAGCGGGTCGCGGCGACGATCACCAAGTCTGAGCTGGGTCAGGTAAGTACTGGTGGCAGCCGCACGGAGCAGGTCGCGATGATCGAGTTCGTGTACGAACGGAACGGCGAGAAGCGGACCTCGGATCGGTACTTCCCTGTGGGTGACCTGGCGGCGCAGCGTGACCCACGCGGCATCGTCGAGCAGCTGCCCGTCGGGGCAGCGACCGAGGCGTGGCTGCCGGACGATGCGGGTGTGCCGGCGTTCCTTGAAAAACACTGGAACGGGACCGTGTACGCCGGGATCGGCGCGGGGCTGTTCGCGTGGGGGTTCTGCGGGATGCTGCTCACGCTTTGTGGCGGGTGGCGATGGACCGGCAGGGCATGGCTCGGGGCATGGGCGATCATGGTCGGTATTCTGGCGATCGGCGGGTACGCGGCCTGGCACGCGATGAGCTATGTGCCGCAGGATCGGCTCCCAACCTGGCTGATCGCAGTGGCTGTCGGAACGGTGGTATCGGCGTTCTTGCCGATCCTCGGCGCATTGCAGGCGAGCCGCGTTGCGGAGGCGCTTCGGGAGATCGAGCAATGACACGGATCGCGATGTGGTCGGGGCCTCGGAATATCTCGACGGCGTTGATGCGGAGCTGGGGGGCGCGGAGCGACTGTTTCGTGAGCGATGAGCCGCTCTACGCGCACTACCTGAGTGAGATCGACGAAGCGAAACGGCGTGAGCACCCGGTGTACGAAGCGGTCATGCGATCGCAGCCGACGGATTGGCGCGAGGCGGCGGCGCAGCTTACCGGGGAGATTCCGAACAAGAAACAGGTGTGGTACCAGAAGATGATGGCGCACCACCTGACGACAGGGATGGAATGGGGCTGGATCGCAGAACTGAAGAACTGCTTTCTGATCCGTGATCCGGCGGCGATGATCACGAGCTTCATCAAGGTGATCGAGAACCCGACGCCCGGGGACCTCGGATTGCCGCAGCAGGTGGCGCTGTTCGAATGGCTGCGGAGTGAAAATGGCATGACGCCGGTTGTCATTGATTCGCGTGATGTGCTCATGGATCCGGGCGGGATGCTTGAGCGGGTGTGCGGTTCACTCGGCGTGCCCTTTGATGCAGCGATGCTCTCATGGGAATCCGGTACTCGCGAAGAGGACGGGGTCTGGGGGCCTCACTGGTACGCGAGCGTGTACGAATCAACGGGCTTTTCGCCTTACGTCGAGAAGGACGAGCGTGTGCCCGAGCGGCTCGCGGGTGTGTTGCGGGAATGTAACACACTCTACGAAAAACTCGCGGCGTACAAGCTCTGAGCAACCTTCTGCTCCGACGCCTGTATCCCAGCATTGAAAGGCACACCGGAGGTCACCATGCACCATCACAGCAGAAGATCGTTCCTCGGCGCGAGCGCTGGCGGGGTTGTCGGGGGCTTATTCATGACCAGTTCGGGAGCAGTGGCGTCTGCGTCCGAACCATCTGGATCCCTGGCTGTGCGGGCGGATGGGGATCGGATCCGTCAGTTTGTCGGCGCGTGCCATACCCAGATCGATACGGTGCGTGAGATGCTCCGGGATGACCCCGACCTTGCCAAGACGGGCTGGGACTGGGGGTTCGGGGACTATGAGAGCGCGATCGGTGCGTGCTCGCACACCGGGCGCAAAGACATCATCGAGCTGCTGCTGACGCACGGTGCGCGCCCGACGATCTTCACGCTGGCGACGCTCGACAAGCACGCGGCGGTGCGTGGGTTTATCGATTCGATGCCCGGCGCACGCGAGATCGAGGGGCCGCACAGCATCTCGCTCTATCGCCACGCCCAGGCGGGGAACGCGACGCGGGTGATGGCGTTCCTTGAGCGGGAAGGGCTCGATCAGGGTGTGGAGATCTTCGCGACGGATCGGGCCGCTACTGAGCGATATCTGGGCGTGTACGGATCGGAGGCGTTCGACCAACGGATTGACATCGATTGGTCAGCACGGTTCGGATGCCTCACCCTCCAGCTTGGGGACGAGTCTGCTCGCAACCTGATCCCGGTGGGTGGGGCGGGCGGTCGCGTTGAAGATTCGATCTCCGTATTCCGCCCCGCCGGCTCACGCGGGGCCAGCGTGTTGTTCACCGATCAGGGTTGGCTTGAGATCCGGCATGCGGGCCAGACGGTGCGCGCGAAGCGGATTGATGGATGAGCACGCTTGCATGAGTGTTGCTACGCTTGTCGCATGCAGCAGAAGTTCAACGAGAAGAACCGGGATCTGAAGATCAACATCAAAGGCGAGCTGATCCATCGAGACGAGGCGGGGATCTCGCCGTTCGATTCGCTGGTGCAGGGCGGCGATGGGGTCTGGGAGGGGTTGCGGGTCTACGACGGCACCATCTTCAAGCTCGATGAGCATCTGGAGCGGCTCCGGCGGAGCGCCAAGGCGCTGGCGTTCACACAGATCCCCTCGCGCGATGAGCTGGTCGAGGAGATCAAGAAGACGCTGGCGGCCAACGACATGCGCGATGGGGTGCACATCCGCATCACGCTCTCGCGGGGGACGAAGATCACCTCGGGGATGGACCCGCGTCTCAATCAGGCCGGCCCAACGCTGATCGTGCTCGCGGAGCACAAGCCGCCGGTGTATCGCGATGCCGAGGGGAGCAGCGGCCTGAACCTGTGCACGAGCAGCATCCGAAGATTCCCACCCGATTGCATGGACCCGAACATCCATCACAACAATCTGATCCAGTCGATCATGGCCAAGGTCGAGGCGAACGCGAACGGCGCCGACGACGCGCTGATGCTCGACCGGCGCGGGTTCCTCGCCGAGGCGAACGCGACGCACGTGTTCATCGTGTCGCCGTACCCCGCCCATTCGGGGGACGACACGCCGGTGGTGCAGACGCCGACGACCGCGGCGTGCCCGGAGGGGATCACGCGTCAGACGATCATCGATATCTGTGACGAGCACGACATCCCCTGCATCGAGCGGGATATCTCGATGACGCACGTGTACAACGCCGACGAGTGCTTCACGACGGGGACGATGGGCGAGCTGGCGTGGGTCGGGAAGATCGATGGGCGGATGATCGGGGATGGGAAGATGGGGGCGATGACCAAGCGACTGAGCGATCTGTTTGTGGAGAAGACGAAGCGCGAGGGTGTGCGGGTGGTGTGAAACCGTTCGGTCACGCTGCGGGTATGAATGGGTGCGACGATGCACGCAGGGAGCCCGCATGCAGGTAGAACACTCGATTATCATCCTCTGGATTCTCTGCTCGATGCTGGCGTGCTGGGCATTCTCGCTCGTTGTGCGTTGGCTATCTGATCGACGCGCACGGCGGGTTGATCGGCTCAAGCGTCAGTACTCATCCCGATCTCGCTGGCTGGCGGGCGCGTTAGTTCTTCTCTGCGCGGTGGGCTCTGCGCTCGCGGGGGGAAGCGCGGCGTACATCAGTGCGCAACCCGGGGTTGGGGGGATGCGCCTGACGCCGCTGGGCGCGATTGGGCTGGGGATGGTGTTCTTTGGGAGCCTGCTGATCGTGTGGGGCGCGATCGGGGATCGATCACGCGGTCGGATGCGCTGCCCGCGGTGCTGGTACGACATGCGGGATTCAGAAGGGAGGCCATGCCCGGAGTGTGGGCACGAGGCCCGAGGCAGGAACCCGTACAACCGCACGCGGCGTCCCCGCTGGGCGTTCCTTGTGGCGCTGCTGTTCCTGATCGTGGGTTCCGCGGGGCTGGGGCTGAATACCAAGCTCCGCGATCAGGGCTGGGCGGGCTTCGTGCCCAACCAGATCCTTTTGTCGAACTGGGAGAAGTTTCCCGAGAGCTGGGTGCACGATATCGGGATCGGCGCGGACCAGCACGACCTGTCCGAGCGTATCCGCGCGGGCGATGTGTCCGACGCTGAGCGGCACGCGTTCACTGAGTCGCTGATCGATGAGATGATCAACGATCCGCTCGCGCGATGGGAAGAACGGCGGATGTCCCTGCTGGCCGCGTGCATGCGACGCGAGGTCGGTATGAACTACAACTACGACGAAGAAAAACGCCTGATCCCCATCTGGGTCCCCTCGGAAGGACGCCTGGAGCGGCTGTACCGCGCGTGCATTGAAGACCTGCTCAAGTACTACCAACGCGAATCGGTGCCGATCGAGGAGGAACTCGAGATCGACATCATGCACTCGCTCAGCATGTGGCGTGGGAACACGCACCAGGTCACTCGAGAGTGGCTGCTGATCTGTCACCCGGACGAACAGCTCCAGCGGCTCGCGTACAGGCGGTCACTCAATCACATGCAGGTCTCGTATCTCATCGCGATGCTCGGCGACCTTCCGGACCAGTTTCTTCGCCTCAATGATGACTCGATGTATACCGAACCTGAGCCGCAGCATGCGCTCGAAATGCTCGGACTTGAGAGCGAGATCGGTGTGCTGCGTCAGCGCGTCTCTGGGCTGATGGCGTGGTATGAAACGAACCTGAAGGCGGAGAACGCGGTCACGCTGCGGGCCATATCGAGCGGGCTGTCCACCAGGCCGGAAGATGGTCTGGACGAGCCGATGGATCTGGTCCTGCGGTGGCTCGGGGACGGGGATCTCGAACTGAGAAAGGCAGCCCTGCGCATCATATCAGCGGTGTACGCGTTCGATTCTCGATCGGGCCGGACGGGAAACTCAGCGCGGGTGGAAGAGATGATCAACGCGATCCGTGCGCACGCGCTGCAGGATCAGCGCAAAACGATGGAAGGATCCGGAACACACCTGGTTGCGCATCAAGCGATGGGAACCATCGGCGCGATCGACGCGGACGGGCTGCACTTTTTCACACTCCTGCGAGACATGATGCTCGATTCGAGTTCACGCGATACGGCGCTCATGCACAGCGATATCTACTTGTATCGATACGGATCGCAACAAATCCTAAACTGGATCAACACGTTCGAACCGCTGATCTCGGATTCCCATCCCGATGTACGAGTATGGATCGCGCGGCAGGTTCCGAGACGGGAAGGATCGGAGCACGATGACCGGCTCAACGCGATGGTCAGGGTGCTGATGGAAGACCCGGACTCAGAAGTACGTGAAGTGGCGATCACACGAGCGATGGACCGGGGTATCGACTAATCCTGATCCTCTGATCCGGATCACGAGCCGTTCCGCCTCGCCTGCGCCTCCGCGATGATCGCGATGGCCTCGTCCGGGTCGTCGGTGACGTGGATGAGGTCCATGTCTTCGGGGGAGATGGTGCCGCCGGCGATGAGGGACTTGTCGATGAACTCTTGCAGCGGTCCCCAGAACTCGCGCCCCATGATGATGATGGGGAACTTCTCGATTTTGCCTGTCTGGATGAGCACGGCGGTCTCGAAGACCTCGTCGAGGGTGCCGAAGCCGCCTGGCATAACGATGAAGGCGTCGGAGTATTTGACGAGCATGACCTTGCGGACGAAGAAGTAGTTGAAGTCGATGTAGCGGTCGAGGTAGGGGTTGGGGTGCTGCTCCATGGGCAGTTCGATGTTGCAGCCGAGTGAGAGCCCGCCGCCCTGGCGGGCGCCGCGGTTGGCGGCCTCCATGATTCCTGGGCCGCCGCCGGTCATGACGGCGAAGCCGGCCTCGGCGAGCTTCTCCCCCACTTCGACGGCCAGCTTGTAGTACTCGTGGTTCTCGTCGAAGCGTGCGGAGCCGAAGACGGTGACGCAGGGGCCGATGAAGTGGAGACGGCGGAAGCCGCGGATGAACTCGATGAAGATCCGGATGGTGGTGTAGAGCTCCTGTCGGCGCAGGCGTGGGCCCTTGAGCAGGTGATGCTCGGAGCCCTCCGGGGGGTTCTTGCCCCACTCCTTCTGTTCCTGAGGCGTTTGCTCGCGTGTGGACTCGGTTTGTTTGAGCTCTTCATCCATGGATCTGTAGTTTAGGCGATCAATCGCGGGCGCTATCGTTTGGTCAAGGAGCACCGCATGAGCACAGCGTTCACGATCATCAACGAGCACGGGCTGGAGATCCTCGGCGACACGCACGTTCCGGCGGGCGACCCCATCGCCTGCACCCTGCTGCTGCATGGGTTCAAGGGGTACAAGGACTACGGGTTCATCCCGCTGCTGGCGCACGATCTGTGCGAGCGGGGCGTGCTGGTGCACCGGTTCAACTTCTCGACCTCGGGGATGACCAACGACATCGAGACCTTCGCCCGCCCGGATCTCTTCGAGCTCGATACGTGGACACGCCAGGTGGACGACGTGCGCCGCGTGGTGCGTGCGGTACGTGAGGGGGAGACCAGGGGGGCGGGGCTGCCGATGTTTCTCATCGGTCATTCGCGCGGCGGCGCGACGGCGCTGCTGAGCGCGGGTCGCCATCGCGAGGAACTGAGCCTGTCGGGTGTGGCGACGATCAACGCGGTCGATCGCTGCTGCCGCATGAGCGATGCGGAGCAGCGCGCGATGCTCGAGCGTGGGTACGCTTTTACGCGGAGCGCACGCACGGAGCAGGATCTGAAGATCGGTGCGGCGTGGTTGCGTGAGCAGATGGAGTCGACGGTGGACCACGATGTGCTCGGGCAGGCGTCGCGTTGTGGATTGGCGGCGTGTGTTCTGCACGGCGATGCGGACGATGCGGTGGCGATGGATGCGGGGCTAGCGATTGCTCACAAACTCAATACCCCCCTTATTGTGCTGGAAGGATCGAATCATGTGCTCAATATGCCCAATCCGAGCGCCAAGAGTGCAACGCGATCCGAAGCACTATTGAAGACCGGGGATGAGATCGCACGATTTATAGAGCAGCACGCGTGATCATCGGTTTGACTTTGAACGCGTGAGAGGAGACAATTTCCTGCGATGCGTTGCATGGGCATCATTCTGACGTTGGGTTCGTTCGCTGTGGGCGCTGTGGCGCAGCAGGCTGTTGATGTCCGCGCCGAGCAGAGCGACTACCTCGCGTCGATGTTCTTTGATCGTGATACCTACGAGATTGATGAGCGGATCGATGCATTCCTGGTTCCGATCAGTGCCGAGGAGCTCACGGAACTGCGGTCCGCGGGGATCGACCCTTCCTGGATCTCGGAGCGATTCGCGATACCTACCTTTGAGCCGACGCTTCGTCGGGTGACGCAGGACGACCATCCGGTCACGATCGAGGCGTGGGCGACGCACCACAGCGATGATCGGCCGGTGATGTCGTTCAACGATTCACTGAGCTTCAAGGTCGGGCGGACGACGGCGCTGCGGGACGGGAATATCGCCGGCAGCCAGGGCGGGTTTGGTAACCCCGGCGAGGGGCATGTCGCGAGCATCACCCAGAGCGAGGGCGAGTACGACCTGTACGATCTCTCCGTCGAATGGGACGCGGTGAATACCGGCGACCTCGCGCTCTCTGTGCTTTCCGGGCTCAAGGCGATCGACGCGAACATCGGCAAACGCGTGAAGGATTCGAGCGGCCTGACCAGCATCGATTCCGAGCATCGCGCGATCCTGATGCCGATGGTGGGCTCCGGCGTTCGCTGGCAGCTCAACGACGACTTGTCGATCTCCGGGAGCGCGCTGACGCACCCGATCGAGTCCGGCGATGCGCTCATCGACTTTAACGCGGCGACGGACCTGCGGATCACCCGCAACGTCGATTTCACCGCCGGTTACCGGATCATCCGCTCGAACTTCGATGTCGGCACCGTGAACACGGAGCTGACGCAGGAGGGGCTCTTCGCCCGCCTGCAGATCCGGTTCTGAGACTCAGCGAATCACTTCTGCTCACTTCTGCATGAGCTCGGCGAGGATGTCGAGCCCCTGCGAGAGCTTGTCGCGCCGTGTCGCGAAACTGATCCGGAAGTGCGTGTCCTTGGATGAGAACGCGCCGCCGGGTATCACAAGGACCTCGCGTTCGATGGCCTTCTCCGTGAACTCGGCGCCGGTCATCCCGAGGTGCTCGGGGACCTTGATAAACGCGTAGAAGGCGCCGCCGGGCGTGGCGATCTCGGTGAGGTGCCCGAGCTTCTGCTGAACGAGATCCCGGCGCGATTCGAACTCGGCGACCTGCTCGCTCATGCTGGTCTCGAAGCACGCCTCGACGCCCGCCTGCAGGGGCGAGGGGGCACAGACGAAGGTGTACTGCTGGAGCTTGGCCATCTGCTCGATGATGCTCCGCGGGCCGGCGGCGTATCCCAGTCGCCAGCCCGTGCAGGCGTAGGTCTTCCCGAACCCGCGGATAAGCAGCGTGTCCTGGTCCGCGCCCTCGAGACGGGCCGGGCTCGGGCAGCGTCTGAGGGAGGGGTCCTTGGCCGCGTGATCGGTGGTGAAATCGGAGAAGGCGAACTCGTCGTAGATCTCGTCAGAGATCAGCAGGACGCCCTTGGACTTGCAGAGCTCTCGCAGCTCGGCGCACTCGTCCCGGCTGGGGACGACGCCGCACGGGTTGCTGGGCGTGTTGAAGAGGACAAACTTGGTCTTGTCGGTGATCTTTTCTGCGACGCGCTCCGCGGTCAGCCGGAAGTCGGGGTAGGTATCAACCGTGACCGCCTTGGCACCGCACAGCGTGGCGATGTGCGGGTACGCGACGAAGTACGGGTCGGGGATGATGCACTCGTCGCCCGGGTTGAGCAGGGCCATGAACGCGAGCAGCAGCGCCCCGGATGTGCCCGAGGTGATGAACGAGACCGGGCCCTCATGCCCGAGCGTGTTGACGGTCTTGGTGTCCCAGCCCAGGTCGGTCTCGAGCCATGTGTTGACCTTGGCCAGCAGCGACGGCAGCCCCTGCGTGAGGGTGTAGCCGTTGACGTCGTTGTCGATGGCGTTGATGGCTGCCTGCTTGATCGCGTTGGGGACGGGGAAGTCGGGCTGACCGATGGAGAGGTTGATCGGGTCGTGGAGCGTTGCTGCGAGGGCGAAGATCCGCCGGATGCCCGATGCGTCGATCGCCGATGCGCGATCGGAGATGAGAGAACTCAGGTCAGTGCCATCGATCTGGGTCATTCGTTCATCCTTGGTCCTGGTGCCGGAACAAAAGAAAAGCCGCGTGATGTGACATCACGCAGCCACCTGTTTCGTGCAAGCGCTGGTTCGGCTGGGTGATGAGCCGAGTTATTCCTTGACCTTGGTCTTCGGCAGGCCGAGGGCGGTGTTCTTGTCTTCCTTGAACTTGCCGTCTTCCTTGAGCGCGGCGATTCGTTCGGCGCGGGTCATGACGTTGCGCACCGTGGTCAGGTTACCTTCGGTCTTGAGTGAGGGATCGATGCTCATGGTGTGCTCCGCTTGAATGCTCTATCACGCGATGTGCGTGGTTTCTGCCTTGTTCAGGGCTCGTACTTTTCCCAGTTGGTCTGGGAGAAATCCGAACCGCCTCGTCGTTCCCGCTGCCAGCGGGCCCCCAGGTTCGCGATCATCTGCTGATGCTCGAGTCGCTGGTTGCTCATGGCACTCCACCGATTGCCCGGGATCGCAAGCCCAAGCGAATACAGCGAATAGCGGGAAGGATTGTTGGCGCTGTTCCCCCGAGAGTCCAGCACAGGCACGCCGATGACTGTGACCCCGTTGGCGCTCATGAAGCGGATGGCGTCCGCTGCCTGTTCGGTAGGCAGGGTTGCGAGCGCCAGGTAGTTCATCCCCGGCGAGCGTGGATCATCCGTGCGGAACCCGTTTGGGATCATCAGATCGCTCGCTGAACGGGCTTGGTTGCCCGTCTGCGGGGGCCTGGTGGTCTGTGCGTTGTTCTGCGGCTGCGTGGTCGGCTCGCTGGTCGTGTCGCGGTTTGATACCGCCGGCTGGTTCGTTTCCGGTGTCGCGTTCGAAGCCCCCTGCGGACTGACCACGGGCTGGTCCGGGAGGTACTGAGCCATCTCATCCTTGCCGTCGCCGTAGCCGATCTGGTATCCGCCGGCCCAGGCGCCCACGATCAGGACCAACGCGATGGCCACGAGCGTGTAGAACTTCGCGACGGAGAGGGAGATGCCCGTGTCGGACTGCGGGTCCTCGTCGAGCATGGCTGCCGCTGATCGCTCGGCCCGAGATACGCCGCCCGTCGTGTCCCATGCCGTCGGGCGGGATTCCTGACGCTGCGGCGCGGGCGCGGGCTGCGCAGTCGCGCTCTGTGGCGGTGCTTTGGTTTCTTTCGGGCTGTCCTGCTGCTTGGGCGCTTCCTTCGGCTTGGGTGCCGGTGGGCGATCACCTCGTTCTCGCATGAGGTCAAACAGCGGCGGTCCTGATCGGCGATCGGTCATGCCCAGATGATATGCCGCAAAACCGACGAGAAGTGATCATCCACCCCCACTCACGGGCTGGAAACCCGCTATACTCCGCGCAGTATGCCCATCCGCGACGAAGACATCATCACGATCGAGCCCGCCCCGATGAGGACATCCGAGGCGGTGTACTTCCCGAGCATCATCAAGGGCTTCGGGACGACGCTGCGTCACTTCTTTACCTCTTTCGGCCAGGGACACACGAGCCGCACCCTGCAGTACCCTGAGGAGCGGCGTGAGCACTACGACCCGGAGCACGGCGGGCTTGAGCCCTCCAACTTCCGCGGTGTGCACCGCCTGAACCGCGACTCGGCCGGGCGGGTGAAGTGTGTCGCGTGCATGATGTGCCCGACGATCTGCCCCGCGAACTGCATCCACATCGAGGCGGCCGAATCCCCCTGGGACGACCGCGAGAAGTACCCGGCGAAGTTTGAGATCGACGAACTCCGCTGCATCTTCTGCGGCATGTGCGAAGAGGCCTGCCCCGTCGATGCGATCGAGCTGACCCCGCTCTACGACGTGGTAGGCAAATCGCGTCAGGAGATGGTCTACGACAAGAATAAGCTCCTGCATGTGTACGACATCACGATCGACCAGAAGCCCATGTGATCCGATACCGAGCTGATTGAAATAGAAAAGCCCGAGCACTGCTCGGGCTTTTGGCTTTGTATCGCACGGTGCGATTCTCAGCGTCGTCGCCTGGTGGCGACGAGTCCGCCGAGTCCCATGATCGCGAGCGATCCGGGGGCGGGTATCACTGTGAATCCGACCGCGAGCTTGTACTCAAAGTTCTCGCTGTGCCCAATGCCATCCGCGAGCTCGTCGGTGTCGATGGAGTCAGACCCGACGTCCCCGAATCCCGACAGCCCCACGTAGTAGGTCCCCGCGCTGAGCGATTCGATCTGGATGGACGGCATGAGGTTGACACCGGAGTCGTCATCGAAGGCGATGACATCGCCGGAGCCGGTCACGATCTGCATGACGCCGTCGGGGCTGTTCCCGAACGCGAATCCCGCGAATACCGCGAGCGATGCGGTGTCATTGAGCGTGAACTCGAACCAATCCACATCGTTGTCGGTAATGGAGCCGGTGATGATGAGACTGCCCCCGGGGACATCGAAGAGTCCCAGGTTGTTGGCAGTCCCCAACGTGTTGTTGCTCTCGCTTTCGTTGAATGTGCCGGCTTGCGCAGTGCCGGCAGCCGCGAGAACAATCGCGCAAACTGCTCTTACTCTCATATCTCTTCCTCTCAGAGTCACTCCGTGTTGCCCGCAGTGGACTCAGAACTGCCGGTGGGCACATCTAAAGTACTCTGTGTCGGTCACGGTTCATTCTGCCAAATCCCTGAGAGGCAACAAATTAGATAGATTGAGCAGACCCGAATACGCACGCCATGCGAACAGAAGGGGAACGATCCATGTCAACAGAGAAAAAGCCGGCCCGAGGGCCGGCTTTTCATCGATTCAGAGATCACCTGCGGATCAGCGACGACGGCGGGTCATGACGATGCCGCCCATGCCGAAGAGTGCCAGTGCACCGGGAGCGGGAACGATGGAGAACCCGATGCTCAGCTTGTAACCGAAGTCTTCGGTGTGGCTCAGGCCGTCAGCCAGCTCATCGGTATCGACAGAGGTGCTGTCGACATCGCCAAAGCCGCCGAAGGCGAGGTAGTAGGTGCCGGCTGCCAGGTTCTCGACCTGGATTGCGGGCATCAGGCCAACACCCGAGTCATCGTCGAACGCGATGACGTCGCCGGTGTCGGTCACGAGCTGCATGATGCCATCACCGTTCCCGACGCTGAACGCGGCGAAGAAGGAGAGCGATGCGGTGTTGTCCAGCGTGAAGCTGAACCAATCCACGTCGCTGCGGGTGATGGTGCCGTCGATGGCGACCGAGCCGCCGGGTGTGTCGAAGCTCCCGATGTCGTTGGCCATCGCGATGGAGTTGTTGTCTTCTACTTCGCTAAAGAAAGCACCCGCATTCGCGACGGTCGCGCACGCGGCAATGCCCAGTGTCATGATCTTCATTTTCATCGATACTCTCCTCGCAGGGGTGACTGCTGATGGTGTCTCGGGTACAAGGTGGACCCGATTTGCCAGAAACCCAGCGAGTTGATGAGTTTTTTTGGGAATTCATACCCTCAGAAGCGGATTCCTGCCTGATGCAAGCCGTGTCACTGAATTCTGCCCATTTGGAGGGAATTTCCCTCGATTGGGTGGTCTTGTTGCCCGCTTCGTGGCATGTTCGTCACGCGAGATGAACGCACGCCATTTTCGGTGATGACTGCTCATCGGGGACACATGTACGGATCCGCCGCACCCGCCGGACCTGCGTGACCCACAACTTGAATGCTCACACACGTCGTTGAGTGTGACGAATCAGAGAGAGGCCGCTCGGTGGGTGCAACAACCGGCGGCCTCTTTCCTTTTTTGATTTTGAGATCAAACCCCGGTTCAGGCGTGGAGTGACTTGAGGGCGTCCGAGAACTCGGCCGCCGCCTGAGCCACCCCTTGCTGCCAATCCTGCTCCCCAGAAGATGGGTACAGGACCGAACGAGACGCGTTGACGATCACGCCGAGCTGTCCTGCGCTCGCCGCCTCAGGGCGGCACATGGGGCGGACGTCGTCGACCGTGCCCCCCTGTGCCCCGACACCGGGGACGAGGAACATCTGGTCTGGCATGAGGCCGCGAAGCATGCCCATCTCGTCGGCGGCCTTGGTGGCACCGACGACGGCTCCCAGGGCGCTGAGCCCCGACGATCCCTGGTGTCCGGAGCCTACGCTGGCGATCATCGAGCTGATGGCGTGGACCACGCGACGCCCGTCGGCCAGCTCATTGAGCTGGACCTCGTCGGAATCGGGGTTGCTGGTGCGGGCGAGGGCGAATACCCCGAGCCCGGCGTCAAGGAACGGCTCGATCGTGGAGGGTCCCATGTAGGGCGATACGGTGATGAAATGCGCCCCCATGTCCGCGGCGCCCTTGGCGTAGTGCTGGGCGGAGGAGCCGATGTCGCCCCGCTTCGCGTCGAGGATGACGACGAAACCCATCCCGCGCCCTTTCGCGATGATTTTTTCGAGTGCCGCGTAGCCGCTGCTCCCGTATCGCTCGAAGCAGGCGCTCTGGGGTTTGATCGCGGGTACGGCCCCCTCGATGGCGTCGAGCACGCCGAGGCTGAAGGACTCGATCGCCTGAATCTCGTCTGCGGCGCGGAGGGGCTCGGGGAGCTTGCTGAACACCGGGTCGATCCCCACGCACGCGGGCGATGCGTGCATGTCTATGGCGGTCACGAGTCGATCGATCTGGTTCGCTGCGGTCATGTGTGGGCCTCCCTGCGCTGGTCGTTCTACACTGTAGACGCGATGAAACAGACGCATACGCCCAAGCATCTGGATCTGAAGAAGGACACCGCCCTGACGATCACCTGGCAGGACGGGCGGGAGTCGGTGTATCCGATTGGGCACCTGCGTCGCCTGTCGCCCAGCGCGGATATGCGGGAGCTCCGTAAGTCCATGAAAAAGAATCCGCTGACGATCCTGCCCAGCTCGGGCGGGTCGGGCACGGTGACGGCTGTCGATGCGGAGCTCGTGGGCAACTACGCGATCAAGATCACCTTCTCCGACGGGCACGCGACCGGGCTGTACTCGTGGGATTACCTCCGCGAGATCGACCCGGCGATCAACCCGGACGGGCGTGTAAAGTCCGACGACGCGCCAGCGCACAACGATCCGTTGGGGCTGGGATGAGCATCGCGAGTTCTTGTAACCCTGAGTTCAAGCTCGCAGAGCTGGAGCCATTGAATCTGAAACAGTATCAAGTCAGGCTGATTCTTGATGCTCGAAAACAAGCTATCCCTAAGCCAAGAAAGCTTGAGAAGCTCCGTGGTCATGCGGAACGCGAAGATGTACTCGATATAGACGAGAACGAGATAGCGATGGCCTTTGAGAGCCACTCGGGGTTGTTTAAGCTAGAACACGGCCCAACCACAGTGACTTTGGGGCGAGTTTGGAATGAACTTGGTGGCGCGTACCGGCTTCTGTGGCTTCTTGATGGCAGAACAATCGAGATCATCCACCCTCACTTCAACGAGAATGCCCTTCTATATGCCGATGGAACTGAGATCGGAAGCTATGAAGTTGTTGACAGGAAAAGATTCTGGTTCTTCTTCAAAGCAGCGTGCGTTTGGGTGATTCGTTTCGGTGATGATGAAATCATCCGACTTGATCAACAGAGACGATTCCAGACTCGGATTCGTATCCAGTTGTCAGGGCGGCAACCCGTCGAGACCTGGATTGGGTTCGCAAAGGGCGCGCCAATGGATGACTACATTTTTCGATTGCTTCACAAGATGCGGTTCCGCAAGTCCGTGCCGGAAAATACTCGATGGTTCCTGCCTCGATATGAGTCTGGCCTCCCGATCGCAAGTACCTTTGAAGAACGGATCGCGATGACGGTTTTCGCGATGTTGAAGCGACGCCCACAAGATGGAGACAACACAGCTGGTTGATTGGGCATCTTCTAACTGCGCCATTTCTCCTAAACTAGGCCAAACGTGCCCAGTGTTCCGAAACATCCTGAAATGCTCACGCTTACCACATCCATCTCCAACCTCCCTGGTGTCCGGGAGACCCAGGCGCAGAAGCTTGAGATTTTGGGTGTGCGCAACGTTGGGCAGCTGCTTGCGCACCTGCCCCACCGCCACGAGTGGCTCCGGGCGCAGGCGGGGATCGCGGATCTGCAGGTGGGTGTGATCAGTTCCGCCGTGGGTGAGATTACGGCGACCAAGGTCTCTGGGTTTGGGAGGAAGGCACGCTTCCAGGCGGTCCTGCACGATGGCGACGGGCGGCTGGACCTCGTGTTCTTCAACCAGGCGTTCCTGCAGAAGAAGCTGCGCGTGGGGATGCGCCTGCGGGTGCAGGGCAAGGCGACGAAGTTCGGGCCCGGGCTGCAGATGGCGAACCCGCAGTTCACGATCCTTGAGGACGATACCAGCCCGGGCGGCGTCGAGGATGATGCGTACCGCCCGGTCTACCCGGCGACGGAAGGGCTGAGCAGCGAGCGGATCTGGGAGATCGTGAAGTCGGTGCTTGAGCCGGCGATCGCGCTGCTGGAAGATCACCTGAGCGACGAGTACCGCCAGGAGCGGGCGCTGCCGTGCCTGAGCGAGACGTACCGCATGATGCACGTCCCGGAGCACGAGGACGAGGTAAAGGCGGCTCGGCGTCGATTGGCCTACGACGAGCTGCTGATGCTCCAGCTCGGGGTGCACATGAAGCGGGCGCACCTGCGCAGGACACTGACCGCCCCGTCGCTGGAGCGTACCTCGGAGATCGACGAGCGCATCCGTGGTCGGATGCCCTTTGCGCTCACCGCGGCCCAGCAGCGGGTCGTGGACGAGATCTCGCGTGACGTCGCGCTCACGACCCCCACGAACCGGCTGGTGCAGGGCGATGTGGGGTCGGGCAAAACGGCAGTTGCGCTGGATGCGATGCTGCTGGGGATCGCGCACGGGCATCAGGCGGCCCTGATGGCCCCCACCGAGTTGCTCGCGGAGCAGCACTACTTATCGATCACGGAAATGCTAAAGGGGTCGAGTGTTCGCGTTGAGCTGCTGACTGGATCGATGCCCGGTGGGGACCGTGAGTCTGCTCTGGGACGGATCGCATCCGGTGAGGTGGACCTGGTCATCGGCACGCACGCGTTGATCTCGGACAGGGTTGACTTTGAATCGCTGGCCTTGGTGGTGATCGATGAGCAGCACCGGTTCGGGGTCGAGCAGCGGGCGAAGCTGCGGGTCAAGGGCGGCAAGGAGCACGAGAGCGAGACGCCGCACGTGATCGTGATGACCGCGACCCCGATCCCGCGCACGATCGGGCTGACGATCTTCGGCGATCTGGATATCTCGACGATCGACGAGCTGCCGCCCGGGCGAAAGCCCGTGATCACGAAGAAGGTTGGGCAGGACCAGCGCCGGACGGTCTACAGCTGGGTCAACGACAAGATCAAGCAGGGGGATCAGGCGTTTATCGTGGTCCCCGCGATCGAGCCGGGCACGAAGGGCGAGACACGGGTCACCGACCTGCGCACCCTCCAGAAAGAGCTCGAGGGCGGCGAGCTGCACGATGTGAAGATCGCGGCGCTGCACGGTCGCCTCAAGCGCGACACCCGCGAGCACATCATGCACCGCTACCGAACGGGCAAGATTGATGCTCTGATCGCGACAACGGTCATTGAGGTGGGTGTGGATGTGCCCAACGCGACGATGATGATTATCGAGGACGCGGACCGGTTCGGGCTCGCGCAGCTGCACCAGCTGCGCGGGCGCGTCGGGCGGGGCGAAAAACCCGGCGTCTGCGTGCTAATCGGGAACCCGAAGACAGAAGACGGCGTGGCTCGTCTGAATGCCATGGTTGAGACTTCATCGGGATTCGTTCTCGCCGAGCGGGACCTCGAGATCAGGGGGGCTGGCGATGTCTTCGGGACGCGGCAGAGCGGCGCACCGCCATTCCGGGTGGCGGACCCGATGCGCGATCTCGAGCTGCTCCAGATGGCGCGCCGTGATGCTGCGGATTGGATTGCTCGCTCTCCCGAGCTGCTCGACCCTGAGGACGCGATCGTCCGCAGGCGCATGCTGAAAGCGCACGGGCAATGGCTCGGTCTTGGTGACGTTGGTTGAATGAATCGACGAGAAGCCGACTGGGCAAATTCCCTCACCCGGTTTCAGGGTGTGCCGCTCAAAGGTATTCGTGTGTCAGCCAAATATTACCTTGTTTCGGGGTATGGCCATCGGCCGTGTAGGGCGATCTCCCTACTCAAAACGTGCATAAAACCTCGCTGTTGTGTTCCCGCTTGCGTGCGATCGCTTTTCTTGACCTGGTGTGAGCAAGAGCGATTCGCAACTCAATGTTATATTTGCACCGTGGTTCAAGTCTGGCCCTACCGCTCACCGATGCTGAGACAGAACGGACCGCGATCACTTATTTGAAGGCCGTCCTATTTTTCGGGGAGTTCGTGTGCATGTCGACTACACAAAGCGAAACGATCTGTGAGCAGCTCAAGGACAGGCTGAACCGGGCGGGTGGGCAATATTCCTATCGCGAGCTCGGGCGTCTGACAGGCGTGCACCCGGAAACCATCCGGCGGTATATGCAGGGGCACGCCCCGAGCGCCGTGTTCCTTTCACGGTTGTGCGACGCGCTTGGCGTTTCGGGCGAATGGCTGCTTACGGGGCGTGGGCCGATGCGATGCGCTGATATCAGCACGGCCGCCCTGCGGCGTGCCGATCTGAAAGATCTTCTTGAAGCAATGTCATCGATCATCACGGATCAGGAAGATCGTCTGGAGCAGCTCACACGAGCGGTCCAGCAGCTGCACAAGCCGAACTCTGGGCCTCAGTTCAAGAATGTGCAGAGTCAGCAATCACGCCCCAAGGCGCGGAAGCTCAATCATTTCTCTGAGCCGAAGGCTGAAACCGACGCAACCCAGTCGGGCACGCCGAACGAAGCCGAGAAACTGAATGGATCAAGCTCGGCTGCTTAGCACCTGCTCATCATTCTACTGAGAACGCTGCGGCGTGGCCTGGGTGTGACGTGACAGTGAGCCCCGGAGACGGAGGGGTGTTCGCCCCTACGATTCTGTATGAGTTTCACCAAAGCCGCGTCTTCCATGTTCAACGAGATGTCCCAGATGATCGAGCTGCTCGGCGGCGATCGGTTCCGTGTCAACGCGCACGCGAAAGCGGCCCGGGTCCTCAAGGACACGACCGCCGACATCGAGGCCCTCGCAAGCGACGGGGATACGAAGGCGCTGATTGCGCTTGAGGGGATCGGCAAGGGCACCGCGAGCAAGCTGATCGAGCTGGCCCAGCACGGGAACATGAGCGAGTACGATGAGCTCCGCGACCAGATCCCCAAGGGGCTGATGGAGGTGCTCGAGATCCCCGGCCTCGGCCCCAAAACGGTCAAGCTGATGTGGGACGAGAAGAACGTTGAATCGATCGAGGACCTGCTCAAGATCATCGATGACGGGAGCATCCTCGAGCTGCCCCGCATGGGCCAGAAGACGGTCGACAACATCAAGGAATCGATCGAGTTCATGGCCCAGAGCGGTGGGCGTCTGCACATCGGCATCGCGCAGGGTGTTGCAGACCGGTTCGTCGAGATGATGAGCGCCGTCAAAGGCGTGAAACAGTGCGCGTTCGCTGGCTCGCTTCGGCGGGGGAAGGAAACGATCGGCGATATCGATATCCTGCTCGCCACGTCAGCCCCGGAGGCCGCCCGTGAGGCGTTCACCAATGCGAAGGGCGTGATCAAGGTGCTCGCGAACGGCGAGAAGAAGTCCTCGATCCGGGTCGCGATCGAGGACGAGTCGAGCCGGTGGGGCGCGGAGGACAACACCGCGGTGCAGGTCGATCTGCGGATCGTGGACGAGTCCGCGTGGGGTGCCGCGTTGATGTACTTCACGGGTTCCAAGGAGCACAATGTGCGCCTTCGTGAGCGTGCGATCAAGCAGGGGATGACGCTGAACGAGTACGGGTTGTTCAAGGACGACGGGAGTGAGAAGACCCCGCCGCAGGAGCGGGGCGAGAAGCCGCTCGCGTGCAAGACGGAGGAAGCGATCTACGAGAAGCTCGGCGTGCCGTACTACCCCCCCACCATCCGTGAGGACCGCGGCGAGCTGGACCTTGAGGAAACGCCCGACCTGATCCGGGTCGAGGATATCCGCGCTGAACTCCATTCGCACACCACCGCTTCCGATGGGAAGATGTCGATCGAGGAGTCGGCAGGGATCGCGAAGGACCGCGGGTTCCACACGCTCGCGATCACGGACCATTCACAGTCGTCAGCTGTTGCCGGCGGGCTTGATCCGGAACGGCTCCGCAAGCACATCGAGGCCATCAAGGAAGCAGACGAGCGGACCGAGGGCATCTCGATCCTGGCCGGGTCTGAGGTGGACATTCTGGTCGATGGGACGCTCGATTATGATGACGATCTGCTCGCGGAGCTCGACGTGGTTGTCGCATCGCCGCACGCGGGGCTACGAGCGAAACCCAAGCAGGCCACGAAGCGATTGCTCAAAGCCATCGAGCACCCGCTCGTGCACATCATCGGGCATCCGACTGGGCGCCTGATCGAGCGTCGCCCTGGGCTAGAGCCGGATATGAACGAGATCTTTGCGGCCGCGGTTGAGCACGATGTCGCGCTGGAGATCAACTCCCACTGGATGCGCCTTGATTTGCGTGACACGCACGTGCGAGCAGCGGTCGAGGCGGGCTGCAAGATCGCGATCGACTGTGATGTGCACTACGCCGGTGATTATGGGAACATCCGGTTCGGCGTGCTGACCGGCCAGCGTGGATGGCTGACCAAGGAGCGGTGCATCAACACGTGGAGCAAGCAGAAGCTTCACAAGTGGTTGCGGTCCAAGCGATAACACGCCAAGCATGAGCAGCCATGCCTATAATCCTCGCCCGGTCGGGCGAGGCGGTCATCATGCATGGCTGCCAAGGTTCCGCGCCGGTACTGACACACGATCTGACTTCCGGCAGGAGCCCGCATGACTGATCCCCAGCCACGCTATCGCGCGATCACCCTCTCGAATGTTTCCAAGGTCCCCCAGTGGGAAATGCTGGATCCTGAGCTCCGAGAGGCCGTCGAAACCGTGGCGCGGGTGCTCCCGTTCAGGACAAACGCGTACCTGATGGACGAGCTCATCGACTGGGACAGCGTCCCCAACGACCCGATCTTCCAGCTGACCTTCCCCCAGCGTGAGATGCTCGAGGACGATCAGTACGCCCGTGTCCGCGACGCGATCGAACGCGGGGCGGCCAAGGACGAGATGAGTGAGATCGTCAACGAGATCCGGATGGAGCTCAACCCGCACCCGGCGGGGCAGATGACACACAACGTGCCGCACATCAACGGCGAGCCCATCCCAGGTATGCAGCACAAGTATCGCGAGACCGCGTTGTTCTTCCCAAGCCAGGGGCAGACCTGCCATGCGTACTGCACGTTCTGCTTCCGCTGGGCGCAGTTCGTCGGGATGGATGGGCTCAAGTTCGCCAATAAGGAAGCCGACCAGCTGGGCCAGTATGTCGCGAATCATCGAGAGATCACGGACGTGCTCTTCACGGGCGGTGACCCGATGGTTATGAAGACGAAGGTCTTCGAGCGATACGTTGAGCAGCTGCTTGAGATCGATCATGTCCGTACGATCCGGATCGGTTCCAAATCGCTCGCCTACTGGCCGCAGCGGTACGTCACTGATGGTGATGCGGACGACATGCTGCGCCTGTTCGAGCGGATCGTTGATGCGGGCAAGCAGGTGGCCTTCATGGCGCACTGCTCGCACCCGGTCGAGTTCGACCCGGAGATCGCACGCACCGCGATCTCACGCATCCGTTCTACCGGGGCGAATATCCGGATGCAGTCGCCCGTCATTCGCCATGTGAACGACGACCCGATGGCGTGGCGTGACATGTGGATCACGGGGACACGCCTCGGGATGATCCCGTACTACATGTTCGTCGAGCGTGACACGGGCGCGAAGAACTACTTCGAGATGCCGCTGGAGCGCTGCTGGGAGATCTTCCGCGCCGCGTATCAGCGGGTGCCCGGCACCGCCCGCACGGTGCGTGGCCCGAGCATGAGCTGCCATCCGGGCAAGGTGCACATCCTCGGTGTGACCGAGGTCGCGGGCGAGAAGGCGTTCATGCTGGAGTTCCTGCAGGCCCGCAAGCCAGAGCTTGTTCGCCAGCCGTTCTTCGCGAAGTATGACCCGGCGGCGACCTGGTTCGATCAGCTTGAGCCGTTGACCGAGAACGATGTGCCGTTCTTCCAGCGCGACTTCGATACGGTCGACCTGAGCGTCTCTGTTTAAGCCAAGGCCGGTTCACAAGAGCAAGCCGCGCATGCGATGCGCGGTTTTTTCGTGCGATTGAGAAATTTCTTTCGTGATTAATGACGCTGCCACGCACGCTGCACGTTTTACGCTACCCCTTGTGGCTACCTGATTTAACCCATATCCGCCAAATGTACCCATTGAATGCAAGTGCTTTCGCTCTTCCTTGCTGGAGCCGGATCAAGAAAGTAGGTTCGGGAATCGTGCCCAGCGCACGTGAGGAACCGCATACAGAAAGGAACTTGCATGTTCGGAACACGCATGAACGCAACGGGGTGGCTTTCCGTCGCGGCGATCGTCGCGACCAGCAGCCAGGTCATGGCTTTCCCGAGCTGGATCGGTGTGTACGGCTCATACGCCCATCACGACGCCAGCAACCCGGGGACATTCACCGTCCTGATGAACCAGGACTACTACGGGCTGCACGCAGAGGTCGGCATCCGCGTGAACGGCGGGGCTTGGACCACGCATGCGATGAGCTACGCCGGCAACGACTCGGGCAACTCGGTCTGGGAGTACACGCCGTCGTCCAGCTACGCCCCGGGGAGCACCATCGAGTACTACTTCCACGGGTACGACGACTGGGGCGGGCATATTTATGACAACAACGGCGGGAGCAACTATTCGCATAGCGCAGCGCTGATCGCGTCGAGCAAGAGCGGCATGGGCGCGTGGGTTGATTCGGGCGACACGACATTCCGTGTGTGGGCACCGAACGCGACCACGGTGACCGTGACCGGATCGTTCAACTCCTGGGATGCCACCGCGAACCCCTTGGCGAGCGAGGTCGGCGGGACGTGGTCGGTCGATGTGGCCGGCGATCAGCGCGGTGAGGAGTACAAGTACGTCATCGACGGGACGATCTACAAGAACGATCCGCGCGCGACGGACGTGACCAACTCCGTCGGCAACTCGATCATCACCGCCCCCCACTCCTACTCGTGGAGCACGTTCTCCACACCGGGCTGGCAGGACCTGATCATCTACGAGATGCACATCGGGACCTACAACGACAGCCCCGGCGGCAACCCGGGCACTTTCCAGAGCGCGATCTCCAAGCTCGATCACCTCGAGGACATGGGCATCACCGCGGTCGAGCTGCTGCCGATCGCGGAGTTCGCGGGCGATTACTCGTGGGGCTACAACCCCGCGCACCCGTTCGCGCCCGAGAGCATCTACGGCGATCCGGAGGACATGAAGGACTTCGTCGATGAGTGCCATCAGCGCGGCATCGCGGTGATCGTCGATGTTGTGTACAACCACCTGGGCCCGAGCGACCTGGACATGTGGCGCTTCGATGGCTCCTACACCGGGAGCTACGGCGGGATCTACTTCTTCCAGGACTGGCGGGCCCCCACCCCCTGGGGCGACACACGCCCCGACTACGGGCGCGGCGAGGTGCGGACATTCCTCAAGGACAACGCGTTGTACTGGCTCAACGAGTTCAATACCGACGGGCTTCGATGGGACTCGACGGTCAATATCCGCACCCAGAACAACGGCGGCGGCGGCAATATCGCCGACGGCTGGTCGCTGATGCAGTGGATCAACAACGAGATCGACAGCGCTTCGGGCTGGAAGATCTCGATCGCCGAGGATCTGCAGAACAACGACTACCTGACGAAGACCACCGGCGCCGGGGGGGCGGGCTTTGACTCGCAATGGGACGCGGACTTTGTCCACCCGATCCGCGAGAACATCATCGAATCAACCGATGCGAACCGGGACATGTATGAGGTTCGAGACGCGATCGCGAAGATCGATAACGGTGACCGGCTCAAGCGGGTGATCTATACCGAGAGCCACGACGAGGTCGCCAACGGGCACTCGCGCGTGCCCGAAGAAATCTGGCCGGGCAACGCGAGCAGCTGGTACAGCAAGAAGCGTTCGACGCTGGGCGCGGCCCTCGTATTCACGAGCCCGGGCATCCCGATGATCTTCCAGGGGCAGGAGTTCCTTGAGGACGGCTACTTCGCGGACACCGACCCGCTCGATTTCTCCAAGGCGACGACCTACTCGGGCATCGTGGACCTGTACACGGACCTGATCGGGCTGCGTAAGAACAGCGGCGGCAAGACCGCCGGGCTCAAAGGCAACGGCGTCAATGTCCACCATGTCAACGATACGAGCAAGCTCGTCGCGTTCCATCGGTGGGACAGCGGCGGCTCGGGCGACGATGTCATCGTCGTCGCGAACTTCTCCGGCACAGGGTACTCGAGCTACAACATCGGGTTCCCGAGCAGCGGGACCTGGAAGGTGCGTTTCAACTCCGACTGGAGCGGGTACGACTCGGGCTTTGGCAACTGGTACAGCTACGACACGGTCGCGAGCTGGGGCGCGAAGGACGGCATGAGCTACAACGCGAATGTCGGGATCGGGCCGTACTCGGTGATTATCCTGTCGAAGGATTGACCCGGGTCGTCCAAATCTGATTCTCTCTGAACGCCCGCCGAGTGATCGGCGGGTGTTTTTCTCGCCTCACAGCAGGGCGAAGATAAATGGGAGCGAGATCAGCAGCAGGAAAAGGATCGTTGCGATGATGCCGATGATCGCGAACAGGCCGATGACGGGGTGGTTCCTGTCGATCATCCCCGTGTTCTCCGGCACGTACGCGATGAGTGGCTGGGTGTGCGTGCACTCGATGCAGGTGACCGATGCACGATCGAGTGTGAGTCCCTGCAACGAATACCCGCACTTGGAGCACGCGAGCGGCTTGAGTAGATACTCTTTGCCGGGTAAGTGCGTGGGCTTGCCGTCGGATCGCATCGCCGAGTCTTTGGCCATCTCATACCCACGGCGACGCATGATCGCTTCCGCCTGGATGATCGAGCTCGCACGGACATTGGTCGTCTCCCATGGCGTGTGAGATTCACCGATCGGTCGGACCTTCACCTCCCAGAGAGGTTTCTCGCGTTGTTGTTTCTGCGATGGCATCTCTGAACTCTATCCGATCCGTAGCCCTATGATATTGTGGCTGCGGTCACGGCCCTGAACATGAATACCCACTCCCACATCGCACAGGCGGGACGCCTGTGCCACCGGTGGTAGGAGCTTTGCATGTTCGATCGAGTCTCAGACAGTTTCAACGGCGTCTTCAAAAAACTCAGCGGCAACGCGACGATCAACGAGTCCAATGTCCGCGAGGCGATGGACGAGGTCCGCAACGCGCTGCTCGAGGCGGACGTGCATTACGAGGTGGCCGAGGCGTTCTGCGCCAAGGTGCTCGAGGACGCGAAGGGGCAGGAGGTCACCAAGTCGCTCAAGCCCGGGCAGGAGATGATCGGGATCGTGCACAAGCGCCTGATCGAGCTCTTCGGCGGTGATCCTGACGCGAAGGAGCAGCCGGCGCCTCCCGGCATCATGAAGATGTCGCCCGGCCCCACCGTCATCATGATGTGCGGGTTGCAGGGCTCGGGGAAGACCACGACCTGTGGCAAGCTCGCGGGCATGCTCAAGAAGCAGGGACGATCGGTCATGCTCGCGGCGGCGGACCTTCAGCGACCGGCGGCGATCGATCAGCTCGAGACCGTCGCCAAGCAGGCGAACGAAGAACTGCCCGGCGGATCGCAGGTGCATTTCTACGGTGAGCACGACAAGACGGCGGAGTATGGCAAGGCCGTCGGTGTGGCGATCAAGGTCTGCCAGCATGCGCTCAAGGAGGCCAAGGCCAAGGGCGTGGACGTGCTGATTCTTGACACCGCGGGGCGTCTGCATGTCAACGACGAGCTGATGCACGAGCTCAAGGGCGTGCGCTCGATGCTCAACCCCCACCACATCTTCCTGGTCGTCGATGCGATGACGGGGCAGGATGCGGTTAACAGCGCCAAGGCGTTCCATGAGCAGCTCGCCGTCGACGGCGTGATCCTGACCAAGTTCGACAGCGACACCCGCGGGGGCGCGGCGCTGTCGGTCAAGCAGGTCACCGGCGCCCCGATCCGCTACATCGGCGTTGGCGAGAAGCTCGACGCGATCGAGCCGTTCCACCCCGAGCGCATGGCGGGGCGGATCCTGGGCATGGGCGATGTTGTGTCGCTCGTTGAGAAGGCGCAGGAAGAAGTCTCCGAGGAAGAGGCCAAGGCGCTCGAGGAGAAGATGGCCAAGGGCGAGCTGGACATGGAGGACTTCCTCAAGCAGATGAAGATGATGCGCCGGATGGGGTCGATGAAATCGCTCCTCGGCATGCTCCCGGGCGTCGGGTCCGCGATCAAGGGGATGGACATCGACGAGAAGCAGCTCGACCGGACCGAGGCGATGATCCTCTCGATGACCCCCAACGAGCGAAAGCGGCCGGACATCATCAAGCACTCACGCAAGGTGCGCATCGCGAATGGCTCGGGCTCGGACCCGAACCAGGTCGGTCAGCTGTCCAAGCAGTTCACCATGATGAGCAAGGTGATGAAGCAGATGGGCTCGATGGGTACCGGCGGGAAGATGGCCGCGGCGAAGGCGATGAGCGGTGCCCTCGGTGGCGGCGGCGGGATGCCGGGCATGGGCGGCATGGGCGTGCCGGGGTTCTCGATGAAGAAGTCCACCAAGAGCAGCAAGCGTGGCGCGAAGAGCCGCAAGAAGCGGAAGTGAAGAGAGGCAATGGGCAATAGGCAGTAGGCAATGGGAAGAGGAGGCCGGTATGGCGGTGTCAACCTTGGAGTTTGATGCGGATCGGGTTGCGGAGATCGCCGAGGATCTGTTCGAGATGCAGGAGTCGTTCGTTGCGAAGGCGCGCAAGGAGGGGGCGTGGTCGCGCAAGCAGATCCTTGGGCACCTGATCGACAGCGCGAGCGTGAACCATCAGCGGATCATTGAGGCGCAGATCAGTAACTCGATCGTGTTCGATGGGTACGCGCACCAAGAGTGGGTTGAGTTGCAAGGCTATCAGGAGCAGGAATGGGAGGAGCTGGTGACGCTGTGGTGCGCGCTCAATATGCATATCTGCACGATCGTCGAAAAGATCCAGAATGATGTGCTCGACAAGCCACACAGCGAGCACTCCTACGCGAAGACCGCGTTCCGCGAGCTGCCCGCGGATCAGCCATCAACGCTTGGGTACCTGATCGAGGATTATTTCGCTCACCTGCGGTATCACCTGGATCAGATACTGGGTAGGTGATTACTCAATTGGCAGCGGATCATCCGCACGCCCTTCCGCCCATTCCTTGAAGCGAGGCCAGAAGATCTCCTGGATCAGGATCTTCACGCACGCGGCGATGGGGATGGCGATCAGCAATCCGAATACGCCGAAGAGGGCCCCGCCAGCGAGTGATGCGAAGAGGATCGTCGGGGTGTCCATGCCGGTGCTCTTGCCCTGGATGATGGGTGTCCAGACGTAATCGTCGAGCGCCTGGCCGAGGAAGTAGATGCCGGTGGGTGCGCCGACGATCCACCACCACTCGCCCCGGAAGCCGTCGTGGCCCTGCAGGGCGAGCAGCGAGACAGAGATGGGGAGCCCAATCAGGGCGAGGTAGGGGACGATGGAGAGGATCGCGACGACCGGGCCGAGGATGAACGCGCCCGGGACGCCGATCAGGAAGTAGCCGATCGAGAAAATGATCCCCTGGATGAACGCGATGGTGATACGCCCGCGGATGAAGCCGGAGATGACGGCGTCGAACTTCACCAGCAGGTCGATGATGCGGCTGCGGTTCTTGTCCGGGAGGAGCTTGGTGCCGAACTGCTTGAGTTGGACCCATTCCGTGGCGGTGAAGAAGAAAAAGAACGCGGTGACGAAGACCATAAAGGCGATCCCGAACGCCGCCCCGAGGATCCCGAGGACCCTGTTGACCAGATCCACGCTCACGCTGGCGGTCGTCTTGGCGATCTGCTCCTGATTTGTCGCGATCCAGTCGATCGCCGCATCGAGCGCTCGCCCCATCGAAGAATCGTTATTCGTTTCTGATTGCCTGATCTCGTCGTACACCCAGATGAACGCGCCCGGCACCGGCTCGGCATCGCCCTTACCCGCGAGGCGGGCCCGAGCCGCGGATTCGTCGGGTTGCTGGAGCGCTTCATTCACGCGGTCGACGTTGGCGATCGTGTCTGTCGTGAACGTAAAAAGCTGCCCCGCGGCGTAGGCGCCGCCGGCCATGATTGGGAACACGACGCAGGTGATCACCGCAACCATGATGGCGATCACGGAGACGCGACGCGAGGCCCCGAACTTCTTCATCAGCCAGACGATGACCGGCTCGAAGAGGTAGGCCAGCAGGATCGCCAGCAGCAGCGGCACGGTCACGACGGATGTCTTCTGCCCGATGATGATCAGCGCGAAGATACCGAGCCCGAGCAGGACATCGCGGATGGGCTGCATCTGCCAGAGGTGCATGCGCGACCAGTTGGGCGCTTCGCTGTCGTTCTTACCGATGTTGTTCTTCGACGCTTCGGGCATAGCGATAGCATAGCCCAAAATGTGATTTCGCGCTCCGGTGGATAATCAGGACTTGACGCTCACCGTGCGGTTGCCGCGGGACGGGTCGGGGAAGACGTCGTCGAACTCGTAGACGCCGTCGAAGTCATCGAGCTGATCTTCCTCGGTCGTGCGCATCAGACCGGCGTCGACCATCGCGAAGATGATCTTCCCGAAGTCGAGGGTGTGGTGGATGCCCCACTTGTTGAGCACGGATTTGGCCATCATGCCGTAGCGATCGATGGCGTACTCCTTGAGCCCGACGCACAGCTCATGGCCGGAGACGTGGCGCGACTCGTCGCTGAGCCCGAGCTCGAGCATGGTCTCATCTTCTCGGTTGCCGTGCACCATCTCGACCGTGTGGGCGAGCCCATCGCGGATGAACGGGAAACACATGGGTGAGAACCCGCCGGCCTGATCCATGATTTCTTTGAGGTCGATCTGTATTTCGTGACTGCTCATCGCACACCTTCTCGGCACACATCGTGCTACACAGGATTCTATGCGTCTAACCCTTTATCGGGAAACCGGCGCATCTCATTGCATCTTTTCGCACCGGTGATCAGCGCGGATCCACGCGAGTAACCCATCTGAGCGGTTTACCGACCCAGTCTCCGGCGCTGCCGATCCCAATCCGGGGGGTGCACTGGATGTCCCCTTCATCGATCGCAACCCCTTGTCGGATGGCAATCTGGGAGGAATGGAGAAGGTTGACACCGTCGATCGACAGGTCGATCGCGAACGCCTGGCACAGCTTTCCCGGGCCATCGCAAAGATGACGATCTTTTAATGGGTGCTTCCGGGGGCGTTTCGTCCTGAGCGAACGCAGCGCGTCGAGTCCCAAAATAGGGAATACCGCCCGGATCAGCACGGCCGCCGGGTGGTCCTGTCGGAGGCACGACACGTTCAGGCAGTGATGCATGCCGTAGGTGAAATACACGTACGCCGTGCCCGGGGGGGCCCACATCGACGCGTTGCGCGGGGTTCTCCGCCCGCCGAAGGCGTGCGAGGCGCGGTCCTCTGGTCCGACGTAGGCCTCGGTCTCGGAGATGTACCCGGCGAGGCGGGTCCCATCATCGAGCGTTCTTTCAAGAACACAGCCGATCAGATCCTTCGCAACATCCGCGGCCGGCCGCTCATAGAACGCCTGATCGAGATGGTCCCGCTGCCTGTGCATCGAGGGATTGAACGCGGGCGAAACCGCGGGGGCAACAACGCACGCACAAGGAGCACCACATGAAATCTGGGCTGCTGAAACGCACCGCCGCGTTTACAGGGATATGTGTTCTGGCAACGGGATCGTTGATGATCGCATCATGCCGTCACCAGTCGCTCGGGCTCCGATCGGACGTCGAGCGGATCCGCACCCCCTACTTCCCGCGGATCACCGCGGAGAACCTCAACCGCGAGCAGGTCACCCTCCCGGATGACCTCGCGGGCAGCCCGGCGCTGGTCCTCGTCGCTTACAAGCAGAAGCAGCAGACCAACGTCAACACCTGGCTCGATCGGATGGACGAGATCGAATCCGCGATCCCCGGCGTGCAGATCATCGAGACCCCCACCATCTCCAGCGGCAGATGGGGCTGGATGGCTGGCTTCATCGACGGCGGCATGCGTTCGGGCATCCCGAGCACCGAGGCCCGGGCCCGCACGATCACGCTGTATACGGACGTGAGTCTGTTCAATCAGGCGCTGATGATCGACTCGACCGACACGATTTACGCGGTGCTGCTGGATGCCGAGGGAGAGGTTGTCAAGGTGGTCGAGGGCGATTTCACACCTGCGAAACTCGGCACCCTCAGCTCCAACTGAGACAGAATTACGTGAGCTGGCCTAGCATAACCGTTGAGGAACGGATTGTCAGGAGAGCAGGAACATGACCCCACGTTTCCACCCCGAAAAAGAATCCACCGAGTCTTACCGCGCGCTGTACAACTTCGAGTTGTCGTTCGCGGATTGCTCGATCGAGCTGCCGCTGCGTGA
This sequence comes from Phycisphaerales bacterium UBA1924, assembly GCA_964229845.1. Taxonomy (GTDB): domain Bacteria; phylum Planctomycetota; class Phycisphaerae; order Phycisphaerales; family UBA1924; genus UBA1924. Next base: position 34,314 of record CAXREY010000005.1, read on the forward strand.
GCTGGTCAAGCTCCGGGCTTCGCAGATGAACAAGTGCGCGTTCTGCATCGATATGCATTGGAAGGACGCCCGGGCCGGGGGCGAGACCGAGCAGCGCCTGTACGGGCTGAGCGCGTGGGAAGAGAGCCCGTACTACTCCGACCGTGAGCGTGCTGCGCTCAGGTGGACCGAAGCCGTCACACATCTTCATGACGGCGGCGTGTCCGACGAGGTCTACAACGAGGTCTCGCCACATTTCACTGAGAAGGAACTGAGCGATCTCACCGGCGTGATCGTGGCCATCAACGCGTGGAACCGGTTCGCGGTTGCGAGCCGAGCGCATGCGGGCGACTATCAGCCGCAAGCCGCAAATGCCTGACACATCACCGTATCAATGAAAAAGGGCGATCGCACGATCGCCCTTTTGCTCATGGATTCGAAACGGACTCACGCATACGCGTGCAACCCCGGAAGCAGCAGGTTCACTCCAAAGTAGGTCCACAGCATCACGATGAAGCCCGCGACGCTCAGCCACGCCGTGGTGAGGCCGCGGTCCTTGAGGTTCATGAACCGCACGTGGATGACGATCAGGTAGACGATCCAGGTGACCAGCGCCCAAGTTTCCTTTGGGTCGAACGCCCACCAGCGGCCCCAGGAGTGGTCCGCCCACCACGCGCCGAGGAGGGTGCCGACGCCGAGCGTCCAGAACGCGAGCTGGAGGACGGTCATCGTCGCGGTGTCGAGGTCCTTGAGCGTGCGCTGCACGCCCGCTGGCTTCTCGCCCGGAGTGTAGTCGATGGTGCCCAGGGCACCCGTCGCGAGCGCAGGGGCTTCTCCCTTGACGAACTTGGCGCTGTAGTACGTGCCGAGGTAGAACAGGCTCACGATGAACCCGAGCGTGATCAGGCCATAACTCGTCAGCACCGTGGTCACGTGGTACTTGAGGAGGACCGACGTGTTAAGGATTGCGGCTTCGCGTTGGATGGTCTCGCCGGGTATCCCTGTCGTGGTCGCGGTTATGAGGATCAGGAACCCCGTCCCCGCAGCTGCAGCGCCGAAGAGCCACTGCTTCTTCCAGAGCATCAGCCCCGCGCCGACGAGGGCGGCGAAGAAGGAGATGCCGGTCATCGATTCGAACTGGTTCTGGATGGCGAATCGTTCCGCGATAAGCGATCGGAGCGTGAAACCGAACCCGTGGAAACCGATGGCGATGAACAGGAGGACCACGCCGGTCATCGCGAGCCATCGACGCCCGGTGCCGAACGCGAGTATCAGCGCAACGAGCGAGCACAGATAGACCCAGAGCCCCCACTCGAACGCGTTTGCTTTGTTGTACAGGGCTTCCAGGCTCGGGCTCGCGGCCTGCTGCGTCTCTGGGTTGATCTGGGCGAGCGCGTCCGCGAGGGCCTGAGCCGCAGCGTTGACTCCGGGCGCGTCCGCAGACCGCCATGCCTCGGCCATATCGAATGCAGCAACCCGGGCGGGGGAATCCGCGGGCAGTGAGCCGAGGTAGCCCCAGGGCTGTTCGGTGCTCTCGGGCGCCACCGTGTTGAGGTTGCCGATCGAGTTCAGGAACAGACGGCGCGAGCGGTCGAGGCGTCCGACCGCCGTGCGGAACGGTTCGGAGTCGGAATACTTGTTGAACGCGGGCGTGGCATACATATCCGCCATGCGAGGCGAGACCATGCCCGTCTTGAGCCAGCCCTCGAGGTTGAACGCGACGCTGGCGTTGCGCGGGTCCTGCTGGAACTCATAGAGGATCGCGCGGCGGAGCGGGAGGTAGTTGACGCCGAGCAGCGGCCGGTCGAGGTAGTAGATCGGATCGATCATGATGTCGAAGAACGTGAACATCGGATCGTACTTGATCTTCTCCACGGACTTGGTCGACCCGTCGGGGTTCTCCTCCACGATCAGGTCGAAGTGCCTGCTCTTGCCCGTGAGCTGGCTGATCGTTTCCTCCGCGAGCGTGGAAATGATTTTCACGCGCCCGTTGTGGAACACCGTGGTTGTTTCGAGCGGCGAGAGATCCACCGCGTCGGCGAAGGCGGCTTTCTCCTGCGTGGTCATCCCGGTGACAACCGGATCGCCGAATGGCTTGACGATCTCGTCCGCGGTGCGCGAGATCACCTGGGACTCAGGGTGCGCATTCCCGTCCGGCCCCTGCTGTGCAAGCGAGTGGCTCGAGGTGATGATGATGGAGATCAGACTCAGGCAAGCGATGGCGAAACGGTTCATGCTTCGGCCTCCTTGAGCTTGGGCTTCTTGTGAAACTCCGCGAGGCGGCGTTTCTCACGCCGGACGAGGTAGGGCTTGAGATAGAACGCCCACGGGATGCCGAGGGACATCAGCACGGACCCGAACGCGATGATATGAATCCCCGGGTTGTTGCCCACGCCGAGGATCGTGAAGCTCGCACGCGGCTCGTCGAGCATGCCCTGATCCACCATCTGCTGGGTCTGCTCCCACCCGGTGCGGTCCCAGCCGGACTGGGACAGCTTGAACTGGTTCGGGTCCATGCCGGCACGCAGGCGGGTGAGCGTGTTGATCAGCCAGGACCGGTCCGGATCCCAGTGGTACGGTGCCCGCAGCGGGTTGTTCAGCTTGACCACATGGTCGAACGTCTCGAACTCCGGTTTCGGGCCGGGGTAGAACGGGTTGGGCATCACGCGGACGATGGATTGGTAATCCCTCGGTGACCCGCGATGGTCATAGGCGATCATCTCGAAATCAACGAGCGCGAGCTCGAACCCGGGGAGCGGACGCTGGTAGCGCCCGAACACGAGCATGATGTTCCGCCCGTCCGGGAGGGTGACCTTGGTCCGCTGCTCCTCCTGGATGGCCGCGTACTGCGCGAACGGGATCCACACGACCTTGGACCACGCCTCTCTCGTGCCGGCGGCCTCCAGCGAGACTTCAACCGCGACGAGTGACTTGGTGTACGAGCCCGCGATGGACTTGTCGCGGTCTTTGAACGGCGTCGGGATCGCCCGCTGGAACTTCTCCGCGTGCTCCCAGCTTGCGCTCATGTGCAGATCGAGGCGGTCGTTCTGGGGGTTCGGGATGAGATCGAGGAGCCGGTTCTCCTGCAGCGTGTTCGCCGTGCGGAGGGCGCCGGTGGGCTGGCGGACGATCGCGCGGATCTGATTGTCGCCCTGCTCGTCGAGGTAGATCTGCAGCTTGGACGCGTCGATGTACGACACGCGGATGCTCGGGTCCGGGTCCGAGCGAACGGGACGCCTGCCGGGGTTGGGCGTCAGGTCCTGGTTCAGCTCCGGGAAGCGGTGGAAGACCCAGCGTGTGAACCGCTTCTCCGCCTCGTCGCCGCTCGCGTCCTTGATCAGCGTGAGGATCGCGACGGAACTCGTCGCGTTCTCGTACCCGGGGGTGATGATCGGGAAGGGCGGCTCCGGCGCAAGCTGATCGACCACGACGGTCCACCCGGTGTTCACCAGCGGGATCCGCGTCCCCTCTCCCACGGGCACCGCCACGCGCCTGTTGCTGCCCGGCACCTCGATGATCAGCCCGTGCTGAAACTCGGTTCGGAAGTCCTGGCGCAGATCGTTCCACCGCTGTTCGCTCATCGAGCGGGTGTACTCGATCGCCATCAGCTCGTTCGAGCGGATCCGGTTCGCGGGATCGCCGAGGAAGAAGTTGAAGTTGAAGATCGGCTGATCGGGGTCATCCGCCTCGCTGTAGTACAGGTCGACACGGCGGTACGGGCTCGGCTCTGTGTTCGGTGGCGGGTCGGCTCGGTACCACTCGTCGTCCAGCTCCGCGTACGGCGCGAAGCCGACGATACGGAACTTGATGTCCTGATCGACGCGCGAGCCGGGACCAGAAGGAACATCCTGGTCGAGCGTGCGCCCGTTGTCCGGATCGAGGATCTCACGCCCGAGGATGTCCGAGAGCGTTTCCGCCCCTTCGGGCATCCCGGCCTCGACCGCGTACGCGTTATACAGCGGCAGGTCGTTCAGCGGTCGCTGCTCGAACTGCGGCTGGGCGTTCGGCGTGCGGGCCTGTGCCACGTACAACGCGACGTCCTCCCGGTCGTAGAAGGCCCTCTGCGCCGGCCCGGGGAGCCCCGGAAGCGCAATGCCCTGCTGATTCGTGGCCGCCGGGAGCAGCGTGTCGCCCTCGAGCTTGAATCGCTGATAAAAGATCGAGCCGAGCGCGATGATCACGATGCCCGTGTGGACACTGAGCACGCCGAGATTCCGGAAGTTGAACTCGATCCGCCGGATCGTCGCGACGATCATGTTGATGACAAAGAGGATCAGCGCGAGACGCATCGGCCACCACGCGTAGAACTCCAGCTCGGTCATCTCAAGCATCGGCAGACGCCGCACGGTCGTCGACTTGTATGTCTCCACAAAGTCGCTGAAGAGCATGAAGCCCGATCCGTCACTCGTGTGGTACTTCAGGTGCGGCCAGACGCCCGCGCTCCAGATGAGGGTGATGCCGACACCGAGGATCAGGACCACAAAGAACATGGTGATGAATCGCAGCGGTGCGGACCGGTCGCGCATCGAAGCGCGTATAAACCAAATCGCCAGAACGATCGGCAGCCCGATCATCAGCAGGTAAATGGCGCACACGATGAGCAGGGTGGGGATGCGTGCGATCATCCCGATGGGGACCGACGCGAGCGTGGCATAGAGCGACACGAAGAGGAGCAGGACCACCGCGAGCGGGATCGAGCTGAATGCCCGGAGCAACAAACGCAGCGGTGTCCAAGCCCCGGTCAGGTTCGCGTCTTCCCATGCCTTATTGCGCTGCCACTTTTTACTCATAGATGTGTGCCCGCCATCGGTTTCTATTTGACAGGAATAGTACGCATCTCATCGGAATTATTCTAAGTTACGCGTCCCGATAGACCCAAGATGGGGCAGATTTCGACCCCATCACATCTCCCCACACGCGCCCGTGAGGACAACCGTTTGTGATCTCAACAGCAATGACACCGGCCGGGGCCGCTCCCGCGTTCAGCCTGAAGCGATTGGCGTCGAGTCCGATTGCTCTGGCCCCGTTGATCGTGCCCATCGAGAGGAGTTGCTTCGGATCCGGTCTGCTCTCGTGCCACAGCAATCGCATTTCGTCCAGCGTGCTCATCCGATGCGGGGTGTCCAGGTTCACGATGGAATCTGTGCCGAGGCAGACATTCACGCCGGCGTCCAGCATGTCCTGATATCGGTGTGGTCCAAAGTGCGCCGCGGCCTGGAAATACCGCGATGCCCGGGGGCAGTACGCCACGCTCGTCTGCGTTTGAGCAAGGATTTCGATGCCCTCGTCGGTCGCGTCGTTCACATGCGCGACCAGCATAGGCGAGATCTGCAGCGCCGGTTGGAGATGCTCGATCGGGTGCTTGCCCTTGCCGAGCATGTCAAGGATGGATTCTTCCCAGATTCCGAAGCGTTCGAGCATCTCGCGCTGAGGCCCTGTCCCATCTTCGACGAACTGTCGTTCTTCTGGTGTCTCGGCGAGGTGTGTGCTCAGGGGCAGGCCAAGCTGAGACGCCGTCATTGCGACCCATGTGTAGACGCTGAGATCGATGGTGTTGGTCGCGTGAGGCTGGAGCCCGAGCCGGACCCCGGCGTCTTGCAGTGTGGTCTTCAAGCCAGGGTACTGGTCACGGAGGAACGCATCGACGCGCCTGATGGCGCCTGCGGCGGAGGTGCCGATCCCGAAAAACTCGAGGTAGGACACCCCCATCAGGGGGGAGCGGGCGAGGGTGCGGATTGGTGTTTCGGTGAGCCGTCCGGCGGGTGCCCCGGCAATATCGCCAACCGCGATGACCCCTCCGGCCAGAGACCGTTCGATCCCCAGGCGGACGCAATCCCCGATCTGATCGTCCTCAACGGCTCTGTTCGTGCGGATCATGTCGACCCAGCGGACAAAGCCGTCGCCGGGGACGTGCGGTTGCGGCCCGATGTGGGTCAGATCCAGATGCGTATGGGCGTTGCAGAGGGCCGGCATCAGCAGCTGGTCGTGCAGCGTCAGCTGGGGGATGTTGCGGTCAGTGAGTTCATGCGGCACGGAAGCCGTCTCGCCGGCGAAACGCACCCGAACCGGCCCGCCCGTCCGCTCCAGGACAAGCGTCGCGTGCTCGATGATACCGAGAACCGGATCCGCGATGGCGCGTGCATCGATGCGGACGATCTGCTGCGGCAGGTTGTTCTGTGCAGATTGTGACAGCATGCCGCGCAGGAGCGCATCCGAGTCGTACGGGGCGTGTTCGTCGCGTGGGGCTGGATTCATGCCTCCTGATGATATGTGCCGATTGAGTGGAAGCTGCGGGAAGTGGGATTCTGGGCGATCACTGCTGCACGCGGCATTCGGGTCTCATACCATGTTGGAGTCGCGTTCGCATCGCGCGGGGTTCGTGTCGCTGCGTCGCTCAATGTACTGACCAGGAGCAGATCATGAAGATCACCCATCGCATCGCACGCGGGCGCACGCTCG
>CAXREY010000006.1:0-10237 GCA_964229845.1 Phycisphaerales bacterium UBA1924
CCAGGCGGGACTGTCCCCGGTTGGTGCGCTTCGGACGGAGCCGTTGATCATCACCCATCGAAAGACGGGCATCGATCATCCGAACCACAACGAAGACACGAACAAGGGCTCGATCCGTGAAGACTCAATCAAAGAACAGAACACTCAGCCGGTCGGGTCGCGTCGTTGCAGGCGAGATGATGCTGTGGATGTGTGCGCTGACGGTCGTGGTGACCAGCGCGATCTTTGCCAAGGAGCAGGGCTCGCTGCCGGCGCTGGCGCAGTACAACTCCGCGACGCCGGCGACGATCACGCCCGCGGCCCGGGCGGTCGAGGCGACGCCCGTGCTGCCGAGCAACCCGATCGATGAGGAAGCGATCGCCCGCGCGATCGAGCTGACGGCGGAGCCCGCGGAGATCGAGCCCACCGACCTGTCTGTCCGCTGGTTCGACGGGCGCAAGGTCCGCCCGGTCCGGACCATCTATATGACGGTGACCGGCTACTCGCCCGACGCCCGCTCGTGCGGCAAGTACGCGGACAACAAGACCGCGATCATGTACTCGGTGTGGACCAACGGCATGAACCTGGTGGCGGCGGACCCGCGGGTCCTCCCCTACCGCTCGCTGATCTCTGTTCCGGGCTATGCCGGCAGCGAGATCGTCCCGATCATGGACTGCGGCGGCGCGATCAAGGGCAACCGCCTGGACCTGCTCTACCCGACGCACGAGATGGCCCTGCAGTGGGGCATCCGCCAGCTGCCGGTGACCGTGTGGGAGTACGTGGACGAGGGCGAGGGCTGATTCCAGCCGCCCAAGACAACGAATAAAGACTACGAAAAGGCCCGCGTTGATCGCGGGTTTTTTCATGCGCGGGGGTGTGGGGGATCACTCCTCGTCGTCGTACTCGGTGACAACGAAGTTGCGGGAGAGGTCTTCCTTGGTGCGCTCGTGGAGGGAGTCGTCGGCGAGGTTCTCGATGGCCTGCTCGATCTTTTTGAGCGAGCCGCGCTTGGGGTAGGTGATGTGGACGACGGGGTCGCCCGGGGCGACGGAGGGGATGGTGGTCATGCCCAGGACGATGCCCTCGCGCGGTGCGCGGATGGTCTCGACCTCGGCGCCGCCCAGGTCCCAGCTGGTGGCGATGGCCTCGCCCTCGTGGAGGATCTCGCCAGGTGCGACGTGGAACTCGAGGAAGCCGCCGGCGGTGGCGCGGACCCACTTGGAGGAGTCGGTCTCGAGGCGGTAGGCGGGTCGTGTCGGCTTGCCCTCGACCATCTTGAGGTGGCGGAGGCAGTTGGCGATGCCGCGTGTGGCGTAGCTGACGACAGAGGGCTCGACCTTCCAGACCTCGCCGGCCTCGAGGATCATGGTGAGGCAGCCGGCCTTGGTTGCGGCGCGTCGGAGGGAACCCTTGGGGCCCGCGCCGTCGATGATCAGCTCGGTGCCGAAGGCCCGGGCGAAGGCGCGGAGCTCGGGCTTGCTCAGGTCGGCGCGGACGTTGGGGAAGTTGGTGCGCCGGACGGCGGCGGTGTGCAGGTCGATGCTGAAGTCGCAGTGCTTGGCGAGCTGGTGGAAGTAGGCGTGGGCGAGGCGGCTGGCGAGCGAGCCCGTGGGCGAGCCGGGGAATGAGCGGTTGAGGTCGCGCCGGTCGGGCAGGTAGCGCGAGTGGCGCTCGAAGCCCAGCAGGTTGACGACGGGGACCATGACGAGCATGCCGCGGAGGAGCTCGAAGGGCGGGTCGACGATCATGGAGCGGATGGTGCCGGTGCCGTTGATCTCGTCGCCGTGCACGGCTGCGGTGACACTGACGATCGGCCCGGGCTCCATGGCGCGCCAGACGTAGACGGGGATGGTGACATCACGCCCGGCGACGCTCTCGGAGATGACGAGCTCGTGCCACTGCTTGTGCCCGGGCGGCGTCTGATCGGCGAACCAGGGCAGGGGTGCGTCCGGCTCGGCGCTGGTGTGTGTCGTGGTGTTCTGGCTCATGCTGGCTTCGGGGGATCGGATCATGGTTCAGCCCTGATCGGACTGGACCTTGGTCGTGAGTTTCTTGGGCTTGTATCGGCGTTTCCGCTTTGGCGTCTTCTCCGCGAGGTCGCGCATGTTCTCGAGGCGTCCGTAGCAGAGGACCTTGTCGCCCGCCTCGAGCACGCGGGAGCTCTTGGGGTTGGAGATGATGCTGGTGCCCCGGTGGAGGTTGAGGACGGTGAGGTCGCGGTTCCAGAGGGACTCGTTGATGGGCTTGCCGACGAGCTCGGAGCCCTCGGGGATGACGATGTCTGCGACGCCGAAGCCCTTGGAGACGGTGAGGCGTTGTCGCAGGTCGATCTCGGGGAAGTTGACCTGATCGGCGATGTAGTGGACGATCGAGCCGGCGATGTCGAGCCCGGTGGCGGTCTCGATGCCCTCGAGCCCGGGCGAGGAGTTGACCTCCATGATCAGCGGCCCGTTGTCGGACTCGAGGATGTCCACGCCCGCGACCCGCAGGCCCATGATCTGTGCGGCCCGGACGGCGATCTGGGCGGTCTCTTCGTCGAGGGTGATGGCCTCGGTGGTGCCGCCGCGGTGGACGTTTGAGCGGAACTCGTCGCCGGTGGCCTTGCGTCGCATCGCGGCGACGACGTGGTCGCCCACGACGAAGGCGCGGAGGTCGGTGCCCTTGCTTTCCCTGATGAACTGCTGGATCAGCACGTTCTGCTTGGCGGTCTGGAGCGTCTCGATGATGGCCTCGGCGACCTTGGTGGAGTCGGCGAGGATGACGCCCACGCCCTGGGTGCCCTCGAGGATCTTGATGATGACCGGCGCGCCGCCGATCCGCTCGATGGCGGGGAGCACGTCCGCTCGGTCGCGCACGAAGGTGGTGTGGGGGATGCCGATGTCGTGGCGGGAGAGAATCTGGAGCGAGCGGAGCTTGTCGCGCGAGTTGCTGATGCCGGCGGCGGTGTTGGGTGTGTAGACGTCCATCTGCTCGAACTGGCGGACGACGGCGGTGCCGAAGTAGGTGATGGAGGCGCCGATGCGGGGGAGGACGGCGTCGTACTCGCTGAGCTGCTTGGAGCGGAAGTGCAGGTCGGGCTCGCCCTCCTGGAGCTCGATGGAGAAGCGCAGGGTGTTGAGCACCTTGACCTTGTGCCCCTGGTCGAGGGCCGCCTCGCGGAGGCGGCTGGTCGAGTAGTTGCGGGGTGATGTCGAGAGGATCCCGATTTTCATTGGTCCGTGCCTTCCCTGGGCTGCTCGAGCACCGGATCGATCATCCGGGCTTTGCGTTTCGCGTCCGTGAGGACGTACTTGCTTGCCGCGTCCACCAGCAGCCCGTCGAGGGCGGTGCGTCCGAGGAGCATGCGGCAGAGCATGCCCTTGCGGCTGACAAGCGAGATCTCGATGCGTCGCTCGACCTTGCCGATATGGATGAGCGTCTCGCAGACGTAGCGCTGCTGGGGCTCGCCGTGGCTGGGCTTGACAGTGCTCTTGCGGATGGCCTTGGCGTAGATCCAGCGTGTGACGCGCTCGGGCGCGTGGTGGTAGACGACGCGGAAGCGGATCTCGTCGTCGTCGAGTTCCTCGATGTCCGCGACGTCGATGGCGCTGGTGCGTGCGCCGGTGTCGGTCTTGGCGCGGACGCGTTTGAGCCCCCACTCCGGGAGGTCGATCTTTTCTCGCCAGCCGATGACGATCGGCTCGCCCTGGTTGTCGTTGCTCGGCGTCATCAGTCCCTCAGTGCCCGCTCGATCGCTCCCACGAGCGCGTGGAGGATCAGCATGTGGAGCTCCTGGATCCGGTCGCTGGTCTCGCCGGGGACGACCCACTCGGTGTCGCCCTTGCCCGCGAGCGGGCCGCCGCCCTTGCCCAGGAGCGTCGCGACGTGCATGCCATTTTGTGAGGCGGCGTCGACGGCGTTGCGGATGTTGGCGCTATTGCCGCTTGTCGAGAGCGCGATCAGCACGTCCCCCCTGTTGCCCAGCCCCTGGACCCAGCGTGAGAAGACGTGGTCGAAGCCGTAGTCGTTGCCCACGCAGGTGATGTGCCCCGCGTCGCTGCACGCGATCGCGGGGATCGGCGGTCGGTCGTCGCGGTAGCGCCCGGTGAGTTCTTCGCAGAAGTGGACGGCGTCGGCGCACGAGCCGCCGTTGCCGATCGCGAGCAGCTTGCCGCTGGCTCGGACGGAATCGGCGCAGGTCTGTGCGAGCGAGGCGATCTTCTGGGCGTTGGCGGGTTCGGACGCAAACGCCTGCGCGAGCGTGGCGTAGGTGCTCAGCTCGCCCTGGATGGTGTGTGCGTCCTGTGACGTCGTGCTCATGGTTGAATGATAGCAAGCGTAGGATCCCCCCATGCAAGCGCTGATATTCGCTGTCGTCGCGGGGTTGTGCTGGGGGATCGGGGAGGTCTGCGCCAAGGCGGTCCTGCACACGCACAAGGTCGGGCCGTTCTTTGCGGTGGCGCTGCGTTCCACGCTGGCGCTGCCGATCATCTGGGCTGCGTACCTGGTCGCGCGCCGGATGGCGCCCGAGGGCGCGGGCAAGGGGCTCTCGCTGCGGGGCGAGGACGCGCTGACGCTCAAGCAGTGGCTGCTGCTGCTGGGCGGCTCGGGCATGATGGCGGGCGCGCTGGCGATGATTGCTTTTTATATCTCGATCTCGCTGGGCGAGGTCTCGAAGATGAAGCCGGTCGCGTTCACGATCGCGCCGGCGGCGGCGGTGGTGCTCGGGGCGGTGTTCCTGGGCGAGGCGCTGACGGTGCGCAAGGTGGTCGGGGTCGTGATCGTGCTGGTGGGCGTGCTGGTGATCGCGTCGGGCTCGGGGGCGGGGCGCGTTCATGCGTGAGCCGCGACGGTGTCGCGTCGTAGGCATGACACCCGGGCGGATAGACGAGTGATTTCAGACGTATCCAACGCACGGCTTGTCCGCCCTTGGCGGAGCAAGCCGTGGCACCCGGACTAGCCGATCGCGCGGATGACGGACACGCCGGCGTAGAGCCCGGCGATCTCTTCGCGGGGCACGGTCTGGGGCGCGTAGGCGTTGTTGATCGGCTGGATGCGGATCAGCTCGTTGCCTGCCTCGCCGGTCTCGAAGTACACGCGTTTGAAGGTGCTCTCCGCGTCGCGCTCGAAGCGGACGAAGCAGTCTGCGCCGGATTCGATCGCCTTGGCGGGTGAGAAGACCACGATGTCGCCCTCGCGATAGTTGGGCTGCATGGAGTCGCCCACGACCCGCGCGGCGAAGGCGTCGGGATCGTTGAGGTCGGGCGTGCGGATGTACTCGTCGGCGACGCGGGCGGGGTAGTCGAGGTCGGTGAAGCCGGCGGGGTACCCGGCGGTGACCTTGTTGATGAGCGGGACCTGATTGGCCAGGCGCACGCTGCGCGCGTCGCCCGGCTCGCGCGGGTCGGGCTGCGATGGCGGGTCGACCCGGTCGATGGCGCGCCGCAGCTCGCCGCTGGCGTAGAGGTCATCGAGCGAGCGCCCCTGCTGGGCGCTGCGGCTGAGCAGGCGGGCGAGCTGCTTGGCGTTCTGGTCCTGGTCGTGCATGACCTGGTAGTCGGCGCGGATCGGGCCGGGGGTCTGCTCCCAGTGCGCGAGCGTGAGCAGGTCGCCGGCGGGGCAGCCCAAGGTGGTCTCGATTCGGCGGATGAGCTCGTCGGCGGGGTGGCGCTTCTTGGCGCACTCGATCGCGGAGAGGTACGAGGAGGTGCACCCGACCCGCGAGGCGAGCTCGGCGAGCGAGAGCCCGCTCCTCCGGCGAAGCTCGCGGAGCTGATCGGCGAAAACCGGGGCGGGCGGGGATGAACCCGCTGCTATCTCACGATCTGTGCGCTGTTTTGGTGACATACCAGACTATACCCTAACAAATATGCACCACATGGTGTATACTCCCGAAAATCAACCAAAAAGTGAACGAGGCGGAGCGGATCATGGTCCGAAGAAGGCACATAGAGAACGTGGATGAGTCGCTGGACCTGCGTCGCAAGCAGAACCAGCAGCTGTGCGAGAAGATTGTTCGGCGGGCCCATTGGCTCGCGGCGCGTGATCGGGACATCGCGTTGGCGTACTTCGATCGCGGGATGAACGCGGCGGAGATCGGGTCGATGCTGCGGATCGACCCGCGTTGTGTGCGTCGGCGGATCAAGCACATCGTCTCGCGTCTGCGGGACCCGCGCTGCGCGTACGTGATCTCGCATCGCAACTCCTGGTCGGCGCAGCGCCGGGCCGTCGCCGAGGCGTTGTTTGTCGAGGGGCACTCGATGCGCGAGGTGTCCGACACGCTCGGGATCTCGCTGCATGTGGTGCGCAAGTACCGTGACGCGATCGAGATCATGACGCAGGCGGACCGGGAGACCGCGCGCATCTCGCGGGCGTGGCAGAACGCGGAAGGGGTGCGGGCGTGAGTCGTTCGGATCGGGTTTCGCGTGTTTCGATCCGGCGTGTCGGGGCGCCGCGCCGCGTCTCGGACGAGCTTGTTCACGCGTGCGCCGGGTTCGGGGTGCTGCCGACCGCGGTGCGCGGTCGGACGCCTGCGCGGGTGCCCGAGGCGTTGACACGGGCGATCCGCCCGGGGCGGGTGGTGCTGCTCGCGGGCGCGTCGGGCGCCGGCAAGTCGACGGTCATGCGGGCGCTGGCGTGCTCGCTGGCGGGGCGGCGGGTCGTGCGTGTTTCGGATCGGTTCTCAGAGGCGGAATCCGGCCGGGCTGTGTTTGACTGCCTGGGTGGCGATCCGGGGCGGCGCACCGGGGTGCTCGCGCTCGCGGGGCTTGCGGAGCCCACGCTCTGGGCGCGGGCGTCGGGCGCGTTGTCGGAGGGCGAGGGTGCCCGCCTGCGCCTGGCCATGGCGATGGCCCGGGCCGAGCCCGGGAGCGTGGTGCTCGCGGACGAGTTCGCGTCGACGCTCGATCGCGTGACGGCGTATGCGCTCGCGCGGACCGTCCGGCGGTGGGCGCGTCGGGAACGGGTGGCGTTTGTCGCGGCGAGCGCGCACGAGGATCTGGAGGCGTATCTCGCGCCGGACGCGGTGGTTGAGGCGGCCTCGGGCATGAGCCGGCCAGCGCGGGAAGCGCGTGGTCAGCGTGTGCGCGTCGAGGAGGGCACGATGGATGACTACAGGCGTCTGGCGCACCTGCACTACCGGACCGGTGCGCCGGCATCGGTAGTTCGTGTGCTCAGGGGCGTGCGTGAGGTCCCCCTCCATATCGACCCGGCGGGCGAACTGCTCGCGGGTGTGCTGTGCGTGTCGATGCCCACGCTCAATGGGGCGTGGCGTGATCGGGCGTGGGCGGGGTTCTTCTCGACGGGCGACAAGCGCCGCGATGCGCGCCGCCTCAACACGCACCTGCGGACGATCTCGCGGGTGATCGTTGACCCGAGGAGCCGGGGCATGGGCGTGGCGACGGCGCTGGTTCGTTCGTACCTGCGCGACCCGATCACGCGTGGGACGGAGTCGCGGGCCGCGATGGGCTGCGTCTGCCCGTTCTTTGAGCGGGCGGGGATGGCGGGCTACGACCTGCCGCCCGATCTGACCGATACGCGCCTGCTCGATGCGCTCGGGCACATGGGCATCGCGCCCGCGCAGCTCGCCGGGACCCGCCTGCTGGCCGGGTCGCTGCTCGCCCGGGAGCTCACGACGTGGGGCAAGCGGCGGAAGCTGCTGCCCGCAGGTTGCAACAGTCTTGATGAGGTTCAGCGGCTCACCCCCACCGCCGCGTGTCGTTTGTGCTCGCGCCCCCGCGCTTACGCGTATACGAAAGGCGAATGGGTAGATGAGGAACACGACACATGAGGCGTTGCCGCAGCCGCGGCGTGAGCGGGGAAGCGGGCACCTGGCGAGCGCGTTAACGTTCTATGTCACGCGTGCGCAGCGGGCACGGATCCTGCGCATCCTCGGGCAGCTGAGCGATGACCGGGCCCGTGCGCTGCTGATCGCGCTCTCGGAGATCGAGGCGGGAGAGGGGGTGTGCCCGTGACGAGCGAGCAGGCGATGACCCCCTGGTGCGAGAAGCCGCAGACCGCGGACGAGCTGCACGACTGGCTCCTTCGGCACCTCTCGATCCGGGTGGTGCGTGAGGCGATCGTGGACGGGCACAGCGCGCCCTTCGAGTATCTGTGCCACGCGTTCTTTGAGGACCGGGCTCCGCGTGACTGCGTGGTGTGGGCGAACCGGGGCGGCGGGAAGACGTTCTACGCGGCGGTGGCGACGCTGCTGGACATGGTGTTCAAGCCCGGGATCGAGATCCGGATCCTGGGCGGGTCGCTGGAGCAGAGCAAGCGGATGCACACGCACCTGCGCCAGCTGTTCTCGGTTGAGCCGCTCAGCGAGCTTGTGGAGGGTCGGATCACGGAGCGGCGCATCCGCCTGACCAACGGGTCTGGGGTGGAGCTGCTGGCGCAGTCGCAGACGTCGGTGCGGGGCACGCGTGTCCAGAAGCTGCGGTGCGATGAGCTGGAGCTGTTCGACCGGGAGGTGTGGGAGGCCGCCCAGCTGACGACGCGGGAGATGGGGGGCGGCGCGGGGCGTGTGCGCGGGAGCATCGAGTGCTTCTCGACGATGCACGTGCCGTACGGGCTGATGCACGAGCTGATCGACCAGAGCGGCACCGGCGGCACGCCCCGGCGTGTGTTCAAGTGGGGCGTGGTGGACGTGCTCGACGCGTGCGATGACCGTCATTCGTGCGTCTCGGACGAGGGCGCGTGCCCGCTGGTGGCCGAGTGCGCGGGGATGGCCAAGCGGCGCAGTCGTCGCCCGCGCGGCCCGGGCGAGGTGGCGGGGCACATCGGGATCGACGAGGCGATCGGTCTCAAGCGGCGTGTGGGCGATGAGGCGTGGAGGGCGGAGATGCTGTGCCTGCGCCCGCAGCGGAGCGATTGCGTGCTGCCCGAGTTCGATGAGCGGGTGCACGTTGTCGGCTCGATCCCCGATTCGTCGCGGCGCGGGGTGTGCGTCGCGGGGATGGACTTCGGCATCCGCTCGCCGACGGTGGTGCTCTTTGCGCATGTCGATCCGGGCGGGGTGCTGTGGGTCGTCGGCGAGCACGCGCAGAGCGACACGGCGCTCGACGAGCACGTCCGCGTGATCATGCGCAACGAACCGTCGCCGGGCTGGATCGGGGTGGACCCGGCGGGTCGGCAGCGCGGGCTGCAGACGGGGATCAGCGCTGTGCAGGCGATGCGCCGGGGGGGGCTGGTGGGGTAGGACCGCAGGCTGGGGCTGCACGAGGGGCTCAGGCTGATCCGGGCCCGTCTGCGACCGGCGAGCGGTGGGCCGCGCCTGTATATCCATCGCTCCTGCACGCGGCTGATCGATTCGATGCGGAAGTACCACTATCCCAAGGACCAGCCCTTCACGGACACGCCGGCGAAGGACGGGCACGACCACTGCGTGGACGCGCTGCGCTACCTGATCCAGAACCTGGACATGGGCTACACGAGCAGGGAGGAGCGGTACATCCCCGCGACGTGATGCGGCGCGGGGTCAGGTGGGCATGGGGGCGAGCAGCGGGACGAGGTAGTTGATGAGGATGAGGAAGGCGATGGCGAGCAGGGCGATGACGCCGAGGATCTGCACGATGAAGATGGCGAGCTCGCGTGGGTACCGGTGGAGGTGGGTGCAGCGGACGCCCTTGTACCCGATGGCGAGGAAGATGGTCATCGGGACGATGAGCAGGTACCAGCCGTCGTGGAGGGGGAGTGCATCGATGAACGGGGTGTAGGCGAGGGTGATCATGCGTTGCCCCCTTCGGCCTTGCTCGGTCTCGGAGTCTTCTCCGGGGAGGGCATGAGCGCGTCGAGGAAGACGATGAGGTTGAGCATGCCCGCGAGGACGATCGAGAGCATGGCGATCTCGTTGATCCGCCCGAGCCCGGGGACGTTTGGCGGGCCCATGCCCGATGCGATCTGGGCCTCGGTGAGCGGCTGCCATACG
Source organism: Phycisphaerales bacterium UBA1924 (assembly GCA_964229845.1). Taxonomy (GTDB): domain Bacteria; phylum Planctomycetota; class Phycisphaerae; order Phycisphaerales; family UBA1924; genus UBA1924. The sequence goes on from CAXREY010000006.1 coordinate 9,887, forward strand.
GCCTGGCCGTTCTGGACGGTGCGCTGCTCGCCCGGGTAGCCCGAGCGGATGATGCCCGGGTTGTTGGGGTCGGCGGCCTTGAAATGGTTCTGGTGGATGTAGTTGACGACGAGCGTTGGTGCGCCGACGAGCGCCTGCCCGTAGAACCAGATCTTGTCGTTGCGCTCATCGATTGCGTCGATGCCGCCGGCGAGGAGCCCGAAGAGGAAGAGGCCCATGACACCGATGCAGACGAGCACGGCGCGTTTGGTGCGTCCCAGCACGAGGTGCCCGAGCCCTGGGAACACCAACGCCGCGAGCCCGGCGAGGGGGTTGAAATCCGTGGATTGCGGTGATGCCATACGCGTGAGT
>CAXREY010000007.1:0-82629 GCA_964229845.1 Phycisphaerales bacterium UBA1924
TTTATTCTGGAATCCAGCCAAATCACCGTCTGCCAAAAGCACCGCATGGTCGGCGAGGGCATCCAGCATCGCATCCAGTAAAGGCTTCTCATCTTCATCAAACGGGGAGAGCACATGGCTAGTGACCATGGACTTTATCCCTGGATGGTCAATTCCCAGTCGCAGGCGCCAATAATCTTTACCGTAATGGGCGTCGATGGATTTGATGCCGTTATGTCCGCCCGAGCCACCGCCTTGTTTGGTGCGTAATTTACCCAGCGCCAGATCCAGCTCATCATAAGCAACCAGCACATCTTGAGGTTCGATTTGATAGAACTGAGCCAGTTTGGCCAGCGGCACCCCGGAGCGGTTCATGAACGTCGCGGAGCTGACCCGCATGGGCGCACAGATCCATCGCCACGGGACGACGGCGGTCATCTCCGGTGTGCGGCGGCTCACCGGGGCACCGGTCATGGCGAGCGATCTGCGCGCCAGCGCGAGCCTGGTCATCGCTGCGATGGCGGGCGAGGGCACAACGGTCGTCAACCGTGTCTATCACATCGATCGCGGGTATGAGCGGCTCGAGGAGCGCCTCGGGAGCATCGGCGCATCGATCACGCGGATGAGCGAGTCGGAACTCAGCGAGCGAGGGATCGGCACGCTGACGCAGTGAGCGTTTCTTAGTCGTCGGTCTCGTCGAATCCCCGCGCGACCAGGTCCGCGAGGTGCGACAGGGCGTCCTTGGCGTCCGGCCCGGAGCAGCGGATCTCGATCTCGGTGCCCTGGGTTGCGGCGAGCATCATGAGCTCCATCACGGACTTGCCGTCCGCTTCCTCCTGATCGTACTTCACGGTGATGTTGGCCTCGAAGCCTGCGGCGGCCTGCGCGAAGTCCGTCGCGGGGCGGGCGTGGAGCCCGTACCGGTTCGTGATCTTGAGCTTGGACGAGCAGGTTTCACTCACGATGGGTGTTCCCGGTGCGATCCCGGTTTCAGGGGGTGCTGTGGAATGCCGATGACTCACCCGCCGACCCGGTGGTGGTCCGCGTCATCGAGCAGGGCGTGGATCTTGGCGGCGTCGTCCGCCTGTCGCAGTTCTCTGCGGAACGTGTCTTTCGACAGGTTCTTGAAGATGAGTTCCATCGCCTGGAGGTGCTCCTCCGGCCTGCTCTGCGGGCTCAGCAGGAGGAACACGGTGTAGACCGGCTGCTTGTCGAGCGAGTTGAAGTCGATGCCCTTCGACGAGACGCCGATCGCGGCGGTCATCTTCTCGATGCTCTTGTGCTTCACGTGCGGGACGGCGACACCGCGGCCGAATCCGGTCGAGTGCTTCCGCTCGCGCTCGAGCACCTTCTCGAGCAGCTCCTCGCGGATCGAGGCGTCCGCGGCACCGGCCGCGATCAGCGTGTCGATGAGTTCCGCGATGATTTCGTTCCGCTCGGTCGATTGGAGCGGTATCCGGATCGAGTCGGGCGAGATGATCTCCGTGAGTTTCATGCGATGGGTTCTCCCGGTCAGACAACTGGGGTCAGGCGCGATTCTCCATCTTGAGCTTCTCGCGATGATCATTGAGCTGGCGAGACACCTTCCCGATCGCGTCGTCGATGACGAGATAGAGGTCGTGCCCGTCTGCCTTGGCGATGAAGTCGGGGTGGTTGACCACGTCGACCACGACTTCCACGCTGTAGTTCTCCTGGGCGGAGTTCTCTTTCCAGAACTTGATATCGATCTGCTGCGTCAGATCCTCGAACTTATCGAGCTTCTTCGCCTTCTTCTCGGCGTGTGCGCGGATCGGATCAGTAACTTCCATGTGCAACCCAACAACATTGGTACGCATTGTGAACTCCTTTCAGGCCCTCGTTTGCCCCGGCGCACGCGCCGGGCCAGATCTGAACCAATCCATTCTAGGTGAACACCCGCCGAATTGCACGCGATTCCCCCCGGGGGGCGCTCATCGGGGTTTCATGCGGCCTTGAGCGGTCAATCCGCGTCGAGGCACATACACTGGACATCCATGTCCGCTCGCACATACCGCAACCTGATCCAGTACGGCCTGCTCACCATGATGCTCTGCATCCTCGGCGTGTTCCTGCTGTACCCGATCGGGCTGACGGTCCGCGGCGGGTTCGCCGAGGACCCCGCCACGGGCTCCGGGTTCACGCTCGATCACCTGCGCCTGGTCTTCGAGGACCCGAACCTGATGGGCGGGATCGTCAACGCGTTCAAGATCGCGTGCGCGGTGACGTTCCTGTGCATCGTGATCTCGCTGCCGCTCGCGGTGCTCAGCGCCAAGTACACCTTCCCGGGCAAGAAGCTGCTCAACGCGTCGATCCTGGTGCCGCTCATCCTGCCGCCGTTTGTTGGGGCGATCGGGATCCGGGCGCTGCTGGGGCGTGAGGGTGCGCTCAACGCGCTGCTGGGCACGGAGTGGGACATCCTCGGGCAGGCGAAGTTCTGGGGGGTCGTCGTCGTGATGGCGCTGCACCTCTACCCGATCATCTATCTGAACGCGACGGCATCGCTGGCGAACCTCGACCCGGCCCTCGACGAGAGCGCCGAGAACCTCGGGGCCGGCGGGTGGCGCCGGTTCTTCAAGATCACCCTGCCGCTGATCCGGCCCGGGCTGTTCGCGGGTGCGACGATCGTGTTCATCTGGAGCTTCACCGAGCTGGGCACGCCGCTGATGTTCGACTACTACAGCGTGACGAGCGTGCAGATCTTCTACGGGCTCAAGGAGGTCCAGAACAGCGCCGAGCCCTACGCGCTCACGCTCGTGCTGCTCGTTTCCGCGGTGATGTTCTACCTGATGGGGAAGATGGTCTTCGGGCGGAAGGGCTACGCGATGTACTCCAAGGCCTCGCGGGCGGGCGGCGAGACGCCCCTTCCCGCGTTCTGGGGCTGGGCCGCTGCGCTCGGGTTCGGGTTCGTGGTCGTGCTCGCGATCCTGCCGCACATCGGGGTGGTGCTCACCAGTCTGGCGGAGCCGGGGTCCTGGTATGGCACGATCCTGCCCAAGGACATCACGCTGAGCCACTTCAACGAGGCGCTGACCGCCAGCGAGTCGTTCAACTCGATCAAGAACTCCCTGATCCTGTCCTTGATCGCGATGGTGCTCAACATGGCCTTCGGGATCGTGATCGGGTACCTGATCGTGCGGACGACAATCCGGGGCCGATCGCTGCTCGACGCGCTGTGCATGCTCCCCCTGGCTGTGCCCGGGCTGGTGATGGCCTTCGGGTACGTGGCGATGACCCTCCGCTGGCCGTTCGGTTCTGGCGGGCCGCTGGAGGGAACCTGGCTGAACCTCGAGGTGTTCGGCGAGAACCCGAACCCGTTCCCGCTGCTGATCATCGCGTATGCGATCCGGCGTCTGCCCTACATCGTCCGCTCGACCGTCTCCGGGCTGGAGCAGACCTCGGGCGAGCTCGAGGAGGCGGCGGTGAATCTCGGCGCGTCGCGGGTGACGGCGGTCCGCAAGATCATCGTGCCCCTGATCATGGCCAACCTGATCGCGGGCGGGCTGCTGGTGTTCAGCTTCTCGATGCTCGAGGTGTCGGACTCGCTCATCCTCGCGCAGCGGAGCGACCACTTCCCGATCACCAAGATGATCTTCGAGTTCACGAACCGGCTCGGGGACGGGATCTACATCGCCTCGGCGATGGGCGTCTGGGGCATGACCCTGCTGACGATCACCCTGTTCGGCGCGTCGCTGATGCTGGGCAAGAAGCTCGGCTCGATCTTCCGCGTGTGATATCCTTTCGCTGGCCACGGAGGAACGCATGCGTATCCGATTGATGGAAACCGACGACTGCGGCGATGTTGCCTCGGTGCTCAACCACGCGATCATGAACGGCGTCGCGCATTTCGGCACGGCGAGCACGGACGCCGACGAGATTCGCGATGACTGGGAATCGACGCGGGCGAGGTTCCCCTGGCTTGTCGCGACCAGCGACGATGGCGCGTTCCTCGGGTTCGCCAAGGCGTCGGCGTGGAAGACCCGCAGGGCCTACGACTGGACCGTCGAAGCCGGGGTGTACGTGGTCGAGGGCGCGCACGGCAAGGGCATCGGGAGGGCGCTCTACACGCGCCTCTTCGAGATCCTCAAGGACCAGGGCTACCGGATCGTGCTCGCGGGCGTCTCGGTGCCCAACCCGGGGAGCGAGAAGCTCCATGAATCGATGGGGTTCAGTGCCGTGGGCGACATCAACCCCGCGGGGTACAAGCTCGGGCACTGGGTCCCGGTGCGGCTCTACCAGTTGAAGCTCAGGGCGTGCGACGACTCTGTCGTGCCCGAGCCGATCAGATCGGTCGATGCCGTGTACGAAGAGCCGCAGCAGCCACAGGAGTGAGCATGGACGATACGGGCACCAACACACTCAGACGCGCGAGATCCCTCCTGCGATCGCACACCACGGGGACGCTCCTCTGCGATGGCACACCGACACCGGTGCGGTACATCGTCGACCCGTCCAGCGGCGGGCTTGTCCTCTGCGTCGAGCACGACATGCTGGGCGCGGACGATTGCGTGCTGGCGGTGCCGGAGGACTCGTTCTCGTGCCCGATGCGTGTCAATATCTCGGTTGAGGAGATGGCGGAGTCGATCTCGAGCGACCGGTACATCGCCTACCACCTTCGCCAGGATCGCCCGGTCTGGGCCAAAGGGACGATCTCGTTCGCCAAGATCGACTCGGGCGGGGTCGCGGACGGGGAAGCCCTGATGACGCCGAACCCGCTGCTCGACGCGATCCCCCAGCTCTGCAAGCGTCTGAACGCGGATCGCAAGGCGCTGCGCGAGGTGTGCCGCCTGCTGACGAAGGCCGACATCGAGAACCCGATCGCGGTCGGTGTCGACGAGGAGGGGAGCGATATCCGCGCGGAGTTCGGCGTTGTGCGGATGAGCTGGCCCGGCCCGGTTGAGGACGCGGACGAGTGCGAGCGGGTGATCGCGTCGCTGATCGGGGGTGCCCTGTGAGACCCGCCCTGCGAGAAGCGCACGCGCACATCTTCCAGCTCGGCCGCTCGCTGACCATGCTCGATCTGGGCGGGTGCACGAGCGCGCAGGGGGTGCTCGACGCGATCGCGGAACGGGCATCCACGCTCGAAGAGGGGGCATGGATCCTGGCGCACAGCGCCCGGCCCGAGGGGTGGGAGGACCCGAGCTGGCCGAAACGCGCGCAGCTCGACCATGCGGGCGGCGGGCGCCCGGTCGTCGCGTGGTGCTTCGACTACCACGCGCTCGTCGCGTCGACGGCCGCGCTGCGTCACGCGCGGATCGATGGGAAAACAAGGATCGAATCGGGCGTCGTTGAGCTCGACGCCGACGGCGAGCCAACGGGGCTGCTGCTCGAGCACGCGGCCCTTCACATGTGGAACAGGGTGCCCGAGCCGGACGAGGGCCAACGCATCGAGATGGTCCGGTCCGCGTGCGCACACCTCGCGGCGTTGGGCTTCTCCGAGGTGCACGACCTCAAGGCCCAGCCCTGGCTGGGCGGGGTGCTCACGGATCTGCTCGGGTCCGGCGAGATCGGCGATATGCGGTTCGACCTGTACCCGCTGATCCCGGACCTGAAAGCCAGTCTCAGGGCGCGGGGCGAGGGCTTCGATGAACGCGTCCGCATCGCGGGCGGGAAGATCTTTGTCGATGGCACCCTCAACTCGCGCACGGCGTGGATGCTCCATCCATACGCCGACGGTCACCCGGATCGCCCGAGCGGCACCCCCATGATGACGCCCGCGCAGATCGAGGAGGCGCTCTGTGCCTGCAAGGACGCCGGGCTGGCGATCGCGGCCCACGCGATCGGCGACGGCGCGGTTCGGGTGGTGCTCGACGCGATCGAGAAGACAGCGTGCGACCACTCCGGCTGCCGCATCGAGCACGCGGAGCTGATCGACGAGCGGGACCTGCGCCGTTTCGTGGAACTGGGCGTGAAGGCCTCGCTCCAGCCGTGCCACCTGCTCCCGGATATGGAGGCGCTGCGACGCGCTGTGCCGGACCGCCTGGACCGGGTGCTCCCGATCCGCTCGCTGCTCAAATCAGGGCTCGCGCCGGGGGTCGATCTGCTGTTCGGATCCGATGTTCCGATCGTGCGTGCAGACCCGGGCGATTCGATCCGGGCGGCGGTGCACCGGCGCCGGGAGGGGATGAACGAATCCGAATCGATCAATCCCAGCGAGGCCATCGACGAAGAGACCGCGTGGCTCTGCTTTGGAAGCGAATGAAAAAGGGGAGCCGCTCGGCTCCCCTTCGTGTTTGCGTTCGTCTAAATTCTTATCGAACTCGGACGGTTCGCCAGCTGCTCCAGCTGGAAGTGCCCGCGCCGTTGATCGCACGCACGCTGTAGCGCCAACGCCCGTTGCCCGGCGAATCGGAGAAGCTGTTGTCGTTCGCTCCGGTTGCGCCGATGACGGTGGTGTTGGTCCATGACCGTCCAACGCGTTGCTGACGACGGATTTCGAACCCGGTTTCGTTGTTCGAGTTGTCTGACCAAGTCAGATTGACTGTGCCCCCGCTAACGGATGTGTTGGGACGACCGGGGGTTGCGGGTGGCGTGTCGTTGGGCTGATCTTGCTCGATCGTGATTGAAACAGAATCGCTCGCGTTGAGTCCTCCAGAATCGGAAACACTCGCGGTAATCGTGTGACTGCCGACACTGAGAGACGAGGTCGAAAACGATGCGCCGGTGCCGATTTGCCCATCGAGACTGGATGTCCAGACGAGTGATCCGCTCAGGTTGCCGTCTTCGTTATCAGTTGCGCTCCCGGCGAAGTTCACGCTTGATCCCTCGACAAAGGCCGAACCATTCCCGGGCGAGCTGATGTTCGCGCTGGGTGCGGTGTTCCCGGGATTCCCTCCGCCGCCATCGAGTGCCGCGTGGAGATTGAGCACCCCGCCGGTCGAGGTGGTCCCGCTCATCGCGCTCGTGAGTCGAACGGTATCGAGCAAGCGATCTCGGAGTTGTGCGTAGCTCCATGAAGGGTTCTCTGCGAGCAGGACCGCGGCGGCGCCCGCGACATGCGGGGAGGCCATGGATGTGCCGCTGTTCCAGACATACCCATCCCCTGTGTAGCAGCTCGCGATATCGACGCCAGGCGCACCGAGATCGACGGAGTTGGTGCCGTAGTTGGAGAAGCTCGCCATCTGATCGCGGTTGTCTGTTGCCGCGACGGAGATGATGTTGTCGTTGGTGTATGAGCTCGGGTAGTGCGGGGAGTTGTCTGTGTTCACCCCGTCATTGCCCGCAGCGGCGACGAAGAGGTGGTTGTTTGACGCAGCGTTCGAGATCGCATCGCGCATGGCGTTGGAGAATCCTCCCCCGCCCCAAGAGTTGTTGGAGATCCGTGCACCGTTATCAACCGCGTAGTTGACCGCGGCGATCGCGTCCGAGGTTGAACCGCCGAACGGGCCGATGAATCTCAGTGGCATGACCTGCACATCCCATGCGACGCCCGCGACACCGATCCCGTTGTTCCCTTCAGCGCCGACGGTGCCCGCGACATGCGTCCCGTGCCCGTCGGCGTCGTCGGGGTTGTTGTCGCCGCTGTAGAAGTCCCAACCGCGCACATCATCGATATAACCGTTGTTATCGTCGTCGATGCCGTTGTTCGCGATCTCGTCCGTGTTCGACCAGATGTTGTTGTCCAGATCGGGATGGTCCCATTGCGTGCCCGAGTCGATGACTGCGACGATGATATTGGCCGCGCTGGTCCGGATGTCCCACGCTTCGTACCCGTCGATATCCGCGTCGTTGACGCCGAGCACGCCTCGGATGTCCTGGCCGGTGTTGTTCACGCCCCATTGCAAACCAACGAACTGATCGTTGGGTGCAGCGACTGGCCTGACGACATAATCGGGTTCTGCGTACTCCACGAAGGGCAACGCGTTGAGCATCTCGATCGCGCGTTCTGTTGGGAAGTTGACCTCGATGTGCTCAAGCCCATCTACTCCTTTGAGCTTGCGGATGAGTTGGCCGTTGACCAGCGCCCGCGCTGCGCTGGTGAGCTGCGAATCGTTGGTGTTGAATCGAACGAGGATCTGGTTCGGGATGCGATCAAGATCCGGGTTCTGCGCGAGCGCGGCTTTGCCACGCTGGATCGCATCGTGTGATTGAGACGCAGACACCACATCTGGGGATGCGTGTAGCATTCCTGTGGACAATGCGATAACCCCTGCTGCTTTGAGCACCTGTTTGCTTTGCATGTGAGACTCCTCGGGCGATTGTTCTGTCGCCGTCATGTGATAACGGGGTATCCCCACACCCCCCACGAGTCGCTCTGGCGTCGTTGTCAGAGCGTTTTATAGTGAGGTAGCTTAACGAGTATCGATTGATCTCGCAACGCGGGTACGCATGTAGACATCTGTTCCAGAAGTGAATGCGCATTCAACGCACTGAATGCGGATCAGTCCTTTCGATTGCATCAAGCGGTATGGTGAGGAGGAACTCCGCGCCGTGTCCGCGCCTGCGGACGAGCTGGAGATCGCCGCCCATCTCCCGCGCGAGCCCGCGCGAGAGCGCGAGACCCAGCCCGAGGCCCGAGCGGGCGTTGCCCAGCCCGCGCAGGCCGCGTTGGAACTCCCCGAAGACCTTGGCCCGCTCGGCGGGCGAGATTCCAGGGCCGTGGTCGGCAACCAGCAACTCGAGCACGCCGTCGCTGACGCCCACGTCGAGGTGGACGCGCGTGTCGTGCTCCTCGTGGTCGGTGTCCTCGTCGCCGGGCGACGCGTACTTGCACGCGTTCTCGATCAGGTTCATCATGATGCGCTCGACCGCATGCGGATCGACGGTGACGGTGCGATCCTGATCGTCGTCGAGATCGAGCGAGGCGACGAGGTCCATGTTGTGCTGCCCCAGGCGGCGGGCGAGCGCTGGGCGGAACCGGGCGACCAGCGCGCCAGGCGAGAGGGTCTGCTCGCCGGAGGACCTGCCCTTGCCCGGGCGGACGCGTGAGAGGCGGGCGTACTCGAGCACGTTCTCGACGATGCCCGTGAGGCGTTCGCTCTCGCGTTTGAGCGTGCTGAGGTAGTCCGAGCGGACCTCCTCGTCCGAGACCATGCCGTCCGCGAGCATCTGCGAGTAGAGGCGGAACGTGGTCAGCGGGGTGCGCAGCTCGTGCGTCACCGCGCTCACGAACCGCCCGCGCCGTTCCGAGAGCACGATCGCGGCACGCAGGACGACACCCACCGCGATGATGGTCGCGAGGATCGCGATCCATGTCACGACCAGCCCCACCCGCGCGGGCGACCAGGACCACGCGGGGATCGGGTCCGCGGGCGGCGGGATGAGCGCCACGGGGATGGTGGCCATGCGGTACGCGCCCAGCGAGGTCGTGTTCGAGGGCGCGAGGGTGGCGTCGGGGAGCACGTCGCTGATCGAGCGGAGCAGGTCCGCGCGGAGCTTGTCCCAGTCGAGCTCGAGCCCCTGGAGCACGGGCTGCCCGTTGACCATCGCATCGCGGACCAGCACCAGGCGATCCTGCCCGTCCGAGCTGATCCAGCGTGGGCTCAGGGAGCCCACGCTCTGGAGTTGCCCGAACGCATCGAACGAGAACGCGCTGGCGGACTCCATCGTGCGCAGGCCCATGTCGCTGATGTCCGCCTGCTGTCGCTCATCCGACTCCGAAACAACGATGCTTTCCGACTCCGGCATTTCCAAGGCCCGGGATGCGGCCGCGGGCTGGTCCGACTGGTCGTTGAGGATGCTCCGCTGCGGCGCGTTCTGCGTTGCCAGCTGGGCGATGCGGTTCCGCGCGTCGTAGTCCGAGTCTGGCTCCTTTGTTCGCTTCGCCGACTTCTGCGCCGGCTGGTCGGCTTCCTGCGCTGCTTCCACAGACTCGGGGCGGAGCGTGGGTGGTGCCTGCAGCTGCTGCACGAGCTCGTCGTCGACCTGTGGCTGGTTGAGCACGTTGAAGTATCGGATGGCGTACGAGTCGAGCTGTGTCCCCGCGGTGATGTGCTCCAGCGCCTGCGTACCGCCGGACCACGCCTGGAGCGAGGTGTAGTCCTCGATGGGGCGGGCGGCTTCGACCGCGAGGACCGGGGCCATCATGGAATCCAGTCGCCAGAGGGCACGCCGCACCGATTCTTCGCGCGATGCCTGCGTGCGAGAGGAGACCTCGCGCCGCTCGAGCGCCACGACTTCCACGCTCACCCACGCGAGCGCCCCCAGCGCCAGTGCCACGCTGCTCCAGAAGATCAGCCACGTCAGGAGGCGTCGGGTGTTCATGCGACCGTCCCATCGGTCGACGACACGATCATGTATCCCTTGCCCCGCACGGTCTTGATGACCTGCGGGTTGGTGGGCTCGTCGTCGAGGGTTTCACGCAGGCGGGCGATGGTCATGTCGACGGTGCGGGTGTGGGTGCCGCGCGGGTCGAGCCCCCAGACGGTCTGCAGGAGCTCTTCGCGCGAGACGGCCCGCCCGGCGTTGGAGCAGAGGAAGCTGAGCACGTCGTGCTCGCGTTCGGTGAGCGATCGGCGCACGCCGCCCTCGAGCACGATCTCGCGGCGCTCGAAGTCGATCTCGCGTCCGGCGATGGTCGTGGTGCGGTGCCCGGTGGGGCGACCGGGAGAGCGGCGGAGGACCGCCTCGATCCGGGCGGTCAGCTCGTCGATGCTGAAGGGCTTGACGATGTAGTCGTCGGCCCCCAGCTTGAGCCCCTTGACCCGGTCGTACTCCTCGCCGCGGGCGGTGAGGAAGATGACCGGCTGGGCCGGCTTGGCGCGACGCACGCGGCTGAGCACCTCCAGCCCGTCCATCTTGGGCATCATGATGTCCAGCAGCACCAGGTCCGCGTCGGTGCTCAGGATCAGCTCCAGGCCGGCGACACCGTCGGGCGCGTCATGGACCGTGTACCCGGAATACGACAACGCGTCGGCGATGCCACGCCGGATCGCGTTGTCGTCCTCAACCACACAGATGACGCCCAGACTCATCGCGCTCCTCTGCTTACCAGCTGTAGTGGACCGTGTAGGTCACGACGACCTCGTCCTCGGGGAGCACATCGACGGGGATGTGCATGGTGCGTGAATCGAGCATCTCGTGATCGTGCGAGATCTCGGTGATCTTCGCGTTGGACCAGCGGTAGAGGTGCTCCTGGATGTGGACCTCGACGCGGTCTTCCTTCTGGTTGCGGATCTTGACCTCGATGGTCTCGGTCATCCAGTTGCGCCCGCGCTCGAAGCTGACCTGTCGGCGTTCGCCCACGACATCGAAGGCGTTGCCGAGCTTGATGGTGACCTTCTCGTTGCGGGGTGTGTGGTCGATGGTGTCCTCGCCGATGAACTCGAAGGAGCCGTCGTCCTCGTCGAGCTGGCTGACGCGGATGCGACCCGAGGGCAGGGGCATGCCCAGACCCTCGCTTTCCTTATTCTCGAACTGCAGGAAGACCTGGACCTTGGTGTCGCCGCCGATGCCGAACTGCTCGCTCTCCTGGCGTCCGCCGCCGTAGTACATGTACTGCTGGGTGCCATCGAACATGAACCGCTTCTTGACGGGGATCTCGCGTGCCTGCTCGAAGAGCTCGATCTGCTTGGTCGAGCGATCGGGGATGGTGGTCGGGCGCCCGAGGGTGTAGAGATGGTACTCGAAGAAGGCCTTTTCCTCGAAGCCCTTCTGCATGGCGCTGTCGGCCACCATGCCGCGATACATGGTCTCGGCCCGATGCTGCTCGGGCTGACTGCGGTTCACATCGCCCGCGACGAGCTTGAGGTTCGCATCTTCATAACTCCCGCCCGATTGGTTCAGGATCGAGACCCAGGCGCTCAGGTCGATGGTCCCCTCGTTGGCGTTGCGGCCTTCCTCATAGATCAGGTTGTAGTCGGCCCACCAGGTGATGCCCTTGGTCTCGTAGGAGATTCGGGTGTCCTGCTCGCCGCGTTTGTCGGAGCTGATCATCCAGTTGAGCGTGGGGCGGGTGATGAGCCCGTCGGCGATGGCTGGGAACTTGACGCCGTCGTAGCCCTGCACGAACTGGATCGCGCCGTCGTCGCCCTGGATGAGCATGCCGCCGCCGGACACAGACATGAGGGTGACCTCCTGCCCGTCCCAGACGATCTGCTTGTCGATGTAGCGCTCGAGCATCTTGTCCATGCTCAGCAGGTCGAAGCGGTAGTCCTGCTCGAGCACGAAGGTGCCTTCGGGGTTATCGAGGGACTCGAAGAGCACTGTCGTTGGATCGAGCAGCGCGGCGACGCCCTGGAAGTTGAGCTCCGACACGCCGCGTTCGAACCGCAGCTCGCGCTCGTGCTTCACGATCGCGTAGCCGGGGATCTGGTTGTAGCGGTTGTATCCGAACGATCCGCTGCCCGGCACGGGGCGGTAGAGATCGGGGCTGATCGCGCCGGGGGTGGCGGTGGAGTAGATCGTGAGGGCGACGTCGTCGCTCATGGCACATCCGCAGGCGAGCGAGAGCGTGGCAATCGTCGCGGCGGTCAGGTTGCGTGTGTTCATCATCATGGGTGTGAATCCTTTCCTATACATCTCGGTGTGTTCACGATACGTCTTCTGTGACTGTATCGGCATTACTCGGGGTTCTTGACGAGAACGCGCTCGTCGTGGTTGAGCAGGTAGATCTCGCCTCGGTTGCTCAGGATCCACTGGCGGTCCTGCTTCACGAGATCCTCGAGCAGCGCCCAGTAGGCCTCGGTATCGAACTCGACGGTCTTCTGCGGCTCAAGGTCCGCATCCTCACCGAGCTGCGGGTCGACCCACTGACTGTTCTTGCGGTAAATTGTGCCGCTGAGACCGCGCTGGATGGTCTGCACCCGGACCTGGCGCATGCGCTTGTCGTAGTACGTGTTGGAGGTCACGTTGCCCGTGGTCTGCACCTTCCCGCCAGCGTAGGCGTAATTGTCGCCCTCCGCTTCCTCGGCGGCGGCCTGCGCCTGCATTGCGCTGACGCCGTCCTGGTTCTTCCGGTTGACGGCCTGCGAAACCCCGGACGCGCCGGTCCGCTCCTGATTCCCGCTGCTGAAGTTCGAGGTTGCGCGTGAGCGCGACGCGGGGGCGGTGGCGTCGGCGAGCCCCATGGACTCGTCCGCGAGGAACGCCGTGTACTCGGTCATGATGCCGTGCTCAAGCGAGAGGCGGACGATCTCATCGACCAGCTCCTGGTTGGGTTGCTCGCCGCTCGCCCCGGCGAGGCGGATCTCGTTGACCAGCGCGTTGATCCGCTGCTGTGCCCAGAGTCGGGCGACGAAGGCGTGCTGCTGCGAGACGTGATCGCGGGAGAACTCGGCGAACATCACCGCGTTTTCCCCGGGCCAGAACCGCCGCCCGCTGATGATCGTCTCCATCTTGTCCCGGTCCGCCTCCGGCATCACCCAGACCTGTGAGCTGCCCTCGCCGAGCCCCTCGTAGCGTCCCAGAACCAGAACACGCGACCCCGAGAACAGGTCACCCATCTCCCGCGGCTCAACACTGAACACCTTGGGCAGCTGGTTCGCGTAGTCGGCCTGCCAGATCCCGAAGTACGGGTCGATCATGACCGGCCCGTCGAGTTTGTCGAAGACCTGACCGACCTTCATCTCCACGTCCTCGCCGGGGGTCACGAAGGTTGATTCGGCCTTGGTGTCCATGGCGATCGCGTCGAGCAGCGGCGCGTTGACGTCGTAGCCCACGCCGAAGGTGAACACGCGCCGATCGGAGGCGTTTGATTCCTGGGCGGCCTCCCGGATCTGCGGCTCACCGGTCACACCGACCGTCGCGAGCCCGTCGGTCAGGAAGATGACCATCGGCAGCGTCTCGGCGGCGGGCGTGGTGCTGAGGGCATCGACGAGCGCCCCGTGGAGGTTGGTCCCGCCGCGTGACTGGATGTTGTCGATGTACGCGATGATCTGCTCGACAGAGTCGTCGGTGAGTTCCACGCTCGCATCGCTGAACGAGCGGACGTCGTCGGCGTAGTCCACGATGCGGACGTACTCGCCCATCTTCATGCCGCGCACGATCTGCCTGGCGGACTCGCGGGCCTGCTCGATCTTCTCGCCACCCATGGATCCGGATCGATCGATCACGATGGTGACCTCGCGCCGGATGTGCTGCTCGTTCTGCTGAGTGTCGGGCGCATCGGCGACGTACATGAAGTAGCCCGCGTCCTCCTTCTCCGCGTCCGGGTAGAGCAGGGCGGTCGCCTCGTTGCTCGATCCCAGCACGGCGTAGAGGCGGAACGCGCCGGGCTCGCTGAGCACGGGCACGCCGACACGCATGAGCTCGTCCGTCACCGGCTTGGTCACGATCGGGTGCGAGGGCGAGAACACCGGGCCCATCAGGCCGCTGCTCTCGACCTCGATATCGATCGCCCACTGCACCGCGCTGCTGGCCAGCGAGTTGGAACGCGGGAGCACGTACTCGACCCGCCCGCGGTGCGCACCCAGTGACTGCTCGTAGACGATGGTCATGGTCCGCTGCTTGCCCGGCTCGACGGGGAAGACCGACGACTGGATGAGCGCGCTGCCGACAAACTCGAGCAAGCCCGGGTCGGTCATGGAACGCACGATCTCGTGGTAGCGGCGGGACGCCTCGTCGCGCGGGAGCAGCTGGGCGGTGGGCTCCTCGCCGATGCCGTCGATCCCGAACGTGCGGATCGTCGCGCCCTCGGGGACGGGGAGCACCAGCTGCGCCTGCGTGGTGCTCGAGCCCTGGTTCTCAACCACCAGCCGCATCGTGGTCGTCGCGAGCGTATCGGTGATGCGTACATCCACGTCCACCGCCTTGATCTGGGCGATCACGCCGGGCTGCACCGGGCGCTGGGGCGTGATCCAGCTCACGCTGGGCTGCTCCACGATCCGGATATCCGCGGTCGACGGCTGCACGCTCGCGAGTTTGGCGTGGGCGACCGCTGAGCCGGCGAGCAGCGTGAGTGATACCGAGGTGATGAGCGTGATGGGCGGGTTGCGGCGTGGCATGCGTTGTTCTCCTGCGTTCGAGTACGAGACCCACTTTGTGGTACGCATATAGATACAACCCAGATCATGTCGGGGCTGTCACCGCTTTGTCACGATGATGTTGCACGGCTGTTACAGAGCCCTGATCACCCCGTTCGGGTGTGATTCAGTGGCGTGCGACACGCCTGACGAGGGTGCCCGGCAGCAGCATCGCGATCAGGCCAGCAAGAAAAAGTACCCCCGCGACGAACGTGAACCCGCTCGTGAGCCCCATGCCCTCGAGCAGCGGCTCGCCGAGCGCGTCCGGGAGCGAGCCTGCCGCGTCCAGGAGCCACGCCGGGGCGCTGGGCTTGTTCGCGAGCCCCTTGTGGATCAGCTCCGCGACGATCGGGCCGAGGAAGGCGATCATCCAGGCGCCCCCGAGCATCAGCCCGGATGCGAGACTGGTGCGGTGCGGGAGCAGGCGCTGGGCGAGCGAGATGCTCACCGGGATGACCGCCCCGAATCCCACGCCGGTCAGGATCGTCGCGACGATCGCGACGGGGACCTCCGAGCCGGCCATGATCATGTGGGTGCGCGGGATCATGAACAGCGCGATCGAGCCCAGCATCGGGAACACGATGAACGCGAGCTTCTCGTACTTCGCGGAGAGGATCAGCCCGAGCACGATGCCCATGCCACCCATGCCGACCTGCATGGAGGCCTGCAGGATGCCGTTGAGCTTGGACGCCTTGATGCCCAGCGTCTCGGTCATGACGCTCGCGTCGTTGCGGATGAGCACGATCTCGCCCGCCCACTCGACGAGCAGGTAAACCAGCGCCATGTTGACGCTGAAACGCAGCATGTTCGTGACGTAGAGCACGCCCACCGCGAACCAGCGCTGGCGTCGCTCGCTCGCATCCCACTCGGTGTGGGACGCGTGTGCGCCGTTGTGGCGGTGCGCGACGGGGTGGGTAGCCTTCGCCAGCACCACCGCGGCGACGAGCCCGATCGGGATGAGGTAGAGCAGCGAGCGCAGCCCCGAGGTTGTATCGGGCACGCCGTCGATGCGCGGCGTCATCGTTGCGATGTACTCCGGGATCAGCACGTTGCCCGTCATGCCCCCCACCATGCCGGCGAGGAAGAAGAACGCGACGTACTTGGACCGCTTGGCCCCGCCCAGGTGCCCGGTGATCGCGGCCGCGGGCGGGTGGAACGCGCCGATGCCCATCGCGCCAACGCTATACAGGATCGCGAGCTGCACGAAGTTCTCCGCCAGCCCGAAGCTGCCGATGCACAGCACCGCGACGACGAAGCCCAGCGTCCCGATCGCGCGGGTGTCGAACCTGTCGCTCACCCATGCAACGATCGGCTGCACCACACCCGAGCACAGCGACCCCAGCGCCAGCAGCAACGCCTTCTGCTCCGTGCCCATGCCCAGCGTGACCGCGAGCAGGGGCATGAGCGAGACGCCGACGAACGAGAAGACGTCCACGAGAAAGTGCGTGCCGATGGTGATCGTGGCACGCGTCGCCGGGTAGGTGGTCTCGCTGATCGATTCGGGGCGCTGATCCACAGCAACTGAATGGGACGGCACGCTCGTCATCGCTGGATTGTTCGCCCGCGGATCCCCGCGGACGCGGCCGGGCTGATATTTGATTCAGATCGCTTGCTGTTTCTGATCAATCGACGCCGGCGGGAATGCCGCCCTTGCGCGGGTCGCTGGCGGCCTGCCAGCCCCGCCCATCCGGGTCACGCCGGATGAGCTGCACGTTGCCGATGTCGCGGCGCTGCCTGAGCTCGTTCCAATCGCCCTGCGCCGCCCGGCGCGAGAGCATGGGCATGAGCCCTGGCTCGGCGTAGAGCGCATCGGGCAGCCACTGGTGATGGATCCGGGGCGACGCCACGGCGGGGTACGCGTCCATCCCGCCCAGCATGTAGAGCAGGGCCTGCATTGTCCCCGAGATGATGCGGGGCCCGCCAGAAGCGCCCGCGACCGCCAGGACCCGCCCATCGCTGTCGAGCACGATGGTGGGCGACATGCTCGAGAGCGGGCGTTTGCCGGGCATGGGCAGGTTGCGATCGGACTGCATGAGCCCGAAGGCGTTGGGCTTGCCGCGCCGGGTCGTGAAGTCGTCCATCTCGTTGTTGAGCATGAAGCCGAAGGCGTCCACACCCACCAGCGAGCCGAAGCTCAGGTTGATGGTCTCGGTCATCGCGACCGCGCCGCCGAACGGGTCCACGACCGAGACGTGGCTCGTCCCGCCGTCCTGAGGGATCAGGTTCGGCGTGCCGTAGTACGCGGGGTCGTGGATCTCGTCCGTCACGAGCTGGGCACGCTCGTGGATGATCGAGAGATCGAGCAGGTCGTCGATCGGGACCTCGACGAAGTTCGGGTCCGCGAGGTAGCGGGCCCGGTCCGCGAACGCGTGCTTGGACGCCTCCGCGAGCATGTGCGCCTTGCGAATATCCATCACCGGATCATCGAACGGGTAGTTCAACGCCTCGAGGATCAGCAGCGTCTGGAGCATGGTGATGCCGCCCGAGCTTGGCGGCGGCATCGCGATGAAGCGGTTCCCGTTCACATCCCCCATCAGCGGCTCGCGCTCCTCCACCTGGTACGTCGCCAGCTGAGCATGCGTCATCTCGCCGCCCGCCCGCTGGATCGCACGAACGATCGCGTTCGCGACCGGCCCGTCATAGAACCCCGCGGCCCCGCCTCGTGCGATCCGCTCGAGCGCGTGCGCCTGCATCGGGTTGGTGATGCGGTCGCCCTCCATGACCCGCCCCGCACGCAGGTAGTGGTTCCAGACGAGCGGGTAGCGGTCCTTCATCGCCGGCTCGTCCTTGAAGCGATCGATCAGCGGCCCGGACATGATTATGTAGTGCTCATCGACGACGAACCCCTCGCGCGCGGCGCGGATCGCCGGCTCCAGGACCGCGGCGCGGTCGAGCGTGCCGTAGGACTCCAGCGCGTGCAGCACGCCGGCCACGGTCCCTGGGATCGCGACGGCCGCCCCGCCGGTGGTGCTGGACTTGCCGGTGCGTTCGTAATAATCCGGGTCGACGTACGCCTGCTCACGGTAGTTGACGGTGGTGTGCACGAGCCCGTGCGTCGGGTCGTCGGGGAGGTGGATGACCATGAAGCCGCCACCGCCGATGCCGCACGAGTACGGGCGGACGACGGAGAGCGTGAAGCTCGCCGCGACCGCCGCGTCTACAGCGTTGCCTCCCATCGCCAGCATCTCCGCCCCGGCACGAGAAGCGATGGCGTGATCCGCCGCAACAACCCCTTTCGCGTACACGCCGTCTTCATGAACGCTCGCCTGTGATACGCGGGCTTGTCGGCCCGAGCACGCCGCGAGCGGGATCAGCACCAGTACGCACAGCAGGGATCGCATCTTCATGCCAAGAGTCTACACCAAGTCGTGTTCGCGAACCCACGCGCGACTCAGCCCGAGTCTCTATAATGGGTTACGCACGGATCGCGTCTCACACACCCGCGGAGCACTGATGAACCTTTCGCAGTTCTTTGAGCACTGGTCGATCGTCGAGAACCCCTTCCGGGATGAGGAAGCGAGGCACGACGCGATCTTCGCGCGCATGGGGATCACACCCAACACGCACTCGCAGCACGTCGAGGACGAGTCGCCCGGCTCCGCGGCGCTCGCGCTCCCACGCGCACAGAGCATGCACCCCGATTTCGAGAAGATCCTCGGCGATATCGCGCACCCCTCGACCTCGATCGTCTTCGGCGAGAAGGGGTCGGGCAAGACCGCCATCCGCCTGCAGCTGGCATCGAAGATCGATCGACACAACGCCGAGCACCCGGACCGCAAGGTCTTCCTGATCCCCTACGACGATCTCAACGCGGCGCTGGACCGGTTCAACTCGTCGCAGGGCAGCAAGAAGGACGCGAACCCGTTCACGTCCATGCGCCTCGTCGACCACATGGACGCGATCCTGAGCATCGGCACCGCGCGGGTCATGGGCGCGCTCCTGCCCGGCGGGCACGACGCCCCCACCGCGGACCTGGGTGAGCAGCCCGGCAAGCAGGCGCGCAAGCTCCCGCAGACCGTCCGCAAGGACCTCCTGCTCCTCCAGGCCATATACGACAGCGCCGACACCAGCGGGCAACGGACCACCCAGCTGCGGCAGATGCTCAAGCTCCCCATCGGGGGCAACAACCCGTTCATCACCATGCTGCTCTGGATCGGCTGGGTCCCCGCGATCGCGCTCTTCCTCTCCGCGCGCATCTTCCTCGACCTGCCGGAGGATTGGATGACGATGGGCACGGACATCCTCTCGGGCGTGCTCCTGCTCGCGTGGGGTGCGCTGATGATCAAGGCCTTCCTGCTCGACCGCCTCGTCGTCAACCGCGTCGCGGGCAAGCTGAGCAAGCAGCTGCGGATGGTCAACCGCCCCGCCAGCGGCTTCCTTGGCTCGCTCAAGCGCATGCCGCGCGGGCTGCTCAGCTCGGGCGAGCTGCCCGTCGACGATTCCGACGAGCAGCGCTACGCCATGCTCGCACGCCTGCGCCGGTTCATCGAGCACTTCGGCTACACCGGGATCCTCATCATCATCGACCGCGTCGACGAGCCGACCCTGATCAACGGCGACCCCGACCGCATGCGCTCCGTGATCTGGCCGCTGCTCAACAACAAGTTCCTCCAGCTCGAGCGCGTCGGCATCAAGATGCTCCTGCCCATCGAGCTGCGCCACGCCCTGTTCAAGGAGTCCAGCGCGTTCTTCCAAGAGGCCCGCCTCGACAAGCAGAACATGATCGAGCGCCTGAGCTGGACGGGCGCCATGCTCTACGACCTGTGCAACGCCCGCCTGGGCGTGTGCCGACCGGCCAGCGCCGACCCGATCTCGCTGATCGACCTCTTCGACGAGGACGTATCACGCTCGGACCTGGTCGAGGCGCTCAACAACATGCAGCAGCCCCGCGACGCGTTCAAGTTCATGTACCGCGTCTTCAACGAGCACTGCGCCAGCGTCACCGCCGAGGACGGCAAGTGGAAGATCGCACGCCACACCCTCGATCGCATCCGGCGCGACGAGGCCGAGCGGGTCATGCAGCTGCAACGCGGGATCCGCCCGGCGTGACGGGGCGGCACGCCAAGCGGCGTTCGTGGCTGACCCGGTCCGCCATCCCGGTGAGCCGGGACGACTTCCCGCCCTACGCCGAGCGGGTCATCCCCTTCCCGCCCAACTGGGTGCTGGTGTACGCCCTGCTCAGCTCGGCGCTCTTCTCGCTGCACCTGCGGCTGCTGCCAGCGCCGATCGCGTACGTCACGCTGGCCGCGCCGTTCGCCGTGTTCTTCGCGTACGTCATCGTCAACAGCATCCGGGCCAGCCGCCTCGGGCGACGCGCCCGCAAAGCGGGCCTGCTGCTGTGCACGGGCTGCGCCTACGACATGCACAACTCGATCGGGCAATGGGAGTGCCCCGAGTGCGGGCACCCGTGGGAACACGAGGACGCGATGCGCCGCTGGGGCGTGTTCATCGACGGACGCCTGCGTGCCACGGAGCACGATGATCTCAACCGGCGCAGGCACATGCTCGAACGCAAGGCGCACGAAAATCGCCGGCAACAAGCGCCGGCGAAGAAGAGAGGTCGCGTGTAGCAATGCCCGTCTTACGGGTTCGTGGCCACGCCCGCGAAGACGCCCAGCACCATCAGCAGCGAGTAGCCGATGATGAACACGAACCCGACGCCGAATCCGATCCAGCACCAGAGCTTGGCGGTGTTCGCCGCCTTGGCGGCTTCCTGATAATCACCCGACGAGTTCTTGCTCATCGCGATCGCGGAAAACACGATCGCGACGATCCCCAGGATCTGGCAGCAGAAGATCGTCACCAGGATCGAGGGCACAAGGTACGTCGGCGAAGGTGAGCCCTGCGGCGGGGGCGCGCCGTAGCCCTGCGGGGGTGGCGCAGTCGGTGCGCCGCCGGGCCCGGCCTGTGGATTATTCTGATCATGCTCATTCATCTGCATAAGTTCCCCTTTCTGCTTGATCGCATGGTATCACAAAACCTCATTCCGGGTGTGAACACCCTACGGGCAGGGCCAGCCCCGCCCCTGCGCCATTCTCTACAATGCTGACAAGCATGCCACCGACCACGCCAGCACATGATGATCGCCCCGCCCCGCGCCTGCTGGCCGTGGGTGCGACACGACGCCAGCGCCTGGGCTCCGGGCTGCTGCTCATCGCCGGGCTCGCCCTCACCATCGCCCTCGCCGCCGCCCACCCGAGTGGGTGGGTCCCCGAGTGCCCCACGCACCGCTTCCTTGGTGTCTACTGCCCCGGGTGCGGCTCCATGCGCGCATCCCACCTGCTCCTGCAAGGCCAGCTCGCGGACGCGTTCGCCCACAATCCGATGCTGATCGTGCTGGGGGTCCCGCTCGCGGTGCTCTTCTGGGGTGAGCAGCTCATGATCGCCCTGGCGGGCAAACGCATCGCCTTCATCCCCCGCTCGGCGTGGATGGCGTGGGCGGCCCTGATTGCGTTGCTGCTGTTCGCACTCCTGCGGAACCTGCCGGGCGAGCTGGGCGATCGCCTGAGCCCGCCGGAACATCACGAGCACACTCATACGGCGTGATCAGTTTGCCTTCCCCGCCCCGCGGGGAAGGTGGGTCCGCCGCAGGCGGAGTCGGATGGGGTCTTGATCCTCCCCGCGCCCCGCGGGGAGGTGCCCGACGCAGGAGGGCGGAGGGGTCTTGGTGTGCGTGTGGTTCTTTGGTAGACCCCTCCGTCACGCGAAGACGCGTGCCACCTCCCCGCGGGGCGCGGGGAGGGACAAAGAGCATGCCTGCGAAGAGCTCAGAGCCGCTCGATCTCGACCCCACCCGGGATCGAACGCAGGAACGACTTGCCGTACCCGGTCTTGAGCACGCGTGGGTCCAGAATCACGACCTGACCGGTGTCCGTCGCGCTGCGGATGAGCCGCCCGAATCCCTGCTTGAAGCGAATCACCGCCCGCGGCAGCGCGTCGTCGCGGAACGGGTCGCCGCCGGACTCGCGGATCTTCTCGCCGCGTGCTTCGACGATGGGACGATCGGGCGGGTCGAAGGGCAGGCGGGTGATGATGACATTCCGCAACGCGCTGCCACGCACATCGACGCCCTGCCAGAAGCTCGCCGCCCCGAACAGCACGCCGCGGTCGTGATCGCGGAACTCGTCGAGGATCTGCGTGCGTGAGCCGTCGCGCCCGTGGACCCACACCCGCATGCCCAGCGATTCCAGCGGCCCGCGCAGGCGGTCGGCGGTGCGGTGGAGCAGCTTGTAGCTGGTGAAGAGCACGAACGCGCCGCCGTCGGTCGCGACGACCTGGTCGTGCACACGCGAGGCGATGGCGTCGTCGAAGCTCTCCTCGCCGGGCACGCTGCTGCGTTTGTATCCGGGGGAGGGCACGGTGGTGTCCACGATCACCCGGACCTGGCTGCGATAATCGAAGGGTGAGCCGAGCTGGAGCGTCTTTGAGCCCTCCGCGCCCAGGCGGCTGAGCGTGTGGGCGAAGGCCGTCTCCGCGTGCTCTGGCTCCTCGTCTTCGCTGACCTGACGCGTGGAGAGCGTGGCGCTGGTCAGCACCACGCTGCACTCCTGCCCGAACAGGTGCTCGCGGAGGATCGGGGCGACCTCGATGGGCGAGCACGACAGCGTGACCTTCGGCCCGCCCCGCCCAGTCCCCTGCGTGGACTCGATCCAGTAGACGCAGTTGGGCAGCGTCTGCTCCAGCAGCGCGTGGGCGTGGTCGCCGATCTCGGCGGCACGGATGGAGTAGGCGTTGAGCTCGAACTGGTCGGGCTCGCGGGTCACCACCTCCTTGAGGCGCTTGAGTCGCACCGACAGGTCGTTCATCGCCTGCGACAGATGATTCTGGACCAGGTTGGGCTCGCGCATCCGCCCGTTGACGAGCTTGCCCGAGGTGCTCAGGCGGTACAGGTCGTCGAAGAACCCCTCGCACACGCGGCGCGCGTGATCGACAAGCTTGTGCGCCTTGGCGATGGGCTCCATATCGCCCGCCTGCAGGGCAATATCGCTCAGGTAGCCCTTGCCGGTCTTGGCGTTGTAGAGCTGATTGAGCAGGAACTGCACCCGCCACTCGGTCAGGCGGACGCCGAAATGGTCGGCCGCCGCGTCCTCCACGCCGTGCGCCTCGTCGAGGATCACGTGGTCGTAGTCCGGGAGGAAGCCCGTGCCCATCGAACGCAGCGCCAGATCCGAGAAGAACAATGCGTGGTTGCACACCAGCACCTGCGCCCCCTCCATCTCGCGACGGGCGCTCTGGTAGAAGCACTCGTTGTAGTGCGGGCACTTGCGCCCCATGCAGTTGGCGCTGTCGCTCATCACGTGCGTCCACACGCCCTGGCGTTCGAGCTGGGGGAGCGTGGACAGCGTGCCGTCCTCCGTGTCGTACGCCCAGTCCTCGATCTGATCGAGCGATCGACGCTGCGCGGGCTCGCCCAGCAGCTTGTTTTTGCGCTCGCTTGCGAGCTTGAGCCGCCGGATCGACATGTAGTTGCCGCGCCCCTTCACGAGGACGGACTTGCACTGCCCGTACTGATCCAGCGCCCGGTCGAGCAGCGGGATGTCCTTCTTGACGATCTGCTCCTGCAGCGCGATGGTGTTGGTTGCCACGACGACAGTCTCGCGGTTGTTGATCGCCCGCATCATCGCGGGGACGAGGTACGCGAAGCTCTTGCCGACGCCCGTGCCCGCCTCGACGAGCAGGTGCGTGCGCTCCTCAAGCGTGCGTTCGACCGCCCGCGACATCGCGATCTGCTGATCGCGGGGCTCGTACCCCTCGCCAAGCAGCGTGGCGATGGGGCCGGCGTCGCCCAGGATGGAATCGACGCCCATGGTCACCGGGAGTGCTCCCGGGCCTCCTCGGTGTCCTCCCCCTCCAGCTGCATCTTGAGCAGCTCCGCGTACCGCCCGTCGTGCTCGAGCAGCTCGTCGTGCGTGCCCACCTCACGCACGCGACCGTCCTCGATCACCACGATCCGGTCCGCGTGGCGGATGGTGCTCAGGCGGTGGGCGATCACGAAGCTCGTCCGCCCCCGCATCAGCCCCGCCAGCGAGTGTTGGATCAGGCGTTCGCTCTCGGTATCGAGCGCGCTGGTCGCCTCGTCGAGGATCAGGATCCGCGGATCGGCGAGGATCGCCCGTGCGATCGCGAGGCGCTGCTTCTGACCGCCGGAAAGGCGCACGCCGCGCTCGCCGATGCGGGTGTCGTAGCCGAGGTCCAGATCGGTAATGAACCCGTGGGCATTCGCGGCCTTGGCGGCGGCGATGATGTCGTCCTCGTTGGCGTTGCGCTTGGCGTAGCCGATGTTGTCGCGGACTGTGCCGTCGAAGAGGAACACGTCCTGCTCCACGATGCCCAGCAGCGCCCGGTACTGCTCGATGGGGATATCCCGCAGGTCGATCCCGTCGATGGTGATCCGACCCTGCGTTGGGTCATCAAATCGCGCGATCAGGTTGCACAGCGTCGTCTTGCCCGCGCCCGAGGCCCCCACCAGCGCGATGGTCTCGCCCGGCTCGATCTCAAGGTCGATGCTGTAGAGCACCGGCTCGCCGCGCCCTTCCTCGGACTCCTCGCCGGTGTCGCTCGCGTCGTTCTTCTTGGTCTGCGTCGGGTAGGCGTAGGTCATGCCCTCGATCGTGATCCGCCCGTTGACCAGCACCGGCTCGATGGTCGTGGTGGGCGTCGTGTCCTCGAACTCGCGTTCCTCAGCGAGCAGGTCCAGCACCCGGTCCAGGGCCGCCAGGTTGTTCTGCACATTCGTCGCGCTGGCGACCAGCGCCTCCAGCGGGCCCAGCAGCGCCAGCAGGTACGCCGAGAAGGCCATCAGGTCGCCGATGGTCAGGACGCCGTCGATCACCGCGCCGCCACCGTAGATCAGCACCGCGACCGAGGCCATGGGGATGAGCATCATCCAGATCATCTCGACGCCCCGGGCCCACCACCAGGTGTACAACTCCTGGCGCGCCAGCAGGTGCCCCTCGCTCGTAAAACGCGCGGCCTCCGCGTGACGCCGGTTGAACGCCCGCACCACGCGCATACCCGAAAACGCCTCGGCGCTCATCGCGTCGATGCCCTGACGCCGCGAGCGGATATCGCGGTAGAGCGGGCGAATCTTGGTGATCCAGGTCTTGTGCGAGAACCAGATGACCGGGATCATCAGGATCGCGCCCACGACCAGGCGCCAGTCGATGATCAACAGCACCAGCAGCGTGCCGATGAGCTGCGTGATGGCCCGCCACGGGTTGTAGATCAGTGAGAAGATCAGGTCGCCCACGCCGCCCGCGTCCTCACGGAGGATCGACGACACCCCGCCGGACTTGAGCTGGTGGATCCGGTGCAGCGGCAGGCGCGACGCGTGCTCGAACACCCGGCGCCGCAGCGACACCTGCACACGCTTGGTGATGCGGGTGCACTGCCAGCGCCCCCACATGCCGATGATGACCGAGGAGCCCGCGACGGCGACCATCGCGCCGCCGAGCATCCAGATCAGGCGCATCCGGTCGGCCCGTTCACCGGTGTACTCGCCGACAAAGCCCGGCAGCCCGGTCGGGCCGGGCGAATCGGTGATGATGTAGTCGATCGCGATCTTGGTCGAGTACGGGATCAGCAGCCCGAGCAGCACCGAGACGCTCAGCGTGAGCAGCGACATCGCCACCACGCCGCGGAACCCGGTCAGCAGCGAGATGAACGCGCCCAGCAGCCCAACGAACGAACGCTTGGCCCGCTTGGCGCGTTTGGCTTCCGCACGCTCATCCACATGCTCGTGCACCCGCTCCTGGGCGGCGCGCTGCTTGCGTTGCTGGATGTACTTGCGGAAACGGTTTCGGCTTGAAGAACGAGAAAGACGCACGATGGATCGTATCCACCGTGCGCCCATACTGCTTGGGGAATGTTCGGCTTATCCGCTTATCGGCGACGACGCGTCATGAACACGCCGCCCGCACCGATCAGCGCCAGCGAGCCCGGCGAGGGGACCGCGGCCTGCGAGAAGACCACGCGGAAGACCGCGTCGTTGTGATCCATATCGCCGCTGGGGTAGCGGATATCCTCGATGCCGACCACCACGTTCCGCGGATCGCTCGCGTCCACGCTGAACTGCGCCCAGTCCGCCGGCACAAAGGTCGCAAACGCGTCGATGTTGCCGGAGATGATCTCGTAGCGGAAATCCACCCGCTCGCCGGCCGCGAAGAGACGCGGGATGCGGTACGTCTGCTCCGCTGTCGCGTTGTGGTTGGTCCACAGCGTCTGCGGGGCGCCCTCGAAGGCCGTGTCCACCCACTGCACCTCGCCCGTGTACCCGGCACTGGAGCCGCCCCACACGATATCGACCTGGGCGTTGCCGAAGGGCGCGAAGATCCCCGGGTCCTGATAGATGTCCGCGTGGGCCCCCGCCGCGACGGCGGCAATGATCGCGAATGCTGTGTGCGTGCTCATGGTCTTCATTGGGTTACACCTTTCTGTGGCGTTGATCTGCGATGCCCGGCCCCAAGCCCGGGCTGAGCCAAGAGTCGAATTCAACCGCTCGCACGCCAGCGGATCGCTCAACCGAACTGGGTGGGACACCCGACGAGCCGCGCAACCCGACCCAGCTTCACTGGCGACAAGACCCTGCGTCCGGTAAGGTATGGAACTGACTCGATATCGGTTGTACTGAAAGGACCGGGCCCATGGGCGGGAGCAAGAAGATCGCGTTGCACTGGCAGATCCTGATCGGCCTGATCCTGGGCGTCGTCGTCGGGCTGATCATCAACGCCGCCTGGGACCCGGGCACGTGGTCATCGCTGGGCGTTGAGGACCCCGCCGCGTGGGTGGCCGGCGGCCCCGCAGAGGGCGTCAACGAGAACGCGAACCTCGTCGCCCGCACGACCCGCCTGATCCGCGACGCCAACGGCTTCATCGGCGACCTCTTCCTCCGCGGGCTGCGCTTCATCGCCGTGCCCATCGTCGTGTTCTCGCTCATCGTCGGCGCGTCGAGTCTCAACGACCTCTCCAAGCTCTCGCGCATCGGCGGCAAGACCATCGGCATCTACATCGTCACCACCGCCATCGCCATCACCGTCGGGCTCGTCTTCGCCAACGTCGTCAAACCCGGATCCACCCGCTTTATCAGCACCGAGACCCGCGATAGCTTCGTCGCCCAGTTCGGCGCGGACGCCGACGCCAAGGTCCTCGCGGCCCAGAAGCCCGACGTCTGGGACACCGTCCTCAACATCGTTCCCAAGAACCCCTTCGAAGCGATCGCCGCGGGCAACATGCTCCAGGTCGTGTTCGCCTCGCTGCTGGTCGGCATCGCCCTCACCATGATCAAGCGTGAGAAGGCCAAGCCCGTCATCGCCTTCTTCGACGCCATGACCGACGTGGTCATCAAGGTGGTCGAGATCGTCCTCATCATCGCGCCCTACGCCGTCTTCGCCCTGATCGTCGAGCAGATCGCGGAGCTCGGGCTCGATATCCTCGGCTCGCTCGCCGTCTACTCGATCACCGTGGTCGCCGGGCTCGCCACGATGATGTTCGTGGTCTACCCCCTCGGCTTCAAGTTGCTCGGCGGCGTGGGCTACGGACGCTTCTTCGCCGCGATGTCGCCCGCCCAGCTGCTCGCCTTCTCCTCCGCCAGCTCCAGCGCCACCCTCCCGGTCACCATGGAGTGCGCCGAGCAGCGCCTGGGCGTCAAGGAAGAGGTCAGCTCGTTCGTCCTGCCCATCGGCGCCACCATCAACATGGACGGCACCGCGCTCTATCAGGGCGTCGCGGCCGTCTTCATCGCCCAGCTCTACGCCATGGACCTGACCATCGCGGATCAGCTCACCATCGTCCTGACCGCGACGCTCGCCTCCATCGGCACCGCCGGCGTGCCCGGCGTGGGCATGATCATGCTCGTCATCGTCCTCCAGAGCGTGGGAATCCCGCTCGAGGGCATCGCCGTCATCCTCGGCGTGGACCGCATCCTGGATATGTGCCGCACAAGCTGCAACGTGACGGGCGACGCGATGGTCTGCTCGGTCGTGGCGAACTCGGAAGGGGCGCTGCTCTCCGAATCCGAGGTGGCGGCCCGCGCGAGTCATCCGCTTGACGAAGACCCGATCGAAGAGGGACGCCTGGACTGATCCTGTGCCCTCACTGCAACGCTGTGAGGGTGTCAGGTATTTGAGGCGGAGGGCCGCTTCTTGACCCTCCCCGCGCCCCGCGGGGAGGTGCCCGACGCAGGAGGGCGGAGGGGTCTTAAAGTTCACTCGTTCTTCATTGAAGACCCCTCCGTCACGCGAAGACGCGTGCCACCTCCCCGCGGGGCGCGGGGAGGAACAAAGCAGGTTACACGCACCTACACTACCCCGATGACCACCAAAACCCCCGAATCCGCAGGCATTGTCGATCCGTCCGCTGTCCTCGATGAGCGCTTCAAGGACGCGATCTCGTCCGTCCTCCCGGACCTGCCCCGCGAGCAGATCCAGACGCACATCACGCCCTCACGCCAGCCCAAGTTCGGGGACTTCCAGTCCAACTGCGCGATGCCGCTCGCCAAGCGCTTCCAGATGCAGCCGCGCGAGCTGGCGGCCAAGATCGCGGCCGCGATCGATGTGACCGGGATCGCCGAGCCCATGGACGAGTCCAGCATCGCCGGGCCCGGCTTCATCAACATCACACTCCTCCCCAGCGCCATCAGCGATGCACTGGGATCGCTCGACACGCCGCAGCTCGGCATCACGCCCCCCGACAGCCCCCCCACCGTCGTCGTCGATCTCTGCGGCGTCAACCTCGCCAAGCAGATGCACGTCGGCCACCTGCGCTCGACCGTGATCGGTGACGCCATCGCCCGCCTCTACGAACGCCTCGGCTACAAGGTCGTCCGCCAGAGCCACGTGGGCGACTGGGGGCTCCCCATCGCCATGGTCGTTCAGAAGCTCATCGAGATGGAAGCCGACGGGCTGGACCTGAACCTCGTCACGCTCTCCCAGCTCAACGGGATGTACAAGAAGGCCCAGGCCCAGTGCAAGCCCGAGACCCGGGCCGTGCAGATCCTGGAAAAAGTCGGCGGCCACCCGAAGGCGATGGCCGAGCTGGAGCTTCGCATCGAGGACGCCAGCGAGCACCTCGAGCGGGCCAAGGCACGCCTCGTCGCGCTGCAATCGGGCGATGACGAGTCCGTCCGCGTCTGGCAGCGGATCTACGACATCACGATGGGCGCGTGCCTGCACACCTGTCAGCGCCTCCATGCCAACGTCACCGACGAGCACAGCGCAGGCGAGTCCACCTACCGCGACGAGCTGGGCTCGGTCGTGCAGGACCTGATCGACCGCAACATCGCGGAGGAGGACGACGGGGCCCTGATCGTCAAGTGCGAGGGTATCAAAGAGCCCACCATCATCCGCAAGCGCGACGGCGGGTACCTCTACGCCACCACCGATATGGCCGCCATCCGTCGCCGCGTGCAGAAGCTCGGCGGCGACATCCTCGTCTACTGCGTCGACTCGCGCCAGTCGCTGCACTTCAAGCAGGTCTTCGCCGCCGCCCACAAGGCCGGGTACACCGCGACAAGCGACGGGCAGCACGCGACGCTCGTGCATGCGATGTTCGGCAGCGTCATGGGCGAGGACGGCAAGCCGCTCAAGTCCCGCTCGGGCGAGAACCTCAACCTCTCTGACCTGCTCGACGAGGCCGTCACCCGCGCAGAAACCACCCTGAGCGAGCGGAACCCGGATATCGCGGGCGATGAACGCAGCGAGATCGCGGAGTCCATCGCGATGGCGGCCGTGAAGTACGCCGACCTCTCCATCGAGCGGATCAAGGACTACGTCTTCAGCTTCGATCGCATGCTCGCGTTCGAGGGGGACACCGGCCCGTATCTGCTCTACGCGCTCGTCCGCATCAGGAGCATCTTCCGCAAGGCCCAGGAGTCGGGGATCGAGACAGGCGGGATCGAATCCGCCCCGTTCGATCTCCGCGACCCCGCGGAGAAGGCCCTGGCCCTCAAGCTGCTCCGCTACCCCGGCACCGTCGAGGGCGCCGGGCTCAACCACGAGCCAAACCGCCTGTGCGCGTTCGCCTACGAGCTCGCCTCGGGCTTCAGCTCGTTCTTTGACCAGTGCCCCGTGCTCAAGAACGACGACGATGCGCTGCGCCGCTCACGCCTGCGCCTGTGCCAGCTGACCGGGCGCGTGATCGAGGACGCGCTGCACACGCTGGGGATCCCCACCGTCGATCGCATGTAACCGACTGCAAATAGGCCAGCCCGTACAACCCCGCCCCGGCGGGGTTTTGTGTGCGCACAAAAGAAGCGGCGATGGTTTCCCATCGCCGCTCGCAGAGTCATCCGGAGTGAAGATTCTGCAGTTGGAGTCTGTGACTCGACAGCGCAGAATCAGAAGAGGAACTGCATCTGTGCGGTGAGCGCCAGCTGACCGTCTTCGGAGTCGGCGAGCAGGTTGTGCCCGTCGCTGGTGTTCACGATGCTGGTGGTCGTCGCGTCGAGGTACCAGGCGACGTCAAGCGTGAACTTGGCGGCGTGGCTCTCGGGGACGAAGTAGTGGTTCCAACCGACGGTGATCGAGTTGAAGTCCTCGTCGGCCGGGGCGTTGTTGTCGTCGGGGAAGATGGCGTCCCAGCGAGCGAAGAGCTCGTCCTGATCGGTGACGAAGATACCGCCCTGAGCAACGATGCCGAAGTCATCGGTGTCCGAGCCGGTCGCGGGGTCCATGTTCTGCCAGATACCGGCGGCGTAGAAGTTCCAGCCGTCAGCGACGTGCGAGTAGTCGATGGTACCGGTGGTCATCTCGGCCGAGCCGGCGGGGTTCGACGGGTTGGTGTCGCCCATGCTCTGGTGAGCGATCGCCGCACCGAGCATGCCGCCGGAGTTGCTGCCGCGCCACGAGGTGAACTGCTTGAACTGGCTCCACTCGGCGTCACCGAAGAGCATCTCGAAGCGTGCGTGGAACGCGTAGTCGCCTTCGGCCGAGGAGGTGAACGCGGTGTTGTCGGTGTTGAAACCGTCGGTGAAACCGACGGCACCACGCCACGCGTCGCCGCCGAAGTGGGCCTCGATACCCTGGCTGCGGTCCATGTTGAAGGTCTCGTTCACGGCCGAGCGATCGGACGCGAGCTGACGCTTGGACGAGACGTTCTCTTCACGGATGAGCTGGGTCTTGAACTGACCGATGCGGAGCTTGACGTCCTCGTTGATCGACCAGTCGGCGTACGCGTCCTCGAGGGCCGCGGCACCGCTGCTGCGGCTGAACGCCATGCTCAGGTAGCCCTTCATGTTGTCGGTGATGTCGCCCGAGACAGCGACCTTCGCACGACGGATCGAGAAGCCGATTGTGGTGTCGTCGTCCGGGTTGGCGAGGGTGGTGCTGGCGTCGTCACGCAGGTTGACCTGGTAGCGAGCCTGGACCTGAGCCGAGACCTTGATGTTCGCGACGTTGCTGCTGCTCAGGAGCGAGTCGTACTGCGAGGCGTCGTTCGTCAGCTCGTAGGAGCGTGCGAGCGAGAGATCCGAACCCGCCTGAGCGAGGCCGGCCGAAGCGGCGACTGCGGCCGCCAGTACTGTGAGCTTGGTGTTCATGTCTTTCAGTTCCCTTGATCAAAGGAGTGAATGCCCAGAATCCACTCGATCCCGGTACATATGGTGCATACTAGCCTTTTCGGTCACACCCACCGCTTGGCGCAAGTTGGTTCACACAAACTTAACAGTTTGACGGCTTCTCCCTATCACTTCCTTGCGCCGGTAGAAACCCTCATCACCTCCAATGCGATCTGCAAAAATGAACACCCGCCAACCTTGCGGTTGGCGGGTGCGATTCACAACTGAGGTTGTGTGGGTGCCGATCCCGAGGGATCAGGCAGTCCAGATCAGAACATCCACTGCATGATCGCGGAGACCATGAACTGGCCGTCCTCACCCGCGGTGTCGGTCAGGAAGCCGGACGAACCGGGGCTGCCGATCGGGGTGACGCCGGTGTCACCAGCGGTGTTGGTGATGTCCGCGGTCTCGTCGAGCGAGACGCCGACCTCGAGGGTCAGCTTGGCCGCGTGTGACTCGGGAACGAAGTAGTAGTTCGCACCGAGCGAGACGAAGTTGAAGGAATCTTCGCCCGAGGTCTGGCCAGCACCCGCGTCGTCGTCGAGGAGCAGGCAGTCCCAGCGTGCGAAACCTTCCCACTGGTCGCTGAAGAAGACCGAACCAGCGACTTCGAAGCCGTAGTTCGAGTGATCGGTACCGGTGTCGGGATCGACGTCGGTGCCGTAGAACGCTGCCCAGACAGCCCAGCCGTCGCCTTCGTATGCACCGTCGAGGGTGAACCAGAGGACGTCGGCCTCAGCGGTGGTTGCCGAGGGGTTGGTCTCGCCGTACGTCGCGTAGAGTGCACCAGCACCGACACGCCAGCCGGCGTCCGAGCCGCGCCACGAGCCCTGATCCGCGAAGCGATCCTTGTTGGAATCGCTGTAGAGATCGAAGCGTGCGTTGAACGCGAAGTCAGCCTCGCTGGAGCTGTTGAATGCGGTCGACCAGGTACCGGGGCCGTCGTTGAAGCCGGCGCTGAAGTCCCAGG
This sequence comes from Phycisphaerales bacterium UBA1924, assembly GCA_964229845.1. Taxonomy (GTDB): domain Bacteria; phylum Planctomycetota; class Phycisphaerae; order Phycisphaerales; family UBA1924; genus UBA1924. The sequence goes on from CAXREY010000007.1 coordinate 32,414, forward strand.
TGTCGCCACCCCAGGTTGCCTGGATACCCTGCGTCCACGACGGGGTGCCGAGGAACTCGTGGGTGACCGAGCGGTACGCGTTCACGGTGTGGAAGGTCGAGGTCGATGCTTCCGAGGAGAACGCGGGGATGAACTGACCGATGCGGAGGTCGAAGCTGTCGTTGACGTTCCAGTCAGCGTACGCGTCTTCGAGGTTCACGCCGGCAGCGCCAGAGACGCCGTCGTCGGGACCGAAGTCGAAGCTGAGGCGGCCGCGCATGTTGTCGGTGATGTCACCTTCAACTGCGACGGTTGCTTCCGAGAACTGGAAGCCGAGGGTGACGTCGTCGTCACCGAGAGCGGCGCCGTCGCGGCTGTTGTAGCTGTAACCGAACTGGACGCCGACGGAAACTTCAACGTTCCCGAGGTTGCCCTGGTTCAGGACCGAGCGGGCACCCGCGTCGGCCTTGAGCTCGGAGGCGTAGCTGCGATCGAGCTCGAGCGAGCCCGCGCTGGCAGCGGTGGTCGCCGCGGCGATGAGTGCGGCAGCAGTGATTTGAGCGCTGTTATTCATGGTGTCAATCTCCGGATGACTTCCAACTCTTGATTGGCCGGGGTTCCATTTGATTACCCACGACCGTTCGTGACGTGTTTCGCTCCGGGGTCTCCAACTCCCAAGAGCACATTGTTCAGAATCGGTTCAAGACCGATCCCTGAGCAGTACATCGGCGTTTGTCAGTACAAACAACAATGTTTGCCCTTACTATTTTCCACCTATCGGACGGATTTTCCTCCTCAAGGCGCAAAAAACAGCCGGCGAGAACCCTATGAGGGGCTCTCGCCGGTAGTCAAGTAAGCACCAACTTACCGTGCTCAAATTGTTCAGATTCTGCAAACCACCCCCTTCGATAGGGGATTTTGCTCACTCAAAACACCAGTGTCAGCTGCCCGCGGAGCAGGAACTCGGAATCCGAGAGCCCAAGAAGCCCCGTGGCGCTCGGGTCGTTGCTCCCCGCCCCGCCCAGGATCAGATCCATATTGACGCTCTCGTCGATCGCGAAGACCGCGTCGAGCGTGAACTTGGCCGCGTGCGACTCGGGCACGAAGTAGTAGTTCATGCCCGCGGTGATGCTCTGATAGTTATCGCTTGTGCCGGCAAGCACGAGCACATCGTCGAGCATGACGACGTCGTAACGACCGAACAGCTCGACCTGGTCAGAGACAAACACACCGCCCTGAGCGATAAAGCCGTGGTTGGTGTAGCTCAGGTTGGTGGTCGCCTCGATGTCGACATCGTGACCGACGTACTGAGCGAACGCGTTCCAGCCGTCGCCCTCAGCCTGGGCATCGACCGTCCAGAACGTGACCTCGGTGGAGTCGTGCCCGGCAGGGAGGCTGCCCGAACCCGCGCCAGAGTCGTTGGTGTCGCCCTGGGTCTGCCAGTGCGCACCCGCGCCGAGCTTCACGCCGTAGTTCGAGCCGCGCCAGCTGGTCGCGTCCGCGAACTGATCCCAGGTGCCCTCGATGAGCCAGTCGAATCGGCCGGTGATGCCGAAGTCGTTCTCGCCCGCGGCGTTGAACGCGCTGTTCGAGACGCTGCTGTAGTTCGTGATGTACTCCGCACCGTCGGAGAAGGCACCGACGAACTTGAACTGGTCGCCGGCGTACGCGAACGCCACGCCTTGGGTGTAGCCGACCTGGAAGAACTCGTTGGTGAACGACTTGTCGACCGCGAGGGTGTGCTCGGGGGCAAAGTTCTCCGAGCCCATGACCGGGTTGTGCCACTGACCGAAGAGCATCGCCCAGTTGTCGTTGAGCGACCAGGCGCCCTGAGCGACCAGCAGGTTCGCGGTGCCCTGAGCCGTGCCGTTCTCCGCGGCGCCGAAGTCGAAGACGACGAGCGCCGAGATGTCGTTGGTCACGCTGCCGCTCAGGCGGACCTGCGTGCGCGGGGTATCGAAGCCCATGGTGGTGTCGTCGTCGCCCAGCGCGCCGGGGGTCAGCTCGTCGCGCGAGTTGTACATGTAGCGGAACTGGGTCATCACCTCGATGTTGACGTTCGCGCTGTTGGTGTTGCCGAGCAGGCTCGAGCGGGTTTCCGCGTCCGAGCGGAGCTGCGAGGCGTACGCGCGATCGAGATCGAGCCCCTCCTGGCCCAGGGCGGTCCCGCTGAGGGCAGCAAGGATGAGCGCGGTTCCGGTGACTTTGAATGTGTTCTGCATTGTGCGACTCCTCTTCTATAGAAGGCTGAACACCTGTATGTATGATTCGCTGTCGCTCAAACGGTTTGTGAGCACCAACAGCTTATCGGCGGTGGTCAGTGATGGTAGCAGTGAAACAAGACTACTTTGTCCGTTGAACAAGAATTTTTGCACCCCACACGCAATTGTCCCACTCAGGAGCGCAAAAACGAGCCCGGATCGCTCAGAATGCCAGCTGGAGTTGCAGGCGGAATACGAGCTCCTCGTTCGTCAGCCCCTGGAAACCGGTCACCGACGCGTCGGGCAGGGTCACGCTCACGCTGCCCACCGAGAGCACGGTGAGCGAATCGAAGGAAAAGCTGACATCCGCCGAGAGCTTCGCGGCGTGGCTCTCGGGGAGCAGGTAACGCGTCACGCCCATCGTGGCGATCCGGTGGATATAGCCGTTGGGCAGCCCGAACGCGTTGCGGAACTGTTTATCGATCCAGAACGTCTCGAGGCGGGTGTACCACTCCATGTTCTCGGTGATGAACCAGCCCCCCTGCAAGAGGATGCCGTTGTTCTGGAACCCGAGCGTGGTCAGCGGCCCCCCGTCGACAAACTCGAAATCGGTCCAGGTCCCGGTGTACGCGGCATAAAAATTCCAGCCGTCGTCCTCGTATTGGTAGTCGACGGTCCAAGTCCAGTACTGGCCCGAATCGATCCCGGTCGGGAAGAGCGGGTTCATGTTCGTCCCCGGGTTGAACTGCCCGCCGAACTGGTACACGAACCCGGCACCGACTTTGGCGGCCTCGTTCGAGCCGCGCCAGCTGGTGAAGTCGCTGAACTGGTTCCAATCGCCCATGAACTTCCAGTCGAAACGCCCCGAAACACCCAGATCTCGGGCGTCCTGGTCCGTGAAGCCGGTGTTGTCGGACTCGCGGAGCAGGAAGTTGCGCCCGCCGTCGTTCACCGAGATCTCCCAGGCGTAGTTGTCGAGCACACGCCCCAGCGCGACGCCCTGGGTGTAGCCTGGGCCGAAGATCTCGGAGATCATGGAGCGGTCGATCGCGAGCTGGTGCGCCGAATCGATCGCTTCCTCGGCGTTCACGATGGACTGGAACTGCCCCGCCTTGAGGTAGTAGCCCTCCCGCTTGCCGGTGAAGTTGTACTGCGCGTACGCGTCGAGCAGGCGGGGCGTGCCGGTCGAGCCGGCGAGGAAGCCGCCGCCGTTGTTGCCTCGTGAGAGCTCGGCGTCCCCGGCATCGAAGCTGATGCGGTAGTTGAACTGCGAGGACACGATGTTGCCGTCGAGGGCGATCCGCGTCCTGGGCATGGAGAAGCCGTGCGTCTGGATGTCGTTGGTGGCGGTAAACCCGGACTTGCGGACGGTGTACATGTAGCGTGCCTGGGTGAGGACACTCAGGCGGAGCGAGCTGTTGTCGGATCGCTCGACGTACCACGCCGGGTCCTGATCTGGCTGGCTGTACCTGAGGCGTGAGGCCTCATCCCGGGCGAAATCGAGACCGGAGCCCAGCGCCCCCTGCGTGGCCATCCCGCCGACCATTCCCGCGATACACACACAACGCTTGCTCATTTCCGCACTTCCTGCCCGTCCGAACCCTTGTGTGAGACACGTCCGCGAACCCCACACGGCTCGATTGTAGCGATCGCGTCCGACGCGCTCATGCAGGAGCGAGCCGATTCGTCGTACGACCGCGATTACCCCTTGTGTCGGCATAGTCGGGGGAATCTCACAAAACTGCGCCGGGTCCGCCTTGGTCTTTTGTTTAGATTCTGTAAACTGTTCACAGGGCTTGGTTTGGATCGAGGGGGATGTGAATACGATCATCGGGTCCGAAACTGGCACGGTCCGTTTCTACAGCCATCGGGCGACCGTCTTCATTTATCTGCTGGAGAACAGTGCGATGTCCCCCAAGAGCACCCAACTCAAGACTGTCCCGCTCACGGTTCTCGTGGTGGATGACGAGCCCGATCTCGTCGAGCTTATCGCCTACAACCTCCAGCAGCAGGGGCACACGGTCCTGACTGCGTGCAACGGTGCTGAAGCGCTCGAACAGGCCAAATCCCGCCAGCCCGACCTCATCGTGCTGGACGTGATGATGCCCGAGCTCAACGGGATCGAGGTCGCCCGGCGCCTGCGTTCCCGCACAGAAACGGCGTCCGTGCCCATCATCATGCTGACCGCGAAGACCGAAGAGGCCCACGAGATCGAGGGGCTCGGCGCCGGGGCCGACGACTACATCACCAAGCCGTTCTCCATGCAGGTGCTGGTGGCCAGGATCGATGCCATGGCCCGCAGAACAGGCGGGACCAGCGCCAGCGGGCGGGACTCCGTCCTCACCCTCGGCGCGGTCAGCATCGACCTCGATGAGCATCAGGTCAGCGTGGACGGCACGCCCGTCTCCCTCACGATCACCGAGTTCCGGCTTCTTTCCACCCTCTTCGCCAACGAGGGCAAGGTCATGACCCGCCCGGCGCTGATCTCCAGCGCCATCGGGCCCGGCGTGACCGTCACCGAGCGGACCATCGACGTCCACGTGACCGCGCTCCGCAAGAAGATCGCCCCGTACTCGTCGATGATCTCAACGGTGCGTGGCGTGGGCTACCGCGCGGACGCACCACAGACCGTCGGGCAGGATGCCTGAATGCGCCGGCCAGATCACGCCCGCCGGTGTGGATCGCGCAGACGAGATAAGATGCGTGGATGAGTGATCCCCAGGAACCAGTGCGCCCACGCGAGATGTGGTGGACCGTCTTTACGATCGTGCTCGGCTCGATCGTGCTCGGGACGCTGCTCCCGGTCTTCCTCGTCGTGGCCGCGCTGGGCACTCTGCTGATCCCATTCCTCGCCATCCGGGACGAGCGGATGCTCCGGCGGGCACGGCGCGATCTGCTCGAGCAGCGGGAAGTGCTGGAGCACGAGAAACGGATCTCGCAGCTCCGGCGCAGCGTGATCGATGCCGCGGATATCCCGATTGTCACGACCGACGTGGACGGCGTTGTGAACAAGGCCAACGCCCGGGCCGGCGCGCTGCTGGGCGTCAGGCCCGGCATGATCGGGCGGCGTTTCGACGAGCTCTTCACCCAGGAGGTGCTCCACGAGCTTGAATCGCTCGCGCGGGCGGGCGAGCAGGGCCACGCGCGGGCCTCGATCCCGCTCAGCGGACAGATGCACGATTTCGATGTCTCGGCGGACCCGGTCCCGGTCTCGGGCGGGGCGGTGCTCACGTTCCGCGACATCACCGAGCTCTCGCGGGCGATGACGCTCAAGGCGGACTTCGCCGCCAACGCGAGCCACGAGCTCCGCACACCGATCGCCTCGATCAAGGGCGCCGCGGAAACGCTGATGGGCCCCGCCCGCGATGACCCGCGGATGCTCTCCCGTCTCATCGAGATGATCGCGAGCAACGCGTCGCGCCTCGAGCTGCTCGCGCAGGACCTGCTGGACCTCTCGAAGCTCGAAGCCGAGGACCTGCCGGTCGATATCCGCGAGGTGGACCTCCCGTCGCTGGTCGACTCGGTCTTCGCCGAGTTTGCGCCCGGCGCGCAGCGTCGCGAGCTCCGGCTCCGCTTCGAGATGGACCCGCCGATCGGTCTGGTCCACAGCGACCCGTCGCTGCTCAAGCTCATGCTCCGCAATCTCGTGAGCAACGCGATCAAGTTTGCGCACGAGGGCACCGCCGTGCGAGTGATCGCGAGCGTTGACCGCGTGCCGATCGACCGGACCGCCACGCCCCCCGAGGCCCTGCAGGCGGACCACGGCGGGCTGGTCATCAGCGTGCGCGACAAGGGCGTGGGCATCCCCCTGGAACACCAGAAGCGGGTCTTCGAGCGTTTTTACCAGGTCGACGAGGCGCGCAGCGGGTCCGCGGCAAAGCGGGGCACGGGGCTCGGCCTGGCCATCGTCAAGCACGCCGCCCGCAGGCTCGGCGGCAACGTCACCCTCGAGAGCGTCTACCAGAGCGGGACGACCTTCACCATCGAGCTGCCGCGGTGTGTCCCGACGCCCGGTGACACGGGGTCGCCGGCATCTGGCGACACGGGCGAAGAATCCCCCTGATAACGCGGTGCGGACCTCGAACACCCCGCGGGGGCGTGGAATCACGCCCCGAACTGGCGTGGTGCGCCTCAGGAGGGCACGGATCGGGTCGAAGTAATGATCAGTCACCGTTCGGCGCCTTCTTGACTCCTTCCGCAACCATCGCCTGATAGAATGACGGACCGCGGTAACGCCGCCTCCTTATGGGTAAAGACGGATCCAAACCCAGCACCAAGCCCGTGAACCGACCGGGCACCAAGAGCGCCTCGCGGACGAACGGGAAATCCACGCGCCGGGTGGTTGTGCAGATCCGCGAGCGGACACTCAAGCAGCGTCTCTCCGACTGGATCGCGGACCCCAAGCTGTTCTGGGGCGTGCTCGCCTTCCTCGGGTTCGTGCTGGTCGTCGGCTCGGTCACGATGTGGGCCCTGAGCCAGCTGCAGGTCGAGGTCGGGCAGATCATGCGCGAGACACGCATCTCGCGTGTCGAGTTCAACACCCAGGACCAGCAGTTGACGCAGACGCAGCGGACCGCCGCCCGCATGAACGTGCCGCGTGTCTTCAGCGCGGACATCACCGCGTTCGAAGAGCTCCGCGCCGACCTGAGCAACCTGCCCCGCACGCTTGCGGGGATCGAGAACCTCGACGAGGTGGCACGCGAGATCCGCGAGCGTTTCTCGCTCGATCAGGACCTCTTCGGGTCGATCAAGGCCATCGGCAAAGACGAGCAGCTGAGCTCGCAGTGGAATGACCACGTGCTCCAGCTGATCGGCATCCTCCGCCGACGCCCGCTGCTGACGCGATCGAACTGGCAGATCGCGACGCAGGAGGGGCAGAACACACAGATCGAGCTGCGCTACGCGCTCCCGCAGACGGGCGATGAGAGCGACAGCACCATCCCCTCGGTGCTCATCAGCCGGGACGACGCGATCAACATCGACAAGTCGGACCAGCTCATCGCCGAGATCAGCCGCATCGTCCGGATCGCCGGCTTCGACGACCAGAGCGGCGATCTCGTCGAGAAGCGCCTGCTCAGGACGCCCCGGGCGACGTTCGTCTTCGACAGCACCGCGACCAACAGCGAGATGGACAAGGCCGCCGCCCGTGTGCTCCCGGTGCGTCGAACGATCACCATCGGGCAACGCCTCTACTCACGCGGCGAGGTCCTCGACCAGGCGAGCTTCGAGCTCGCGCGCGAGGAGAACGCGCGCTACCACGAGACCAAGGGGTCCTACGCACGCCTGCTGGTCCGCGCCGTCGGGGTGTACGGCTCGATCGCGCTGCTGGCCATGCTGCTGGGCGGCTACATCGCCCGCTACGTCCCCAAGATCCTCTCCAAGCCCGCCCGCATCGGCTGGATGACCCTGCTCGTGACCTCGGCGATCGTGATCGCGAGCGTCGCGGGCACGCTTGACCCGCGCATGATCTGGCTCGCCACGATCACGCCCATGGTGCTCATCGCGGTGCTGATCTCCATCGCCTACGACCAGCGGGCGGGGCTCGCCATCACCGGCGTGGCCACGCTGATCGTCATGGTCGCGATCGGGGCGCACATGGGCCTGCTGGCCATCGTGCTCGTCGGTGTCGCCAGCGCCATCGCGCAGCTGGGCGAGCTGCGCGAACGCCGGGCCCTCATCCGCATGTCGATCGTGATCGCGGTGCTGCTGTTCGTGGTGACTGCGCTGGATCAGCTCATCGAGCTGCCGAGCATCGGCGTGGAGCGCTCCGAATACATCAAAGCCCTGCTCAGCGCCAGCGCTCAGGCGGGCATCTCCGGGCTGTTCGTCGGCGGGATCGCCCTGTTCACGCTGCCGTTCATCGAGCGGGCCTTCGACATCACGACGGGCATGACGCTGATCGAGCTGCGTGACCCCAAGCAGCCGATCCTCAAGGAACTCCAGCAGCGGGCGCCGGGAACGTACAACCACTCGCTCAACGTCGCCTCGATCGCGGAGAACGCCGCGGAATCGGTCGGCGCGGATGCGCTGCTGACCTACGTGGGCTGCCTGTACCACGACATCGGGAAAATGAACAAGCCCGGCTACTTCATCGAGAACCAGTCCGGCGGCCCCAACAAGCACGACAAGCTCACGCCCGCCATGTCGCTGCTCATCATCGTCGGGCACGTGAAGGACGGCATGGAGATGGCCCGCGAGCACGGGCTGCCCAAGGCCCTGCACCACTTCATCGAGGCGCACCACGGCACCACGCTGGTGGAGTACTTCTACCGGCGCGCCCGCGAGCAGGCCGCTCAAGCCGACGAGGAGCGGACCGCCGAGCAGATCCTGCAGGAGCAGGCCGAGCAGCTGCCCGACGAGGTGGACTACCGCTACCCGGGGCCCAAGCCGCAGACGAAGGAAGTCGCGATCGTGATGCTCGCCGACGCCATCGAGAGCGCCACCCGGTCGCTCTCGGACCCGACCCCGGCGCGCATCGACGCGCTGGTGCGTTCGCTCGCGAACAAGCGCCTGATGGACGGGCAGTTCGACGAGTGCGACCTGACCTTCCGCGAGCTCAGCGCGATCTGCGAGTCGATCTCCAAGTCCGTCGCCAGCATCTACCACGGGCGGATCAAGTACACCAGCGATCAGGGACGCGAGGACGACGAGCCCAAGGGCAAGGAATCGTCCAAGAGCAAGGACGGCGGCGACACAAACAAAGACACAAACAAGGACACGAACAAGAACAAGCCCGAGGACCCGCCGGCCCGCTCGGCCTGATCGGCTCAGCGGCTCTTGTGCGGGCGAGACTTGTTGTTCTTGGTGTCCGGGGTCCGCTTCGAGTTCCGCTTCCCACGCATCGTGCCGGTCTCACGCTTGGTCTTCATGCTCATAAAAGTGGCGATCATCAGCAGGAGCACCCCGACCACGAGGGCCCCGGTCACGATCAGCGAGATGAGCATCCATGTGGGCATCGTCCGTCCTCCAGTCGTATGGGCACCACACTCTACCAGACCCGAGATCATTGACGCAAGGGCCATCCGGGCACACTACACTTGGGCATGATCCAGAAGCTCCGGCTCATCCAGCGTGCCCACCGCTACCGAAACCGACACGACCCCGCCGAACTCGAAGCGATCCGCAGATCCCTCCGACCGGGGTGCGCCGTGCTCGATATCGGGGCCCACAAGGGCGCCTACACCTACTGGATGAGCAAGTGGGCCCGCCCCGGCGGGCGACTGATCGCCATCGAGCCACAGCCGGACCTGGCCGACAAGCTCCGCGCGCTCTACGCCTCTTCGCGCGATATCACCGTCCTGCACGGAGCCGTCGGCTCCACCCCCGGGACCATCACCCTCCACATCCCCGGCGAGGGTCCCTCGCACGGCGCTTCGATCCGCGAGCTTGAGGCGGAGGACGGCATCGTCATCCGCGATGTGGATGTGCCGTGCTTCACGCTCGAGTCCATCGCGACCGAGCACAAGCTCGATCGCATCGACCTGATCAAGTGCGACACGGAGGGCGCCGAGCGTGAGATCTTCCGCGCCGGCTCCGAGGTGCTCCGGCGCTTCACCCCCACCGTGCTCGTCGAGTGCGAAAAGAGACACGCCAACGACGACGCGGACCCCGTCGGCGAGCTCTGGGCGATCTTCCGCGAGCTCGGCTACCGCGGGCAGTGCTTCGCCGGCGGTCGCCTCATCCCCATCGACGAGTTCGACTACGCGAAGCACCAGGCCGACCCGGACGACAAGCCGAACTACGGCAACAACTTCTTCTTCACGCACCCCGAGCACAAACAGCCCGGCGGGTGCGGGAGCGGGTGCGTATGCGCGCGGTGATCCAGCGGGTCGAGACCGCGACGCTCCACCTCGTCGATGAGGGCGGCGAGCGATCGGTCCACGCAAGGGTCGACGCGGGGCTGGTGGTGCTGCTGGGCGTCGCGGCGGGCGACACCGACACGGACGCCAAGTGGATCGCCGGAAAGGTGGCCCACATGCGGATCTTCGAGGACGCGGATCAGAAGATGAACCTGGGCGCGCTCGATTGCGACCCGCCCGGGCGGGTGCTGGTGGTGCCCAACTTCACCGTCGCGGGGACGGCGCAGAAGGGACGACGCCCGGATTTCATGGGCGCAATGAAGCCACCGGAGGCACAAGCGATGTTCGAGCGGGTCTGCGACCTGATCGAAGCAGAAGGCATCGAAGTGCAACGCGGCGTCTTCGGCGCGGACATGCGCGTCGAGCTGATCAACGACGGGCCGATCACGATCGTGATCGAGTCGCCCGGGAACTAGCCGTTGCCCATGAGCTTGGCGTTGAACGCCCTGGTCCCGCCGGGCGGGAGGGTGAACCACTGCCAGTTTTCTGTGCCCACCAGCTGACGGGCGATGATGTTGATCTGCCCGATGTGAAAGCTGTAGTGATCCATCGCCCGCGCCATGGCCGCGTGGACCGGGTGCGGCACCGATCGGATCGTCACCACCTTCCCGATGTCCTCAGCCGTTAACGACCCGAGCGTCCCGAACAACACGCCCCACCCCTTCTCCCAACGATCCATGATCCGGGCGCGGGCTTCGGGCGTGTGCGAATCGGGGGCGTCGAACTCCGAGTCGCGATCGCGATCGGGCTTCTCGCCGTCGGTGGTGAGGAAGTCCGTGAAGCGCGAGATCAGGTTCCCGGCGATATGGTTCGCGATGATCGCGCACGAGTTGAGCCCCGGCGCGAGGATCGTGAAGAACTGCTCTTCGGAAAGCTGATTGAACGCGTGCTCGCCGAAGGCTTTCTGTCGCTCGAACACACCCAACCAGACGGCGATGAGGTCGTTTGGGAGGGGGGCGGTGTACTGGGTGTCGGTCATGCCAGGGCCCTCTCGTGATCTTTCATGATTCTGCGCTTCAGCCGTTCATTCGTGCAACGGCTCATGAGTTCTTTGATGTAGTCTGTGTACACCTGACGGTGAAAGTATCTCGCACAGGAGATGATCGCCCGCTCAACACGCCAGCCACCTTTGCTTTCTCGTAGTGAAACCAGCTTCGTCATAATCGCCATGCGGTGATCCTCGCGATCGGGCGTGCAGCGCTCGAAAAGTAGTTCCAGCATGTACCCTTGCGAGTTGCTCGGGATGATCCTGTCCGAGCTTTGGATCAGCTGATTTACGAGCAGGTCTGCATCATGCGTGAACCCACACTCGTACATCGCCTCGACCACCCAGACCTGCACTGCCTGTTTTCGATACTCATCTGTCTCGGTGTTCGCCGCGGTAATGGCAGCATTGCACGCCTTCATTCGGTCCTGCTTCGGCAGCTTGTGTGCGCTGCCAGCGATGGCCTGACACCGGTACCAGCCCTGATTGATCCTCTTGCAGAACTTGACGAGATCCTGATAGGAATCAAAGCTGGTACGCCCTGCCTCGTTTCGCAGCTGTGAATCAGACATACCACGCATCCAACGCCACCCGCCAGTCATCCAGCGACTTCACATAGATGAAGCTCTTCTTCACCTCTTGGGCCTGCGGATGGTGGGCGGCGAACTTGATCCCGAACTTTCGCATGTTCTTGGCGGTATGCAGCTCCGGGTCGCGGTAGTTCTTGTTCACCGCCAGGGCCAGCTCGAAGTGCTGCTCGAGCACCGCCCGCTGCTCTGCGATCGTCGGCTCACGCGGCTCGCGCCCCTCCAGCAGGTCCCGCGCCTGACGGAAGATCCACGGGTTGCCGATGCAGCCCCGCGCCACGCTCACGCCCGAGAGCCCGGTGTAGGCGATCATGCGGAAGATCTGGTTCACATCCCAGATATCGCCCGAGCCCATCACGATCCGCTCAGGGTTGCGATCAACCAGCGCCTTGAGCGGGTCCCAGCGTGATGGGCCGACATACTTCTGCTCGACCGTCCGCCCATGCACCACCACCCACGCGCACCCAAGGTCGTAGGCCGCGTCGAAGAGGTACAGGAAGTTCCGCTTCATCTCCTCCGTGTCATCGAAGCTCCGGCGCATCTTCACCGTCACGGGGATCGACGCCGGCACCGCATCCCGCACGGCCCTGAGGATCTCGATCGCCCCTTCCGGTTCACGCAACCAGTGCCCGCCGCGTGATTTCTTGGAGATCTTCTTCACCGGGCAGGCCAGGTTGACATCGATGGCGGCGAATGAAGAAGGGACTAGGGACTGGCCACTCGCCACTAGGGGGTTGCTATCTACCTCTTCCCCTAGTCCCCAGTGGCTAGTGGCTAGTGGCTCTCTTCCTTCCCCCAGCTTCCGATACTCCTTATTACTCCGCAGCTTCCCCTGCTCGATCATCTTGATCGCGGCGGCCGCCATCTCGGCGGGGTCGGAGCCCATGATCTGCCCGATGAGCGGGTGGTCCTCGTCGCCGCCGGGCACGTTGTCGTGGATCTCGCCCAGATCCGCCTTGGCAAAGCCCTTGCCGCCGTCGAGCAGGGTGCGGTCCAGCAGCGCCTCGGTGACGCAGATCGGGCAGCCGTGGCGGCGGGCGATGATCCGCATCGCGGCATCGCTGTACCCCGCGAGCCCGGCCTGGAAGAACGGGGCGTCGAACGCGGGGATGTGCTGCTTGACCCGCGGGTCCATCCCCCCGGGCCCGAAGCGATCGACGAGGTCCGCGGCGACCGCGCGGGGGTCGATCTCCTGCGCACCCTCGGCGATGGCGAAGCTCGGCCCCGTGGCATTCTGGCTGGATGAGTTGCTTTGACAGCCCATACATGGGACGATAGGTGTGTGAAGACGCACAACACCACAATCAGACGCGTGGGCTTTGCCCTCTCCGCCGCCCTTTTTGCATCCCCGATCGCCCTCACGGCGGGCGGTTGCCAGCTCTTCAACGAGAAGCTGACGGCCGAGCCGGGCCCGGCCTACCCCGAGGACGCCCCGATGGGCAGCGTGCTGAACATCCAGGTCTTCCGCGACGTGACGACCCTGCGCTTCACCAACACCACCACCGAGGACATCCCCGAGAGCACGATGTGGCTCAACAAACGCTATTCCGCGCCGCTGGGGAGCGTGGCCTCCGGCGAGACCACCGAGCTCGACCTGCGCAGTTTCGTGGACGAGTTCGGGGATACCTACAAGGCCGGCGGCTTCTTCGCCCAGCGCGAGCCCGCGCCGGTGGTGCTCGCCCAGATCGAGGTCCCCGACGGCAACGGCAACCCGTTGCTCTACGGGCTCGTCGTGGTGCAGAACAAGTTCGACTGAGCCGGAGCCCGACCCATGGCACGCATACTCGTCGTTGGCCCCCACCCGGATGATCAGGAACTCGGGATGGGCGGCACGATCATCAAGCTCGCGCAGCAGGGGCACGACGTGCTGCTGCTCGATGTCACCAACGGCGAGCCCACGCCGCTGGGCAGTGTCGAGACCAGAGCCAAGGAAGCCGCGGCCGCGCTGCAGATCCTCAAAGAGGGCGCGACCGGACGTGTCGAGCGATGGCTGCTGGACCTGCCCAACCGCTTCGTGGAGCACACGATCGAGAACCGCCACGCGCTCGCGGGCGTCATCCGCGCCTGGCAGGCGCAGATCATCTTCACGACCTTCCCCGAGGACGCCCACCCGGACCACCGGGCCGTGACACGCTGCATCGAGGACGCACGCTTCGACGCCAAGCTCTCCAAGATCGATATGCCCGCACCCGTCGATGCGTGGACGGGCGAGCAGAAGGAGCTCGGCCCGACGCTCTACCCCAAGTGGCTGTTCTACTACTACGCCACGCACCTGCGCTGGGTGGCGGACCCGAAGTTCGTCTTCGATATCTCGGGTGCCGTCGAGCAGAAGATGCGTTCCATCCGCGCGTACGACACGCAGTTCGTGCAGCCCGTGAAGAACCGCAAGGCCCTCGAGTGGATCGAGGCGAGCGCGAAGTACTTCGGGTCCCGCATCGGCGCGGAGGACGGCGAGCCGTTCTATACCAAGGAACCGGTGGGGCTCACCGGCTTTGATGCACTGAAGATGTAGGCCGCCCGCATCCTCCCCCGCACCTGCGTGGGAGGTGGATTCGCCGAAGGCGAAGACGGAGGGGGTCTCCCAAGCAACAGAGTGCGTCGAACGCTCAGTCTGGTAAGCGGGGTGCCACTACTCGCGGCAAAGCCGCGCAGTAGTGCTCTTCAAACTCCATGAGTCATGGGCGGCAAGAGTTCCGCAGAACACTACTGCGCCCTTTGGGCGAGTAGTGGCACCCTGCAATGAGCAGTTTTACTTTCGGTCGAACGCGTACGCGAAGCCGCCCTCGACGGCCCGGAAGTTACCACTGCGGAGATTGCCGTCGTCGAGGTAGACATCGAGCGCCTGCGCGTCCTCGAGGGTCGGGGGCTCGATGAAGTTGGAGCCGCGGATCACGATGCAGATCGCGCCGAGGTCTTTCTTGTTCTCATAGTCGTACTGACCGCCGATCGGGGTCTCGCCCTCGAACGGGTTCTCGCTCTTGAGCATCGATCGCATCTCGGGCGGGAGCTTGCCGACCACCGTGTCCGGCGGCCAGTAGCCGTTGCTCGCCTGGAAGTAGGAGAAGGCCTGGCTGAGCCGCTCGAGCTGGTTGGCGCACGTCGAGATCCGGGTGTCCGACTCCGCCTTCACGAAGTGAGGCAGCGCCACCATCGCGAGCGTGCCGAGCACGATCACGCACAGCCCGATCTCGAATCGTGAGAACGCTCGATTGTCCAAGGTCCGCTTCATGTGGGTTCGCTCCCTCTCAGTCAGGTCCCTCGTCCCGACGTTGATTTCGGATCAAACCAGCCGCTAATCCAACGAAGCACCCAACCAGATCGCACCGGATCACGTTTGTAGCGACTGCGAGGCTGGTTCAACGACCAGGAGGACCCGCGAGTAGGGAAGACCACCTACCCATTTTTGTGTGTACGTCCGGGTATACCATTCCACGTGCCGACCACCTTCACGCATCTGCTCGAGCCCGAACTCCAGCGCCTCATCGACGAGCGCTCGTACCGTGAGCTTCGTGATGCGCTCGGGGTCATGGAGCCCGAAGATATCGCGGACATGATCGAGACCCTGCCACCCGAATCCGGGGTGGTGGCCTTCCGGGTTCTGCCGCGCGAGGTCTCGGGCGAGACCTTCGCGTCGCTGAACCAGCAGGCGCGGGAATCGCTCCTCCAGGAGCTCGGCACCGAGCGATCCGCACGCGTCGTCGAGATGATGGACCCCGACGACCGGGTCGCCCTGCTCGACGAGCTCCCGGTCGAGATCGCGACGGTGCTGATCCGCCAGTTCTCGCCGGAGAACCGCAAGGTCACCCAGGCGATCCTCGGCTACCCCCCGGAATCTGTGGGACGCCTGATGACCCCGGACTACGTCCGTGTCCGCAAGGACTGGACGATCGATCGCGCCCTCGGGCACATCCGCATGTACGGGCACGACGCGGAGACCATCAACTGGGTCTTCGTGATCGATCACGAGAGCAAGCTCATCGACGACATCCACATCCGCCACATCATCCTCGCGGACCCCAGTTCCACCATCGAGGAGCTGATGGACAACGAGTACGTCGCGCTCTTCGCCGCCGACGACCAGGAAGAGGCCGTGCGGATCATGAACCGCTACGACCGCTCGGCCCTGCCCGTGGTGGACTCGCTCGGGCTGCTGGTCGGGATCGTGACGGTCGACGACATCGCCGACGTCGCGGAAGAGGAGTTCACCGAGGACGTCCAGAAGCTCGGTGGTATGGAAGCGCTCGACGCGCCGTACATGACCTCGCCCGTGATGAGCATGTTCAAAAAGCGCGGCGGCTGGCTCGCCGGGCTCTTCCTGATGCAGATCTTCACCATCTCCATCATGGGGTTCTTCGACGAGCAGCTCAACAAGGCCGTCGTGCTGGCGCTCTTCGTCCCCATGATCATCGCCTCGGGCGGGAACACCGGCACCCAGGCCGCGAGCCTGCTCGTGCGCGCCATCGCCGTCGAAGAAGTCACCCTGAGCGCGTGGTGGTCGATCATGCGCAAGGAGCTGCTCACGGGCGTGTACCTCGGGCTCACGCTGGGCGTGCTCGGGATCGGCGTGGTCTGGATCCTCGCGCTCACCCCCATGGTCGACACCCCCCACCTCTGGCCGCTCGCGCTGACCGTGGGCCTCGCGGTGTTCGCGATTGTCATCTGGGGCTCGCTGATCGGCTCGATGTTCCCGCTCCTGCTCGACCGCGTCGGCATGGACCCCGCGGCATCATCGTCGCCGCTCGTCGCGACGCTGATGGACGTCTCCGGGCTCACGATCTACTTCGTCGCGGCGTTGATGCTGCTGCGTGGGACGATTTTGTAGCGCCGCAAGCTGTTCGGATCGTGCAATTGCGTCCGCGGATAGATTACCCCCGCAAACGGGGCGATATCATCCGGCATGCCCCCCGTCTCCCGCCGCCATTTCCTAAGCCGCTCCAGCTGCGTCGCCATGGGCTTCGCCGGGCTGTCCTCCTCGCTCGCGCGGGGCTCGACCGCGTCGCTGCTGGCCAAGCTCGCCGACGACGGAGCGATCGATCCGACGCTCGGGTTCGGGCCGCTGATCGAGGACCCGCGCGGGATCATCGCGCTGCCCGAGGGGTTCAGCTACACGCTCTTCTCGCGCACCGGCGAGCGGATGGACGATGGGCTGAGCGTGCCGGGCAAGCACGACGCGATGGGCGCGTTCCCCTACATCAACGACGACGGCTCCGCCGACCCCGACCGCACCGTCCTGATCCGCAACCACGAGATAGAGGATGGGCACCGCACCACCGGGCCGTTCGTGCACGTGGACGACCAGCTCGGCTTCGACAAGGCCAAGCTCTACGACGCCGGGCACGGGCGCCCGTCGCGCGGCGGCACCACCACGATGGTCTACAACACCAAGGCACGCGAGCTCGAATCGCACTGGCTCTCGCTCGCGGGCACTGAACGCAACTGCGCCGGCGGCATCAGCCCCAACAACACCTGGCTCACCTGCGAGGAGACCGCCAGCGTCAGGGGCGAGCGATTCGAGAAAGACCACGGCTACGTCTTCGAGGTCCCCGCCACCACCAAGCCAGCCCTCGCGGACCCCAGGCCGATCATCCCGATGGGACGCTTCATGCACGAGGCCTGCTGCACCGACCCACGCACCGGCATCGTCTACCAGACCGAGGACCGCCACGACGGGCTCATCTACCGCTACGTCCCCAACGACCCCGACGACCTGCACGCGGGCGGCAAGCTCCAGGCCCTGCGTGTGGACCACACGCCGAGCTTCGACACCCGCAACTGGGACGCCGACACGATCAAACCCAGCGAGCCCATGACCTGCTCGTGGATCACGCTCGACGACGTGGAATCGCCCAAGGACGACCTGCGCTACCGCGGCTTCAACGCCGGCGCGGCACGCTTCGCACGCGGCGAGGGTATGTGGTGGGGCGACGGCTCGGCCTACTTCGCCGCGACCACCGGCGGCAGGGGCTATCACGGGCAGCTGTGGCGCATCACGCCCGACCCGGACACGGGCGTAGATACGCTTGAGCTCTTCGCGGAACCACGCGATCCGAGCATCCTGCACCGCGCGGACAACATCACCTTCACGCCGTGGGGCGACCTGATCGTCTGCGAGGACGAGAACGAGCCGCCACGCATGATCGGCGTCACGCCCGAGGGGCAGTTCTACCTCATCGGGCGTAACGCACGCGGCAACAGCGAGTTCGCGGGCGCGACCTTCAATGCCGACGGCTCAACGCTCTTCGTCAACGTCCAGAACCCGGGCTACACGCTGGCGATCAGCGGGCCGTGGGACAAACTCAAGCGATAAGCAACCACTCCGGGTGCCACGGGTTGTCCGCGCAGCGGCAACCCGTGCGTGACCTTTGTCGAGCATCATTGATCAACCTACCCCCAGGTTCTTTGAACGGCACGGGTTGTCCGCCTCCGGCGGATCGCAGGGGGCCTTTCGAGGACCAACTGCGGGGGTGCCCGTACTCGCGGCGCAGCCGCGCAGTGCGGAGTTACTCCGAACGATCAGTTCAACCACACACGTTCCAGCCCACCGCCGCACTGCGCCGAAGACGGCGAGTACGGGCACCCAGCCCCATGCCCATTGCCTATTGCCCATTGCCTATTGCCTCTCTTCTTCCCCCACCCACATCGCCATCATCACCTCGTCGTCGTAGGAGCCGTCGGGCTGCCTGAGCCCACGCACCTTCACGCCCTCCTCGACAAAGCCGGCCCGCGTGTA
Organism: Phycisphaerales bacterium UBA1924; assembly: GCA_964229845.1. Lineage (GTDB taxonomy): Bacteria > Planctomycetota > Phycisphaerae > Phycisphaerales > UBA1924 > UBA1924. Next base: position 50,755 of record CAXREY010000007.1, read on the forward strand.
CATCCGCCGCGCGGTTGTGTTGCGCGCCAGCACGGTCAGATCGAGGCGCTCGATGCCCGGGTGCGCACGCATATCCTCAATCGCCCGATCCAGCATCGCGCTCCCCAGCCCCACGCCCCGGTGGCTCGGCAGCACGCCCATCCCCAGGTCGGCGGTATGCATCAGCTTCTTCCGCACCGCGAACCGGAAGGTCGCGTTGCCGACAACCGCGCCTGTCTCCGGATCGATCGCCACCAGCGAATAGAACCGCCCGCCGGGGATCATGTCGATATGCGACTGGATCCGTTCGATCGGCGGCAGGTCATCCTCATAGGTCAGGATCATGTCCGTCGAGCACCCGAGCGCACAGATGTACGCGTGCACGCCCTCGGCATCGCCCTGACGCGACGACCGGATCAGCACATTGCGCCCGTCACGTAGCGTGATCGTTGCCTCCCCGCTCATTCATCACGCCCCTGCTGCGCCCGGCACTCATCCAAAAACGCCACCGCCCGGCGCAGGTGCGGGATCACGATCGACCCCCCCACCACCAGCGCGATGTCGAACGTCTCGAACAGCTCCTCGTCGCTCGCGCCCGCCTGCACGCACTGGTCGATGTGGTACGCGATGCAGTCATCGCACCGCAGCACCATCGACGCGCTCAGCCCGAGCAGCTCCTTGGTCTTCGCATCGAGCGCCCCCGCCTCGTAGGTCTTGGTGTCCAGCGTGAAGAACCGCTTGGTGATCGTCGTGCCGCGCGCTAAGACTTTGTCATTGAGCGCTGAGCGGAACTCCTGAAAATCCTTGTATCTGCTCGACTTATGAGAATCGTGCTCCGTCATGCTGTCCACCGCCTGTCCACAGGGTTGTGTGTTTCGTCAATCATGTACCGACGAGTTGATTATCACCCATGTCACCACCACGTGCGCGCCCCGCGCGTCAGCATCAGGAGAAATCAGATGAACCGAACCGTCAACCGCACCCTGCTCGCCGCCGCCTCGCTCGCCTTCCTCGCCCTCGGTGCCTGCGAGAGCACCCAGTCCACGGATGGCTCCAAGGATAAGACCACCATCACCCAGGCCGAGAAGATGTACGGCGAGCCCTCCAAGGTCCGCTACGGGGCCGACGGCTCCGAGACCTGGACGTGGGAATCCAAGAACATGTCCATGACCTTCATCGACGGCGTCTCGATGAAGTAAGGCGGGCACACACCAGACAAGAGCCGCTCCGTTCTGCGCGACTCATCCATGACGCGTCGGCACCCACAACAACCGTGCCGGCGCGTTTTTGTGCGCACACCGCGCTTTCGTGTCAGTGATCACCAACCCCGAGCGGTGTCCGTGCACAAGCCCATACCGAAAGGAACTCACGATGCGAAAGCACCGAAACAAATCGTTGCTGCTGATCCTCTGCGCCCTGCCCATCGCCCTCACCGGCTGCGGCATCCGCTACGCCGTCCACGACCACAGGCACGGCTACCACCGACCGCCATCACCCCCGCCCAAGTACCACCGCCCCCACCACGGGCACGGCCATCACGGGCACCCGCCGGGCTGCGGCTGCCGACGCTGCCGCTGATCGCTGCAACATCCACGCCCGATTCCCAATACACTTGCTCAATATCACCCCACACACGATCCTGAGAGGTTGAACCCATGCTCCGCACCCGCACCGCCGCACTCGCCGCCGCCGCTGTTCTTGCACCCATGACGATGTCGGGCTGCCTGATCAGCTCGTCCCGCGCCAACAAGATCGAGGGGGCCTACGTTCAGCCCGGCGCGGTCTCACGCGTCCACGTCAACGAGACCACCACCACCGAGACCGAGGAAATCCTGGGGCAGCCCTCGTTCCGAAAGGCCAACGACGACGGCACCGAAACCTGGTCGTGGCACTGGACCGAGACCAAGGGCGAGAGCGGCACCGTTCTGCTCATCTTCTCGGGCAACAGCAAGAAAACCGTTACCGAGTCCGTCCACGTGAAGTTCAAGGACGGCGTCGCCATCAAGAAATGGCGGGACTGATCCGCATCAACGCCCCGCAGCCGTCGCCTCGTCCGTGATGCGGTATTCCTCGATCGGATCCATCCCGATCTCAGCACGCGCCGCGTTCGTCGCGTCAAGATCAACGATCGCCGGCGGCAGCACCGTTCGCGTCTTCGAGTCGTACGCCTGCGTCATGCCATAGATCTGCGGCTTGCCCTCGTGGTGCTGCTTGCGATCAAAGATCATCGCGTAGGGCCTCGCGGGCATCCGGCCCGCGAGCACCTCTTCACGCAGGACAGGCAGGACCCAGTCGGCGTCCTCCATCTGCATGTGGATCAGCACCGGGACCATGCTCGGGGTGCCCTCACCCAAGAGCTCTTCGCTCGGCCAGCCGCAAGCCTCGACCCATTTCATCAGTTCCTTGGTGTTCGCCCGATCGATGGCGATCTGCTTGGCCCAGAGCTCCTTCTCTAGTGCCGGGTCCAGCTTGATGCCTTCGCGGCTGCGCCGAAAACTCTCATCCATATTTTCATCGTCCGGCAGCGCCTCGAGCCGCGCCAGCTCCGCCTCGTCCGTGGTCCCCCACGAGATCGCGGTGCGGTACTGCTGATCGGTGCGGATGATTTCCTCAACCACTTCGCGATATTCGGCGAGATCGCATCCGTCTACGCTTCGCGGGCTCGTTGCGGCGCACGCGATCATGTTCAACAGCATCAATGACAGCACCAGTATTCGCATCGTGTATCCCTTCGTGTTGCCCACAGGGATGATGCCTAAGCCGCTGGCTGTCACGAAGCGGGATTAATTCTCGATCATCCCCTCGATCAATGCCTCAAACCGCTCGCGCTGCTTTGTATACGCGTCGCCCGTCGCGGGTCCGGAGAACCCGGAGTACACCGCCTGCACCTCGTTGTGCTCGTTGAGGAAGATCAGCGTGGGATACGAGCGCACCTTGTCGAGGAACCCGAGCGTCTCGGTGGCCTTGGCCTTATCGCTCAGGCCGGCGATAAGCACCTCCCAGTCGCTGCCGATGTGCTCGTGATGGCGTTGGACCTGCTGCGATGAACGCTCGAAATCCTCCGTCACCTCGAAAGCCAGCCCGACGATGCCCAGATCGTCGCCGTACTTCTCCTTGAGCGTCACCAGCTCGCGCCCCGCGTCGGCACAGTTCGGGCACCACGTGCCGAAGATCTCCAGCACGCGGGCCTTGGCGTTGGTGGCATCGAGCGCATCGAACACGCGGGTGGGCTTCCCGTCGGTGTCCTTAAAGACTGCTTCTGCAAGCGCCTGCTCATCGGTGATGGTTGTTTGCTCGAACGCGTCGGGGAGCATCGCGTCGTCGTCGCGGACGGCCGTCCATCGTTCGTGGTGCCAGTTGCCGGACCAGAAGTCGCCCTTGATCGTGCCGTCGTCCTGCATGCGTGCGTGGAAGAGGAAGGCGTGGGCACCGTCGAAGGCAGAGAGGCGCAGGTAAGGGCCATCGACGCGACCCTCGAGGAAGCGGTAGTCGCCGGTAGTCGTCAGGAAGGTGCCGGTCGCGATCTGGTTCTCATCGACCTCGAAGACCCCGATCGCCGGCTCGTCGGAGGTCTCGAACTCGACGCGCCAACGCCCAGAAAAATCAACCTGAAAGTCGACTCCCAACCCATACCCGCTCGGCATCGGTTCAAACCGCGCTGCGGTGTACTTGTCTCCGTCACGACCAACCTGTGTGACAATGACCGGGAGCTCGTAGACCTTGTCGCCCCGCTGCTTCTTCCACGCACCCTCATAGCGTTGAATAGGTTCCCCCTGAAGGTCACGTCCATACCAGTGCGACCACTGAAGCACCGACCCATATGTGTCAAAGGGAACAACTTGAGTGATGCGCGTTCTCCGCGTGAATCGCCCGAGTATATCACGACGATCACGATCCTCTGTACCGAAACTTTCACGTGTGGTATGCACTGGCTTCTTGCGGACACGGATTCGTTCTTCACCGTTCTTAATGACGAGGAACGACTTGAACTCACTGGGTGTGCCCACCTCCCCGAAAATGCTTCCATCAACATCACCATACATGATGAAAGGAAGCGCACCGCCGGGTGTCATGATTTCTACCCGATAGACCGGCACGCTGATGTCATCAGCGTGCGCCGAGCTTGTCATGAGAGAGAGCCAGAGCACAATGATCGCGGAGAGTGTGAACTTCATCCACAGAGTATAACCTGCATCAACTGCACTACTGTAACGACGCTGTCACACCTTCATCCCCACCGCCACACCCTCCCGAATCGGCACGCAGAACGCATCAAAGTCCTCATCCCGCGTGATCAGATCGTTGAGCGAATCCGCCCCGTCGCGATCGAGGTTGTGCCCGCTGGGATCGTCGATCCACCAATCGCCGCCGCCCAGCGCGTTGTCCGCGATCAACAACCCGCCCTTGCGGAGCAAACGCTTGCTCGCGGGGAAGTAGTCCGGGTATTCGCTCTTGATCGCATCGAGGAACACCGCGTCCACCGAGCCCTCGCCCAGATCGCTCAGCAGGTGTGGGAGCGCATCGAGCCCCGTCTCCTCGATCACCGTCACCTTGTGCGCGATGCCCGCACGCTCAAACCCCTCGCGGGCGATCCGCGCGTGGAGCTCGTTGGGCTCGATCGAGTACACCATCCCATCCTCCGGCAGCGCCCGGGCCATCCACGTCGTCGAATACCCCGCAAGCGTCCCGACCTCGACCACCGTCTTCGCGTTGATCATCCGCAGCAACACCCGCAGCATCCGCCCCACGCTCGCCGAAACCGCGATGCTCGGCACCCCGCTGGCAATCGCACCGGGCATCAGATCACGCAGATGCTGATCCTCCTGCCCAAAGACTGCATCGAGGTACTCAGAGGTGTTCGTCCAACGCTGGGGGGTCATATCCATAGGGTGAGGATAGGTACACAATCCGGGTGCCACGCCCAAGTTCGATCCGGGTGCCACTACTCGCCGTCTTCGGCGCAGTAGTGCTCTTCATTGCATCACAGGACACTACTGCGCGGCTGTGCCGCGAGTAGTGGCACCCAGAATACTCATCTCAGTATCCCCCCAAACACCTACCCAGCGGTGGCATCCGCCACTGGCGGATCTCGCCTGTGCATTGTCGAGCTTCGCACAGGCGAGACGCCTGTGCCACCAACAACAGGACCTCTCCAAGCTCTTCCGATTGCCTACCCCCTATTGCCTCTCCCCCCTACCATCCCCCATGCCGCAAACCCCGCCAAAATCCCTCGCCGACGACGCCGTCTTCTCCCCCATCGAGGAGATCCTCGACGAACTCCGCAACGGCCGGATGGTCATCCTCACCGACGACGAGGACCGCGAGAACGAGGGCGACATCGTCCTGCCCGCCCAGTTCATCACGCCCGAGGCCGTCACCTTCATGCTCTCCGTCGCCCGCGGCTACATGTGCCTCTCGCTCACCGAAGCCGACTGCGACCGGCTCGGGCTCGAACCCCAGTCCTCCGTGAATACCTCCGTGCGGGGCACGCCCTTCACCGTCTCCATCGACGGCCACCCCACGCACGGCTTCACCACCGGCGTTTCCGCGCAGGAACGCGCCAAAACCATCCAGCTCGCCATCGACCCCAACTCCAAGCCCGAGGACTTCGTCAAGCCCGGGCACATCAACCCGCTCCGCTCACGCGACGGCGGCGTGCTCGTGAGAATAGGCCAGACCGAGGGCTCGCTGGACCTCTGCCGACTCGCCGGGCTCCACCCCTCCGCCATCATCATCGAGATCATGCGCGACGACGGCGAGATGGCCCGCGTCCCCGACCTCGTCAAGCTCTGCAAAGAGCACAACATCAAGATGTGCTCCGTCAAGCAGATCATCGAGCACCGCCTCGCCGAGTCCTCGCTCATCTCCCGCATCGACCCCGTCGAGGGCACCACGGTCAACACGCCCTACGGCGAGTTCAACCTCATCGCCTTCCGCTCCGTCGTCGACCCCATGCCCCACCTCGCCCTCACCGTCGGCGATGTCGGCACCCTCGACAACTCCGGCAACCCCATCGACACCACCGACCCCACCCTCGTCCGCGTCCATCGGCGCGACCTGCTGGGCGATATCTTCGACGACCTCGACTCCGGCAGCGACCACACCACCTCCACCGGCCACACCCTCCGCGAGTCCATGAAGATGATCCAGGCGGAAGGGCGCGGCGCGATCGTCTACCTCCGCCCCCACGGCGTGGGCGACGCCTTGTCGCAGCGCCTCAGCCGCCCCTTCGATCACGACACCGAGGACAAGCCCATCCAGTCGATCTCACCCGCGATGCTGGAGATCGGCACCGGCTCGCAGATCCTCCGCGCCCTGGGCATCCACAACCTCAAGCTGATCACCAACTCCAACACCCCCTACCCGCAGCTCGAGGCCTTCGGCCTGAGCATCAGCGAGCGCGTGGCGGTCAGCGGCTGAGCACGATCAGGGGCAGCCGCCGCGGAACGCAGCGAGGTATGCGTACACGTCGAAGTAATCCCAGAACCCGTCGTGGTTCAAGTCTGCGTCCAGAGCCCGCCTGTCGAACGCCCCGAGGAACGCGTACGCGTCGTCGGCGTCGAGAACGAGATCATTGTTGAAATCCGCCTCGCAAAGAGCACACCCGGACTCTTCGCGTGCATCAAGAAGATACAGGCGGTCGCTCAAGAGATACAGCACATCGTCCTCGATATCGAGCCGCAGCCCCGCAGCCCCACCCCGGCGGAGATAGCCCGTCTGCGTCATTGAATCCGGGTCGCTCAGGTCGTAGATGAACACGCCGCTGGTGCCATCTCGCAGGTACCCGAAGCGCCCGTGCGGCACGAACTCCATTGGAGCCACATCACGGTCTGAATCAAACCAGAGCTGATCACTCACAACCGGCGAGGCGGGGTCCGTGATGTCGAACCGATACAGCCTGGTATGCTCCACAAGCCCGCTCTCGCCCGATTGCTTCACGATGTACGCGCTGGTGTCATCCATCGCGATATCGATCACATTGCGGCGCAGCCCGACACGCGAGCGCAGGGCGAGTGCGCCGGGATCAGAGAGATCCAGCAGGTCGACCCCGACACCCTGCAGCGCAAGGCAGGCGAGCCCCGCCCGAACATCAATCGCGCTGATCTCCGCCACCGCCTGCCCCCCGGCGTAGCTCGTAATGAGGGCCGGCGATGAAGGCGATGCGATATCCACGATCTGCAGACCCTCACGAGCACACCCGAGGTAGAGCGTCGATCCGTCGATCGCGGCGGATCGGATCTCGTCCCCAGCGTCATAGCTCCCCACGCCCACGATCCTGCGCGGGTCCGCCGAATCAAAGAATCGGACGACCCCGTCCGCCTCGGCCACAACAATCACACCCGAGCCCGCGAAGACGACCACAGGGTCATCTGAAACGCCCGCGGCCACGGCCGTGCCCAGCAGGAGCGGCAGCTCGGGATCCATCACATCGACCGCGTGAATGCGCTCTTCCTGAACAACGTAAGCGATCCCCTCATCCACGGCCACGCGCCCGCCAGCACCCTCAAGATCCAGCGCCCCACGCTGTGATGCCAACCGTGTCGCGGCGAGATCGATGATGTGCCCTTCGTAGGGATCGGGCGTGTGCGACGTCCATTCGAACGCGTAGATCCGCCCGCCATCCAGCTGCACCCCACTCACCGGCATGCCCGGATCGATGTGGCCGAGCAGCTGCGGGGCCGCCGGGTCCTGCACATCGAGCATCCTGATGCCATCGGAGTAGCTCGCCACGTACAGCGTATCGCCGACCAGCTCGATGCCGTGCGATCGCCCGTCCTCATCCTGATAGAGCTGAACAGGATCGCCCTCAACCCGCGTGTCGAGCACCGACACACCCCTGTACAAACTCGAAAGATAGAGCAGCCCATCGCTGTACACATAGGATTCAAACGACCCCCCGTTAGAGATACGCCGCGATTGCCCGTACGCCTCGCCCGCCTGATCCACATCAAACAGGTAGATCGAGGATCCCGAGTTGACCAGGAGCTCACCATCAACGACGCGCATGTCCGCAAACCACAGATACATCGGTGACTCGAAGCTGTCGATCACGACGGGCCTGGACGGGTCCGTGACGTCATACTCATAGATCAGCGACTCTCGCCCGAGGTACATGCGGTCATCACCGACAGCGAACGAGCGAGGGGACTCCCCATCGGGCAGCGAGACCTCTGTGAGATACTGCGGACGAGCAGGGTCCGCAACATCAAACACGCGTATGGATCCCCCTGAATAAGTCTGCACATAAAGCGTGTTCTCTGAGAGCTGGAGCTTGTAGGTGCCAACCGCTCCGAGCTCAGCGAGCAACCGGAACTCCCCGGGAACAGACACGTCGTAAATGGATACCCCGTCGTACTCATCGCTGACATATACAATGTTGCCCGAGATCAGCACGTCCTCGCTGAAACCGAAGCTGATCGTCCCGACTCGTGCATCCTGCGAGCACATCACCCCGTCCCCCGCCGCACGCGCCGCGAACAACGAGCACACCGCCACCATCACAACGATCAACCGCATACCGAGTCCTCCGAATCAAAGAACATGACAACGCGCCGCGTCATAAAACACAGCGATCATGCACCCCGTATCGGTCGGCACGCGGAAACACAATGAGAATGCGATTGTTGTGAGAGGCGGCGGGCTTACGCCACGGACCGGTTCTCCATCAGCGGCTTGAAGACCAGCTGCGTCTCACCCCGGCTGCCGAGGCGCTTGCTCAGGTACTTCGCCGTTATGGCCGCCCCGTCCTCGGGGTGCAGCTCGACCTTCTCGCAGCAATCCAGACGCACGTCCCCGCTGAGAATGATCTCGCCCAGCGTGGTCTGGACCACCTCTGCGCTCGTGCCCGAGCCGTCGCCACGCCGGATCGTCATGAAGCCATTCTCCGGCCGGCTCTGCGCGATCGGTGAGGGGATCATCGCCTCGAGCTTCATGCCCGGCTTCTCTGTGCCGCTCGCGGCCCGCGCGGGGTCTTCCTCGATCATCCGCTCGACGACGCGCTCCCACGCGCCGAACACCTTCGCGTCGAACGCCTTGCCAACGTCCTCACGCATCATGTCCAGTACGGCCCGCGGCGCGATCGGGCCGCGGTAGGGGCGCGCGCTCGACAGCGCGTCGTACACATCAACCACCGAGCAGACCCGAGCATGAAAACTGATCTCGTCCGCGCGGATGCCGTTGGGGTAGCCCTTGCCGTCCAGTCGCTCGTGGTGGTTCAGCGTCATGTCGATGAGCTCCGGGCTGATCCCCTCCTGCCCCCGCAGGATCGAAGCGCCCAGCTCCGGGTGCTTGCGGATCATCCCCCACTCATCGTCGCTGAGCTTGCCCTCTTTGTTGAGCACATCGGTCGGCACGCCGCACTTCCCAACGTCGTGGATCAGCCCGCCCAGCGACAGGACCTGCACCATCTCGTGGTCGTTGCCCAGCAGCTCCGCGCCCAGCAGCGTGCAGCCAACACCCACGTTCACCATGTGCGTCGTGGTATAGAAATCGTGCTCCGACATGTCCAGCAGATAACTGAACTCGGACTTGTCGTTGTTGCACCACTCGCCGAACTTGCCCGCCATCATGCCCAGCGTCTCGCTGATCCCGTCGACACGCTGCGAGGTCATGAAGTTCTCGATCATCTTGCCGCACGAGTCACGCACCATCCGGGTCCGCTTCTCGCGCACCACCGACGCGTCCTCGAACGCGTCGCACGCCTGCTCGCACACCGCACGCTGGAACTGCTGGTGCTCCACGTTGCGGACATAAAAGTGGGTAATGCCCTTCTCACGCAGCTCATCGCAGTCGCACATGCTGTAACTCGCCCCGCTCTTGCGATAGAGCACGGCCTGGCAGCCCTCATAGATCAAGTACAGATCGAACCCGAGCCCCTCACTCTGGATGGCATCGATCGGCACAGGAAAATACTCTGCATTCGGCGATGAAATGGTCATGCATCAATCCCATCATTACAAGGAATGACTCATCCATCGGCACGCGAAAACCCCGAATGAAGGGATCGACTGCAACACATCTGAGATTGTGAACATGCATCATGGCTGACACAGATCTGTGGCACCCCTCCCACAGCACCCCATAATCGAGGCAGACCAACCCGCGCGCTCAGGGACACCCCAGCGTGTAATCACCGAGAAACGCCGACACATCAAAGAAATCCCAGACGCCGTCGCCGTTCCAGTCGCCGCGTACCAGCTGCCCGCCGAAGCCGCTGAGGAACAGCGACACATCAAAGAAATCGATCCCGCCGCTCAGATCCAGATCCGGTCGGCAGTAGCTGATGCACCCGTTGCGCACCGTCCCCAGCACCCCGAGCTGCGAATCCATGAACACGAGGTCCGCCTTCCCGTCGCCGGTCACATCGCCGCTCGTGGCCAGCCCGACATTCAGCCACCCGCTGACCTCGTCATCGCTGGCGTTGAGCTCACCCGTCGAGTCGTTGATGAAGAAGCGGTACGGGATGTTGAAGATCGAGTAGTTGGCGAACCAGACGAACACGTCCAGGTCGCCGTCCTGGTCGCGATCCATCAGCTCCATATCCACCAGCAGATCCGAGGGGAGATCCACGCCCGAGTCCCACCGGCGCGCCTCCACATACCCGCCCGCGCCGTCCGCGAGCAGCACGCGCAGCTGCATGTCCGTATCGCCGGTCACCTCGCCCAGGAGCACCAGGTCCCGCAGCCCGTCCCCGTTGAGATCGCCCATCCGCAGGTGCGCCGGGCGATTCGACCCGTCGAAGCCCATCGGCGCCGCGAACGTCCCGAACCCGAGCGCGTTGTTCTCGAGGATCGCAATCCCGCGCCCGTCGCTGCCGCCCACCGGGGTGCCGATCGTGATGATGTCGAGATAGCCGTCCGCGTTGACGTCATCGAGCCCGAGGTCGTCGCCCGTGTTCAGCGTCGGGTACGGGATGGGCGGGAAGTACACGCGCCCCGGGAAGCCGCTGGCCACCCCGACGCGATCCGGGCTGAGCTGGTTGGTGAACACCAGGTCGGGCACGCCGTTGTTGTTGACATCACCGATCTCCACCGCGGTCGGTCGCGCCCGCGCATCGAGCTCGCTCACCACCGAGAAGACCCCCGCGCCATCGTTGAACATCAGGCTCGCCGTGCCGGCGTCATAGCTGATCACCACGGCATCGATCGCACCGTCCGCGTCCAGGTCGCCGATCGTCAGGCCGCTGGGCACCGCGCTCAGGAAGTACCGCTGCGGAGCGCCGAAGTACCCCTCACCCACACCGAAGAGCACCGAGAGCATCTGCTCGTCGGCGCTCAGCGTGATCGCGTCGAGCAGCCCGTCGCCGTTGAGATCGGCGAGCTCCACCCCGCCCGCCCCGGTGCCCACGTCGTGCATGCTCTGGCGGAAGCCCGCCTGGCCCTCATTGAGCATCACCTGGTGGATCATCTCCTGACGCGTAACGATCAGGTCCGGGTCGCCATCATCCTGCAGATCAACCGCCAGTCCACCCCACACCGCGCGGAACGTCGTGCTCTGCGAGGTCTCAACGATCGAGCCGCCCGCGCCGAGCTGCAAAGTCCTTATCGTCGTGCCGAAGGCCTGCGCAAGCTCATCGATGCCGTCGCCGTCGAAATCTCCCGCGGCGATGTGCCCGCCCGATTCCGCCCCGAGACTCCGGGCCACGAAGTAGGGCGCGCTCTGCGTGCCCTCGTACAGCACCGACGAGCGGGAATGGAACGCGCCGACGCTGATCACGAAGTCGGTGATGCCGTCCCCGTTCGCATCCAGCGTCTCGATCAGGGCGAGGTCGTCCGCCAGCCCCGTCGCCCGGACCTGCGTCCAGACCCCGGGCCCGTCGTTGCGGAGCGTGTACAGCGCCTCTCCCACGCCGCCCACGAGATCGGGGTCGCCGTCCGCGTCGATATCGATCTGACGCATGATCAGCATGCGTTCCGCGGGCGTCGCCTGTGTCGCCTGCACCACCGTCCCGTCCGCCTGCGTGAGGTACGTCACCAGCCCGGTCAGCGTCGACCCCACAACATCCGTATCCCCGTCGCCATCGAAGTCCCCGAACTGCGCCGCCTGCACCGACAACCCCGGGTGCGCATACAGCTGCTCGACCGCGTACCCCGTCACGCTGACATCCGTGAGTCGGTACAGCCCGCTCGTGGGACCGATGCCGAGCAGGTCCTTGATCCCGTTCCCCGTCAGATCCTCGGCATGAAAGTGTGTCATCGGCGGGAACACCCGCAGCCCGAACGGGCGCGTGAAACCGCCCTCCCCGTTGTTCACCAGCAGGATCAGCCCCGTGCCGTCGTTTTCGAAGGTGCTGTAGAGCAGGTCCGTATCGCCATCACCCTCAAGATCGAACGCGATCTCAAAGATCGCGTTGTTGCCCGTCGGGAGATTGATCTGCGGCCCAGAGCGCAGCTCGCCCCGCCCGTTCGTCTGCACGATCTGGAACACCCCGTTGCTCACGATGTCCGGGATCAGCTCCGGGTACGGATCACCGTCCAGCTCGAGCACCACATGGCCGGCATCCGCAAGATGCTCGTAATGCGAGAGCAGGAGGTACTCCCCACACCCAAGCGGCGGCGTGCCCGCCGAGCAGATCGAACACCCCAGAGCACCCACGGCGGCAGCGACAAACACATCTCTTCTCATACGCAAAGCAACGCTCTCTCAGATCAAAATGACAGTCTCGACAGGATCGGTGATACCAGCATACCGCCCTGTTTCCGGATGAAAAGAGAAATACGCACGATCCTGTACGGGATATTTTCGGCCAGCCCCGATAATTCCGCTCGACTCACGCCTCAAAACTAGTCACAATACCGGTTACCCCCGTCAACCCCTACGGCGGGCACTCATCACACACCTCAGGGGTACGCAGGAGACATCCAAATGAACACCCGTTCACTCATCGCCTTCGGTGCCGGCGCACTCGCCGCTTCCACGCTCGCGTTCCTCGTCGCCTCCGGACCCGAGCACGACCATCACGACGGCGTCTCCCAGGACGAGATGGACAAGATGACCGAGATGTCGCCAGAAGAAATGATGGCCGCGATGGCCGCCATCGGCTCGCCCGGCGAGCACCACGCCGAGCTCGACAAGATGTGCGGCGAATGGACCGCGCACGCCAGCTTCGTCATGGACCCCGCCGCACCGCCGGAAAAAAGCACCGGCTCCATGACCATCGAGCCCGTGCTCGGCGGACGCTACTTCCGCGGCGAGTTCAAGATGGACTTTATGGGGCAGCCCTTCGAGGGGCTCGCCTACTCCGGCTACGACGTGGCACACGAGCAGTACATCTCCGTCTGGATGGACACCATGTCCACCAAGATCACCTACCTCGAGGGCAACCGCAACGAAGACGGCGACATGGTCATGAAGGGCACCGCCACCACACCCATGGGCGATAACCCCATGAAGATCGTCACCACGCACGAGAGCGACGATCAGTTCACCGACCACTTCTACGACAAGATGCCCGACGGCACATGGTTCAACTCCGGCACCATCAAGTACACACGCAACTGAGGCCAACCCATGAGTGAGCACACAGACACCATGCCCGAAGAGCTCGCGGCCTGCGCCGCGGTCGGCAAGACCAGCGAAGAGCACGAGCTGCTCAAGCAGTTCGTCGGCCGGTGGGACTCGAAGGTCACCATCTGGTTCGGGGAGGGCCAGTCCCACACCTCCGAGGGGGTCATGACCAACGAGATGGATCTCGGCGGCCGCTTCCTCAAGCACACCTACTCGGATAGCGACGACCACTTCCACGGGCGCGGGTTCTGGGGCTACAACACCCTCGACAAACGCTGGGAGGGGTTCTGGATCGACGACATGGCCACTTTCTTCCAGATCGACCACGGGCAGCACGACCCGGGGTCCAACACCTGGGAGATGAAGGGCGAGATGACCGACCCCGGATCGGGCACACCGATGCACAAGCGGACCGTCATCACGCTCAAGGACGCCGACCACCACTCCATGGAGACCTACTTCACCCCAACCCAGGGCGAGCACGCCGGGCAGGAATCCAAGTGCATGGAGATCCAGTACAGCCGGAAGGCATGACCGCCCGGACGCCGCGACGACCCGAAAAAGCCGCGTATCCGAGCAGAAACGCAACTTCTTTACACCCCGCCCCAACAATCGGCGGGGTTTTTTCGTACAGTAGATTCCCAACCCCGACCGACCCGGAGCTGCCCCATGCCACAGTTCATCTGTTTCCTCGAACCAACCCGCCCCGACCTGCCCGAGAACCTCAGCAACGAGGAATCCGCGGCGATCGAGGCCCACTTCAAGTACTACCAGAAGCTCCTCGACAAGGGCTCGCTGCACATCGCCGGGCGAACCCACGAGCCGCCCTACATCGGCATCATGATCTACGAGGCCCCGACCAAAGAAGACGCCATCTCCATCGCCGCCCAGGACCCCGCCATCACCAAGGGCGTCCTCAAGGCCCGCGTCCAGGTCTTCGAGACCGCCCTGCAAGCCCAGGCCTGATGACTCCGAACAGCGGCGATGCCGACCATCGCATCAGCGATGAGCTCGCGAGCGCCTACCTCAAGGACCGGAACGCCGCCTGCCCGCGGTGCGCCTACCCCCTCGGCGATGCAATATCTCGGACATGCCCGGAATGCGCCTGCACGCTCGGGCTGGTGCTGATCGATGAGTCCGCGGGCAAATCACCCGCAAGGCTGCTCAGTGCGATGCTCGGCCTGATCGCGCTCCTCGCGGTGTTCACGGTCATCGCCAACACCGCATCACTTATCTACACGCTCGTTCTCGGCGATATACCCGCAACGCTCATCAGAGGCGCACTCTACTTCGGCGCACATCTGGCGTGGCTCGCGATACTCTTCTGGAGCGTCCGCCTGTGGTCAAGGGCTCGAAAGGGCAGCGCGATCAGCCCCGCCTCGGCCTTCCTCGCGGGGTTCGCGTGCATCGCGATGGCGTGCATCGGTGCGGTGATGCACGTCTACAGCGCGATCCTCGCGCTCAGCACCGTGCTCTGAACGCGCCTTACTCCCGGCGTCCCTCGAACAGCATCCCGTACAGATCCTCCGCGAGGTGGACCGCGCTTGGGACATCGCCCGGGTGAACACCGTGGACATCCAGGCGGTACCGCTCAGGATCAAGCACGTCCGGGCGCGTGTACCCGAAATACGACAGCATGCTGACCGACTGATCGGCGCGGTGCTCACGCGCGAGCTCTCGCATGACCACCTCGACGTGACGCATGTAATCGGTCGCCGTGTCCTCCTCGACGGGCCAGAGCGTGAGGTACACGAAGCTCGGGCGCTCCCGACCCAGCATCGCGTACGCTTTTTCCCAATCAGCCCGCAATGCCCGCAGCGATGGCTCGACATCCTTCATCCCACCCGGCTCGCGGTTATGTCCGAGAGCGATCACGATGTACTCAGGTTCAATCAGATAGGCGAGCGCTCCGCGCGCACGCGTTGAGATATGCTGAAGATGATCCCCGATGTTCCACCCGCCATCGCCCTGAAAACCAATGAAGGCGCCACCAGCACGCTGCCCCGTCGGCGTGACCCGCTCGATAAACACGCCAAGGACCTGAAGCATCTCTCCCGCGTGCTCATCATGCCCATCAGGGAAGTACAGCCCGATGCCAGCATCCTGCCCGTGCGGGTTGGTCCCGAGCGGGATGGGCTGCTCGAGTATCTGTATTCCCCACTGCTGTGAGAGATAGTGCGTCGTGCGCGCATACTCATTCACGACGCCGCCCCGCTCAGGAACCGTGTCGATCGCGCCCACGCAGTTCGGGCTGGTGCGCACGGCGATCCTCGCCACCAGCGGGGTGTTCACGCCCCAGGCATGGCTCCATGGCGCATCGGTGTTGTCACCACCGAATCCGATGCGGTATCTCCCAACCCGAGCACCGGGATCATCGACATCTCCGAGCAGCGTCCAGTTCGCGGCGCAAATCGAGAAAAAGTCCGGATCACCCCCGTTGGGCCACCCATCGCGAGGATCAACACAATGAAACTCAACCTGCTTCAAACCGCCATCGTTGTTGTGAACGAGACTCCCGGTCGCAGGATACCAACGACCGAGCTGCGCTCCGCCGTGCTGGATATCCCACCGATGCGTCTGAGGCAGCACACGCGCAGAATACGGCACCGTTGTCTGCGAATCACCAACGAAAATGCAACGGAACGAACCGGGGTCGAGCCTGCTCACCGCTGGCGCACGCTTGCCCGCACCGCCCCGGGTGCTCGGTGGCAGGAACAGACAGCACACGCACAACGCGAAGACAACATAAGCGTGCAAGCGAATCATTTGGAACATAAAATCACCTCCAATGCCAATAGCTTATGACAATGGAGGAAGACCGCAACCAAAATTCAAAGAGGATACACGCGAAATGTATATATCAGACGCTGGAGGCGTGCCCTGGTACAGCGGCGATCAGATCCGCTCGTACAGCGGCAGATCGCCCACCAGAGGACGGCAGTAGTCCAGGAACTTCTGCGACACGTTGTTGTGCCCCTCGATGAACTCCTCGGGCATGTGCTTGGTCTTGGCCGCGACATCGCTCAGCTCGATCCGCTCGTACTTGGCCGCGTAGGGCTGACCCTCGCCGATCGGGCTGGTCCGGATGATCGCCACCGACCCGTCGATGTCCCCGCTCGTCGCCATCCGAGCCGCGTAGCGACCCACGCCCCGCGCCTCCTTCTGGTCCACCGGCGACTGGTCCGGGAAGCACCGCTGCACGTACCCGAACGTATCCGCACGCACGCGCGGGGCCTTGCCGCCCGCGGGGGTCATCTTCTCTTTCAGCAGGTCCGAGAGCGCATCGCCCAGCGCGCCCGAGCCCGAGAGCTGCACGTTGCCGTGCGCGTCGGTCTGGGCGTTCTTGATCAGCATCGCGCCGATCGGGTTGCCGTCCTTATCAGAGATCCCCTCGCTCACCGCGATGTGGCAACGCTGCTTCTCGTCGTAGATCCTCGCCACGTCCTCGACGAACCGCTCCGTGTCGAACGGCACCTCGGGCAGGTAGATCAGCTGGGGCCCGTCCGTCGAGCCGCCCTGCGACTCCAGGCGATCGTCGCGGCGCGCCAGCGCGCTGGCCGCCGTCAGGAAGCCCGCGTGGCGACCCATCACCACGTTGATCTTGATGCCCGGCAGCGAGATGTTGTCCAGGAAGTCCGCCATGCACGCCTTGGCCACGAACCTCGCCGCGCTCGGGAAGCCCGGCGTGTGGTCGTTGACCATCAGATCGTTGTCCACCGTCTTGGGGATGTGGAAGCAGCGCAGCTCGTAGTCCGTCTCCCGCGCCATCTCGTTGACGATGCGGCACGTGTCGCTGCTGTCGTTCCCGCCGATATAGAAGAAGTAGCGGATCCCGTGCTCCTTGCACGCGTCCAGGATCCGCATGCAGTACGCCGCGTCGGGCTTGTCGCGGGTCGAACCGAGCCCCGCGCTGGGCGTCTGAGCCAGCAGCTGCAGGCGGTCGTGCGGGTAATCCGTCAGGTCGTACAGATCGCCGTTGGTCAGCCCCGTCACGCCGTGACGCATGCCCAGGATCTTCTTGATCGGGTTGCCCGGCATCCCCGCGCCCGCCCGGCGCAGCCCCTCAACGACGCCCACCAGCGACTCGTTGATGACCGCCGTCGGCCCGCCAGACTGCCCAATGACCGCGTTTCCCTTGACCAGATCGATCGACATCGAAGATTCCTCTACAGTGTTCAACCCATACGAAATCGGTTGCTCGGCTCCATTTTCGCGTGATGCGTGATCCTGCACGCCACGGACCAAGAGCGTAGGCCCTTTTCACCGCCGGGCGGCACAACCCTGCACCCAAACGGGTGATCATTCGGTACCATGGGGCTCACGAAGGAGTCTCTCACACATGAAATCTGCATCAATCGCTCTGCTCGCGGGCTGCTGTACCATCGCGCTCGCCCAATCGCACGACCCGCTCGCCCCTCGACCCAACGGGATGTCCCCCGCCACGCCCAGCAAGCACATCCTGTTCGGCGGCACCATCCACACCGCGCCGGGCCAGACCATCGGCCCCGAGGGCAGGCCCGCCATCGTCATCGAAGCCGGACGCATCACCAACATCCTGGCCGACACGCACCGCATCGACATGATGACCACGGGCTTCCAGATCCACGAGCTCGACCCAGACAGCCACATCTACGCCGGCTTCATCGACCCCTTCGTCGAGGTCAGCACACCCGACCTGCCCTCGAGCGAATCGGGCACGCACTGGTCCACACGCGTCACGCCCAACGACAACGCCCTCCGCGTCGGGCTGGGCAGCGATGCCGCCGGCTCGCTCCGCTCGATGGGCTTCACCACCGCCATGATCGCCCCGGACTCGGGCATCTTCCGCGGCTGGACGGCCATCGTCTCCACCGCCTCCAGCTACGACGACCCCTCCCAGGGCGACCCGCCAATCCACCGGTCCAACGCCGGCCAGGCCATGGGCTTCGACCGCGGCAGCTGGGGCGGCGACCGCGGCTACCCGACCTCCCACATGGGCGTCGTCGCGCTCATGCGCCAGAACTTCAGCGACGCCGACACCCGCCGCGGGATGGGCGATCACGCCGACACCAACATCCTCGACCACATCAACCCGGGCGAGACCACCTTCTATTACGACATCTCCCAGGAGCTCGAGGCCGCCCTCGCAGACGACATCGCCACCGAGTTCGAGCACCCCAGCATCGTCATCGTGGACAACGGCACCGCCCACCGACGACTCGACCTCTTCAAGGAGATGGGCCACCCGGTCATCGTCCCGCTGCGATTCCCCGAGACACCCGACGTCTTCAGCGTCGGCGCGATGGAGGACGTCGATCTCGCCACGCTCCAGCACTGGGAACGCGCACCGGCCAACGCACGCTGGCTCCACAACGCCGGGCTCGACGTCGCGCTCACCACCTCCAAGCTCCGCTCGGGCGAGAAGTTCTGGAACAACCTGCACACCGCGATCGAGAAGGGGCTCCCCGCCGACGACGCGCTCGCCATGATCACCACCAACCCCGCCCAGATCATCGGGCTCGACGGGCACGGCACGCTCAGCACGGACGCCATCGCCAACATCGTCGTCGCGTCGGGCGATCTCTTCGACCCGAACGCGGACGCGAAGATCATCGACACATGGATCGACGGGCGACGCCACCACATCAACGACGCCGCAGACGCACGCTTCGACGGCTCGTGGACATCCACAATCGTCGGCACCGACCTCTCCATCGAGATCAAGATCGACGGCAAGTCCGTCACCCTCATCGACTCCGCCGGCGAGAAACCCGTCGAGACCAAGGCCACCAAGGTTGCCATCGACGGCAACTCGATCTCGTTCCTCACCGACTACAAGGACGACGAGCACGGCGCCTACATCCATACCGCCACGCTCGCTTCCGACGGAACCATCCGGGGCACCACCATCAACCCCGCCCCGATGTCCTTCACGCCCAACCCCGATTCGTTCGAATGGGTCGCGACACCCAACGACGCCGCCGCGAGCATGTCCGACTTCCGCGGCACGTGGAACGCGATCCTGAGTGACGAGTTCAAGCTCGACTTCCAGATCGCCAAGGACAAGGTCACCGTCATCGAGCGCGTCGAGGACGGCGAAGACATCAAACAGGACGCCTCCGAGTTCGAGATCAAGGACGGCGTGCTCACCTTCACCTTCGAGCACGAGCCCTTCGGCGATCCGGGCACCTTCTCCGTCGCGCTCACCGCGCCCGACGAAGACAACACCATCGACGGCATGGGCACCCTCCCCTCCGGCAAGGGCTTCAGCGTCGCCGCCACCAAGCAGGAGAAGGACCCCGACCCGGTCCACACCCTCCCCGACACGCCCGACGCGCCCTTCGGCCCGTTCGCGTATGGCGAAGCTCCTCAGCAGGGCAACTACATCCTGCACGGCGCCACCGTCTGGACCCAGTCCGACGAAGGCATCCTCGAGGACGGCTGGGTGCTGATCCGCGACGGCAAGGTCGCACAGATCGGCACCGGCGGCTACCCCCGCATCGCCGCCGAGACCATCGACGCCACCGGCATGCACATCACGCCGGGCCTGATCGATGCCCATTCGCACACCGGGCTCTTCCGCTTCGGTGTCAACGAGTCCGGGCAGGCCGTCACCTCCGAGGTCCGCATCGCCGACTCCATCGACCCGGCCCACCCGGGCTACTACCGCGAGCTCGCGGGCGGGCTGACCTCCTCGCTGCTCCTGCACGGCTCGGCCAACCCCATCGGCGGGCAGTCGCAGACCATCAAGCTCCGCTGGGACTCCGACAAGCCCAAGGACATGTACTTCGAGGGCTCCAAGCCCGGCATCAAGTTCGCGCTCGGCGAGAATGTCAAGCAGTCCAACTGGAGCTCGAGCGGCACACGCTACCCGCAGACCCGCCTCGGCGTCGAAACCCTCATGCGTGACCGATTCATCCGCGCTCAGGAATACGCCGCACGCGGCAACAAGACCGAGGCCGGCTACCGCGACATCGAGCTCGAAACGCTCGCCCAGATCCTCGCGGGCGAGCGCCTGATCCACTGCCACTCCTACCGCCAGGACGAGATTCTCATGCTCTGCCGACTCGCCGAGGAGTTCGGCTTCAAGATCGGCACCTTCCAGCACGGGCTCGAGACCTACAAGGTCGCCGAGGTCGTCAAGGAGCACGCCATCGGCGCTTCGATCTTCAGCGACTGGTGGGCCTACAAGTACGAGGTCGTGGACGCGATCCCGTTCGCCGGGCCCATCAACCACGAGGTCGGGCTGCTCACCTCCTTCAACTCCGACTCCGACGACGTCGCCCGGCGCATGAACGTCGAAGCAGGCAAGGCGCTCAAGTACGCCAAACTCAGCGGCATCGAGATGACCGAGCAGGAAGCGCTCAACTTCGTCACGCTCAACCCCGCCAAGCAACTCATGATCGACGACCGCGTCGGCTCGCTCGAAGAGGGCAAGGACGCGGACGTCGTGGTCTGGACGGGCAACCCGCTCTCATCGCTCTCGCGACCCGAGATGACCTTCGTGGACGGACGCCTGCTCTTCTCGCGTGACCTCGACGCGTCGATGCGTGCCCGCGACGCGAGCGAGCGTCATCGCCTGATCCAGCTCATCATCCGCGACGGCAAGCCGCTCGAGGAGACCCAGAACGCCGAGCATGACCACGAGCACGACGACCTCGTCGACCCGGGCCATGATCACAACCACGATCACCACTTCAACACCGCCCGCGGCGAGTGCGGCTGCGGCGACACGCTCCCCGCGTTCCACACCGGATACTAAACCCAACCACCGGTGGCACAGGCGTCTCGCCTGTGCTTCACACCAATGCACAGGCGAGACGCGTGTGCCACCAAATCCAGATATCACCATGAGATTCACATCATGAAACACACAGCCACACTCATCACCACCCTCGCCATCGCCGCCACCGGCGCGATGGCCCAGGACCTCGAGCACACCGCGCCCGCGCAGTCCAGCCCCGTGTTCCTCGTCGGCGCGACCGTCCATACCGTTTCGGGCGAGACCATCGAGAACGGCGTCGTCTCCTTCGCCGACGGCATCATCGGGATCGTCGGCGAGGCCGACCACATCATGCCCCGTATCTCGCTCGGGCCGGACACGCAGATCATCGACCTGTCGGGCAAGCACCTCTATCCCGGGCTGATCGACTCGGTCACCGTGCTGGGGCTCGAGGAGGTCTCGGCGGTCCGCGCCACGCTCGACCGCAACGAGGTCGGCGACATGACCCCCGAGGTCCGCGCCTACGTCGCCGTCAACCCGGACTCGACCGTCATCCCCACCGCGCGCACCAACGGCATCCTCACCTTCGGGGTCTTCCCCACCGGCGGGACCATCCCCGGGCGTGCCTCGGTCCTCAAGGCCGACGGCTGGACCACCGAGGACCTCGCGATCGATCGCGACGCGGGGGTGATCATCAGCTGGCCCCGCATGCGCTACACCGGGGACAACGCCCGGCGACAGCGTGAACGGCGCGACGAACGCATCGCCGGGCTCGACGAGGTCTTCGCCAACGCGGCCGCGTACGCCACGGACCACGACATGCGTGACCTCAGGCTCGAAGCGCTGGGCACGGTCCTCGAGTCCGCCGAGGAGCAGAACCCGGTCTTCATCAACGCCAACGATTACGACCAGATCACCGCGGCGGTGAACTGGGCGACCGACACCGGGCTGCGCCCGATCATCGTCGGCGGGCGCGATGCGCACCTGTGCACCGACCTGCTCGTCTCCACCGATACACCGGTCATCATCGGCGGCACCTACGGCTTCCCCAAGCGCAACGACGGGGCCTACGACGAGCCCTACACGCTGCCGGCCAAGCTCGAGGCCGCGGGCGTGAGGTGGTCGCTGACCATGTCCGGGCGGTTCGCGCACGAGCGGAACCTGCCCGAGGCGATGGGCATCTCGGTGGCCCACGGGCTGGATCACGACGCCGCGCTGCGGGGCATCACCCTCAGCGCCGCCGAGATCCTCGGGCTGGGCAACGAGCTGGGCTCCATCGAGCCGGGCAAGCACGCCACGCTCGTTGTCACCGACGGCGACATCCTCGATGTGACCAGCATCGTCGAGCACGCGTGGATCCAGGGCTCCGAGATCGATCTGACCAACAAGCAGACCGAGCTGCGTGACAAGTACCGCGAGAAGTACCGTCAGCTCGATCTCATCGAGGACTGATCTGAAAGCCACATAAAGCATGAAACGAGCCGCGTCCGTCAGGGCGTGGCTTTTTTTACCGCATCACGAACTCGTCCTGCAGGACCACGGCCTCGCCGTCAGCCTTGGCAGTGCGGAAGAGCACGCGGACGCGTGCGGCCTCGGGCTTTGCGGCGAGGACCGAATCGCCGAGCCAGTCGGGGAGCCCGCCGAGCACGATGCGGTAGGTGCGTGTCGCGGAGTCGAAGTAGGAGATGTTCTCCTCGATCTCGCGCAGGTCCAGGTCCCAGCGGGTGCCGCGGTCTCCGATGGTGCTCGTGGTGCCCGCGCGGCGGAGCTGGACCTGCACCTGCCCGACGCCCTTGACCGTGTCGCCCCAGGGGTCCTTGAGCTCGACGTGCAGGACCATGACCGGCTCGCCGTCGGCGCGGGTCTCGGTGTGGGTCAGCGGGTGGACCCGCATGACGGACGGGCGGAACGGGCCGGGCACGGCGAGCAGGTCATCGGTGCGGACCACCTGCTCGCGGAAGATGACCGAGCCCTGGCAGGCGGGCAGCGTGGCGATCCCCGCCAGCATCAGTGCACCCAGGATGGCTCGTTCGCGTCGGCTCGGCATAGGTACATCGTATGCCGGATGGCGCTCACGGTGCATGGCGGTCCGTGCGTGCGCCCAATCGCTCGATCGCACCGATGAGTTCCCGCTGCGAGCCCTCGAGCATGGCGAGGGCCTTGGTGTTCTCCCGCACGACCTCGATGAGCCCGTCCCGCTCGTCGCGCTGCTCGAGGATCGCCTTGTGCGCCTCGGTGATCTGGCGTTCCCGCTCCGCAGATGCGCGCCGCTCCACCAGCCACATCCAGCAGATCAGCCCCGCCGCCCCGAACTGTGTCAGTGCGCTCATGATCTCTGCATCCATCGCTTCACCTCACCCCGTGATCCCGAACTCGGCCCGATACCCGACGCTCAGCGCCCGCCCGCGGTCGATGCCGCCGTCCCACTCGACGTGCAGCAGCTTGACATCCTGCCAGGTCCGCCCGTGGTGATCGATCAGGTCGCCTGCGGGGACCTGGTACGCGGCCTGGTCCGTGATTGCTTCGCGCAGGGCGTCGAGCGCGCTCTCGCTCTCGGCGACGAGCCGCCCGTGCACGGATACGCGCAGCTCGTGATCCCCGGTCTCGATGGTTCCCGCGATGCTCGGGTCGTTGGCGATCGCGCTGAGCGGGACCACCCGGCGTCCCTGGCGGTGCACCTCGAAGCGGTGCGGCCCGCTGGTGAAGAGGTTCAGCCCTTTGAATGTGCTTGCCATCTGTTGCCTCCTTACAGCAGCGAGATTTCGACCGGGTCCACGTTGCCGGCCTCGCTCTGCGCGATGAGCACGATGCTCCTGGTCGCGCCGTAATCACTGAACTTGTTCTGCACGGATTCGACGACGCACTCGCATCGCACGCGTCGGCGTTGGGCGTCGGATCCGCTCCCCGCGATCAGCTCGAGCTGGCCCAGATCGCCGGGGGCCGGCGCTTCGAGGTTGTCCGCGTCGATCTCCTGCGTGACGCGGATGAGCACGCGCTGGCGCGCGACGTCCACGAACGACGCGAAGGGCCCGAGCTCGTCGTGGCCCTCGAGCGTGCGCGTCGATACGCGGTCGATGGCCACGCGGACGACGCCCTCCCACACCTGATACTCGAACTCCACCCTGTCCGGTCGCAGCACGATCATGGCTCACCCCCGTCCCAGGATGGCGGCGTTAGGGCGTCGCGTGACTTCCGCGATCCCGTCGCCGTCGGTGTCGAGCATCGCCACGACCGATTCCCGCTCGCGCCGGAATCGCTCGAGGTACAGCTGTGCGCGCTGCTCGTAGCGGTCGTTGGCGCGCGATGGTGCCGAAGCGCCGGCGTAGACGAGGTGCAGGGTCCCCAGCGTTTCCAAGCGCCTGATCGCTCCGGCGTTGGTGATCATGTCCTCGCTGACCCCGGAGGCGTCCTCGCCTTGGGCGTCGATGCCCAGCATGGAGAGGATCTGGTGGTGGACGATGGCGCGCTGCGCGGAGAACTCGTAGAGCAGGACGCTGCGGTTGCTCGCCTCCAGCGGCGGGATCGCTGCGCCGGCGATGTCCGCCCGCATCAGGCTGATCGTGGCGGTCGTGTCGTCGTCGACGCTCACGATCTCCAGCGTCACGCCGTCGAAGACGATCACGTTGCCGGGCTCGATGCCGGCCGCGGTGAACGAACCGCTGTGGATGGTCAGCTGGGTGCCGCTCACGCTGCCCAGCGCGTAGACCCGGCGTTGTCCGATCCAGCCGACGTCGCGCATGAGCGCGGGCTCGTGCACGACCAGATCTCGATCCTGTGAAAACATTGGTGCCTCCTCGTTTCGTTGATATTGGAATGGTCCGGGCGGGCACCCCTCCCGCCCGGACCCAGGCCCCAGCGCCCCCGCTGAAACCACGCGTTTGTTGGCGGCCTTTCGGCCGGCTTGTTCTTGCTCATCCGGATGGCCCGATGCAGGCGGAGTCTGCTTCGGGAACGGAGCAATCTGGCCCCGGTTCCCGAAGGAGCCGGAGACGGCTCCATCGGGCCACCCCCGATACACCCATCACACCGCCAGGCCGGAGATCACGCCGTGTGCGTTCTCGTTCTTGAACTCCAGCGTGTACTCGCCGAGGACCTGCCCGCTGATGGAGTCGCCCGTGGCCGCGAGCGGCTTGTACTGGAAGCTGCGCCCCTGCATGGGCATGACGCTGATGCGTGAGGAATCGAGCAGCAGGACGCTGTCGGTGGGCGCCCACCGGCTCATGATCACGCGGCAGACGCCGAAGTCGCTCTCGTAGACGCTGATCATGTCCGAGAAGACCTGATCGTCTGGCAGGTACGCCCGGCTGCCGCTGGCGAACGAGTTGATTCGTCGCTTCTGCGCGCCGCCGACGACGATGGTGTCGATGTTCCCGCTGCTCTGCTCCCAGATCGCCTTGAGGGCGGCGTTGAGGACCGCCTCGTTGAGCTGGTCGGTGCCCGCGCCGTCGCCGTCGGGGATGGCGTCCATGCCCGGCATGAACATGTTCGTCTGGATGGAGTGGAGGATGCCGTTCATCGATCGGCGCACCGTGCCCGATCCCTGCCCGTCGCTTGCTGGGGCGACGCCGTTGATGACGCAGTTCTCCAGGTCGCGCAGGAGCTCGCGCATGCGTTCCTGCTTCTGGTAGTCCACCTCGTCGGCGACGCCGTAGGCCCGGCTGGCCTGCATGGACCCCGACACGTCGATGCCCGCGGTGAAGATCTGTGTGAAGTTGCTCCTGCGTACGCGGCTGGTGAAGCGTGCCTCGGGCGCGACGTCGCCCTCGAGGGCCGCGTTGCCGATGATGGTGAGCTTCATGTCGTCGGTGAGCGTTGCCGCGGTTGTTGCGCCGTAGCCGCGGACCAGCGCGATCTGGTCGGACGCGCTGACGACGGCCACGACCATCGCGACCTCACCGGACTCGCCCGGTCGGATGAGATCGCCCTCGCGGAAGATGCTCGCGTCGTCGACGGTGATGGTGCTCGCGGCCTGCGGGCTTGGGTTGAAGCTCGACTGGTTGATCTGCCCGCTGTTGGGCAGCAGCGCGTCCTCGATCCATTCGTGGACCGTGGACATCGCGGCTCGCTTCGCGTCGCCGAGGTGATCGAGCAGCGGCGTCTCGTGCGGGCTGACGATCCCGATGATGTCGCTGACGTCTTCGACCAGTTCGGGGAGCTGCGCCCCCGCCGAGTATGTTGCTTTTCCTGTAAATGCCATGTTGCCTCCCAGTGTTCGTGCCCTGTCTCATTCCCTTGTTTCAAACCAATCCCGACCTGCGGTGAGCGTTCGCCCTCACCTGCGCCTGGCCCGCAGGTATCGGAGCAGCTCGGCGCGGTCGCCGGTGCTGCGCGCCGTGTGCGCCATCGCGCCCAGCGAATCCGGGACGCTGCGCTGCGGCGCGGGCGACATCGAGACCCCGCCGGCGCTGCGTTTGCTGCACCCGAAGAGGAACGGCTTGCGCTCGCACAGCTCACGCACCGCCGCCGCAACGTCCGGCTCGTCCATCTCCGCGACGACCGCCTCCGTGAGCAGTCGCGCCGTTTCCAGGTCCACCGCTTTGGCGGCCGTGAGTTCCCGGTCGATCTCGCCGCGCCGCTCGGCGTGCATGAGCGATTCCCTCGCCTGCGTGAGCGCCGATTCGAGCTCCGCGATCTCGAGCCGCAGCGTCTCGATCTGCTCCTCCGCCTCCTCCGCCCTCGCTTTCCAGATGACTTCCTCGTTCACCGCGGCCTGGTGGTTTTCCGTGCTCCCACCGCCGCCACCGTCCAGGTTGTCCGCGCCTCCCGCGCCCGATTTGCTCATCTTCGTTCTCCTTTCGTTTAGACCACGCCCGGGTCGTTCTCGCTGTATCCCAGCTCGTCGAGCACACGCTGCTCGTCCACGCCCAGCTCGAGCTTGGCCCGACCCGCGGCGATCACCGATTCCTCATCGACCACCGGCATCGGGCCCCACACCACGCGCACGCCGCGCTCGCGCGGGTCCGTCCTGAGGACGCCCGCGGCGTTGAGGTAGTCGAGCACCAGCGTGCTGGCCTGCTCGATGCCGCGCCCGTAGGTCACGCGCTTGCGCATGGTCTTGGCGATCAGCCCCATGAGCGTGACGCGGAGCGCGTTGGCGCTGCTCAGGTTGCCGAGCTTGGCGCGGACGACGCCGCCCGCGACCGGCGGGACGCCGCTGATCTTGTCCATGGCCTCGCGGATCTCGCCGATGTGTGCGTCCTCGCTCGGGCTGCTGGCGTCGCCGCCGAAGCTGGTGATGCTGGCGTCGGGGTTGTCGGTGCTCCAGACCATGCCCGGGCTGACGCTGGTGCCCCGGAACCCGTCGATGCCCTTGGCGAGGTACATCTTGAAGCTCTGCATGGTGACGCGGCTGGCGCGGTCGCTCAGGCGGGTGTTGAGCTCGTCCTGCAAGCCGACGAGCCCCTCGACCTCGCCGATGCCCTCGTAGACGAACGGCTGGCTCATGTTCTGGATGTGCACGACCGGCAGCACGCCCGGGAGCAGCGACCACGCGTGCTTTTCTGCGACCCGCCCGTCCTCGATGCGCATCCTGGCGTCGGTGGTGAAGACCTCGCTCGTGCCCGCGTCGCTGGTGGCGGCGTGGTTCTTCGTTGTGCGTTTCTCGCTGCGGAGGCGGTCGAGCCAGCCGCGGCGCGCTGTTTCGCGTGCGGCCGTGTGCTCCGGTGTGTCCGCGCCGGCGATGTGCAGGGCGTAGAGCTCGATGTCGCGGTAGTCCGTTTCGCTGAGGACCGCGACGCCCCGGCGTGCGTCGATGGGCTCGATGGAGACCCAGCGGTCCGCGTCGGCTGGCCGAGCGCCGCTCAGGCCCTGCTCGTCCACACGCACGAGCAGGTCGACGTGGCCGAAGACGTGCCCGAGCGTGGCCAGGTCCTGGAGCATGGCGATGCCGCCGCTGCCCTCCCATACGCGTTCGAGCGTGTCCTCGATTTCTTCTCGCCTGGACTCGTCGTCCGCGAGCGACTCGATGCGGATGGGCGAGCCGAACATGAAGTCGACCATGGCGGCGATGCGCCATCCGATGTCGTTCTCGATGACGACCTCGCGTCGCCCGTGCTCGGTGCCGCTTGTTCCGTTGCCCACGATCCTGCTGGGGAGCCCGATCTCCTGCGCGGAGCGGTACCATCCCCTCGCGGCGCCCTGCGGCGTGTGGATCGTGCCCGATGCGCGGATCAGCTCAATCGGATTGCGGTAGTACGCCCAGAGTTTTTCGTAGCGAGGCTTCGAGCGGCACGCGTGCGTCCCGATCGCCTCCCTCGCCCTCAACCAGTCGTTGTTTGCGTCACCGTTGATCGTCATGAGCTGATCCGTCATCGAGCTTCCTCCTCCTCACCCGGCGTGACCCGTGTGTCGCACGCCCTCACCCAATCAGGCCCTGACCCGGTTTGTGCGCACAAATCGTGAGATAGGGCACCCCCCGGGAACGCGCAAGATGCTGGCTGGCAGCGGGATAAAAAAATGTGTCAAAATCTCCAAGAGCGCGCGCGCCGCGACCGATTTGTGCGCACAAACCGTGAGATGCGCGCACGAAAAACCCGGGCGCGTGGCCCGGGTCGTGTGCTGGTTCAGCGGGGTTGGATCAGGCGATGACTTCGACGGCCGTGCGCTGATCGAGGTTGATGACGACGATCTCGCCGTCGTCTTTGCGGAGCTCGAGGCGGTCGAGCCAGAGCTTCTTGTCGCGTGAGTGGGCGTACCACGAGCCGGTCTTCTGCTGGCCCATGCGGAGGATCTCACCCTCGACGACGAACGCCGAGAGTTCTTCGCCGTGCGAGAGGGCCTGGGTGACGCGGACCCTGGAACCGATCGTGTATGCCTGTGCCGCTTCGTTCATGCCCACAGTATAGATCCCCGATCAGACCCGTTCTCATCTCATCGATCCCCACCTCGCCTCCCCCGCGCCTGCGGAGGAGGTGTCGAGCGCAGCGAGGCGGAGGGGGCTCCAACTGTCCCTCTCCGCGCCCCGCGGGGAGGTGCCCGACGCAGGAGGGCGGAGGGGTCTTGGTATCCGTGCATATGTTCTTGAAGGCCCCTCCATCACGCGAAGACGCGTGCCACCTCCCCGCGGGGCGCGGGGAGGATCAAGACCCCATCCGAGCTCCGCTTTGCTCCGCCCACCTTCCCCGCGGCGCGGGGAAGGCACAAAGATCTCTCCCCCATTGCCTATTGCCTATTGCCCATTGCCCCAATCTGCCCATCGATCTCCGCCGCGACCGCTTCCGCCTCTTCGCTGCTCGGCGCTTCCACGATCACCCGCATGATGGGCTCGGTGTTGCTTGCCCGCACGTGGGCCCAGACGCCCCTGGCGTCCCAGTCGATGCGGATCCCGTCCTGCAGATCGACGCGGCAGTCGCCTTGCTGGTTGTAGATGGCGTTGAGGTGCTGCACGACCGGGTCGGCGTCGGACTTCTTGGCGAGTGCGGACTTCTTCTTGATGATGGTGTAGCCGCTGGTTTTCACCTCGTCGGTTGGGCCGAGGGCGTTGATCATCTCGACGAGCTGGGAGACGGTCTTGCAGGTGCGGGCCATGAGGGAGAGGACGAGGGCCATGCCGGAGAGGGAGTCGCGGACGTAGGTGACCTCGGACCAGATGACGCCGCCGTTGCCCTCGCCGCCGAGCACGACGTCGCGTCCTGAGGCCTTGAGGGACTTCATCGCCTCGACGACGTTCGCCTCGCCGACGGCGGTGCGGACGACTTCGGCGTTGTAGTGCTTCGCGACATCATCGATCATGCGGCTGGTGGAGAGGTTGACGACGAAGACGGGCTTCTGATCCTTGTGGGACGGGCTTCCAGCCCGTCGCTCCCCCGCCTCCTCGCTCATCCTCGCCTCCATCAGCGCCATCGCACACAGCACGAGCGTGTATTCTTCGCCGATGTAGTTGCCCTTCTCATCGACGATGGCGAGGCGGTCGGCGTCGGGGTCCTGGGCGAAGCCGATGTCAGCCTTGAGACCGGGGACGGCGTCGCAGAGGCCGCCTTCGCCGGAGAGATTTTCTTTGGTGGGTTCGGGGGTGTGGGGGAAGATGCCCGAGCCGTCGCCGTGCAGTTGAACGACCTGATGTCGCTCACGCTCGGAAAGAAGGGAGCTGGTGCTGAGATACTGCATTGCTGCTTCAGCTCCTGATGTATTCACAGAATCCAGCACCACCTTCAACTGGCCAGACACCTGCTTGCCGAGCATTGCTCGACGCAGCTTGAATACATGCTGATACACCGCATCAACAGTGCGCTTCTCATTCCCAAGCCACTTTGCGCTCGACCAGTTCTGCTGCCCTTGGAACCGCTCAATGATCTCACCGGCTTCTGCTCCACTCGGCGCACGAGCGACAACTGATTTTCCATCTCGGTCCTCATCGTGTTTGAAGACCAAACCCTTTATCCCATTCCACTCCTGCGGATTGTGACTTGCGGTCACGATCAAAGCCCCCATGTAGCCGTTCTCATCTACGGCCACTCCGACCGTTGGAGTCATCGCAACCCCGATCGGAAGCACATCACACCCCACGCCCCGAAGACCAGCAATCACCGCGTGATAGATCACTTCACCACCAGCCCGGCCGTCACGAGCAACCACGACCCCACCCCATGATTCGAACTGGTCTTGGATCCACTGCCCAAACGCCCCCGCGTACCGCACCGCAACCTCAGGCGTGAGACTCTCCCCCACAATCCCCCGCAAACCACTCACACCCAGAATCAACGGCGCATCACTCATCGCATCCACTCACTTTCAAACCGAACGCGTCAACCCGCCGTCGACACGAATGCTCTGCCCTGTGATCGAACTCGACGCGTCCGACGCGAGGAACACGATCGTCTCTGAAATCTCACGAACCCGAGAGTAGCGGCCGATCGCGATCCGTGCCCGGCGGGCCTCAGTCTCAGGGAGACTATCGACAAAGCCGGGCAGTACATTGTTCATTCGAACCGAATCGAGCGCAAACTCATCGCTGAACATCTTCGTGAATGCCGACAATCCCGCGCGAAACACCGCCGAGGTTGGGAAATCGGGGTCCGGCTCAATCGCTGAGAACGACGACACATTGACGATCGACCCACCCCCGCCACGCTTCATGATCGGCGTCACCAGGCGAGCCACCCGAATCACGCTTGTGAGATAGATGTCCATGCCCGTGTGCCATTCTTCATCACTCAGCTCCAGCACCCCGCCCTTGGCGCCGTGCCCCGTGCTGTTGACGACCGCGTCGATTCGTCCGAATCGATCAACGGCGGCGTCCACGAAACGGCTCAGATCGTCCGGCTCTAGATTCGAGCCCGTGAAACCCAGCCCGCCCAGTTCGTTCCCCAACGCCTCACCCTTCCCCGACGACGACATCACGCCCACGCGATATCCACGCTCGTGGAGGGCACGGGCCGCATCCGCACCGATGCCGCTCCCGCCTCCGATGACCAACGCTACGCGATTATCTGACATACACAGCTCCTTGCCCCCATCTCCACGACCACTGTAGTCCCATTCACACCTACCCTTCCCCCATGCCGCAAAGCGTCCACGATTTCCTCTTCTCCTACTACGGGCTCGACTGGGCCGCGGCTGTCTTTATGTTCCTCTCGATGTACCGCCTGGGAATCCACAAAAAGGATGGGTTCATCTTCGCGGCCCTCGCCTCGGTCTGCTGGATCGCGTTCAACCTCATCGCCCAATCGGCGGCCGGGGTGATCGCGAAC
>CAXREY010000008.1:0-38035 GCA_964229845.1 Phycisphaerales bacterium UBA1924
TGCTCAACCGCTGAGCGACTCGAGCATGCTGATCATGGGCAGGAACATCGCCACGACGATCGTGCCCACCATGCCGCCCAGGAGCACGACCATGATCGGCTCGAGCAGCGAAACCAGCGACGCGACGGCCACGTCGACCTCCTCGTCGTAGTTATCCGCGATCTTCAGGAGCATCGCGTCCATCTCACCCGTTTCCTCACCGACGTCGATCATGTTCACAACGATCGGATCACAGGTCTTGCTCTCGCGCAGCGGCACCGCGAAGGACTCGCCCTCGCGGATCGAATCGTGCACGTTCATCAGCGCCTTCTCGAACACGTAGTTGCCAGAGGTCTGCGACGTGATGGTGACCGCCTCAAGGATCGGCACACCCGCGCTGATGAGCGTGCCCATCGTACGTGTAAAGCGGGCGATGACCGTCTTGCGGACAAGCTTGCCGAGGACCGGGGTCCAGAGGACCAGATAGTCCGACACCGCACGCCCGGGAGGGGTCTTGCGGATGATCTTGAGCGTGATCCAGAGCGCGGGAATCCCGAATACCATAAAGATCCAGCCGGGGATTTCCTGCCCCGGGTTCGAGCCCGCCACCCAGCGGCTGGTCGTGATCAGCCCCTGCGTGAGCGCTGGCAGCTCGATCTCGAAGTCGGTGAAGATCTCTTCGAACTTCGGGATGATCAGCAGCATGATGCCCGTCAGAATCGCGATCGCGACGACCATGACCACGATCGGATAGACCATCGCGCCCTTGATCTTGCGCTTCAGCCGCTGGCTCTTTTCCATGAACTCGCTGAGTCGCTGCAGGATGACGTCGAGCACGCCGCCGATCTCGCCGGCGTTGACCATCTTGACGTAGAGGTGATCGAATGCTTTGGGATACTTGCCCATCGCCTCAGAGAGCGAGCTACCGCCCTCGACCTCTTCACAGACGCCGAGCAGGATGTTCTTCATCAGACCGGGCTTCTGCTGGCTCTCAAGGATCTGGAGCGAGCGGAGCAGGGGCAGGCCCGCGTCCTGGAGCGTCGAGAGCTGGCGTGTGAAGAGCGTCAGGTGCTTCGCACTCACCTTGCCGATCGCGAACCCGCCACCCTTCTTCTTCTTTTTCTTGGTGGTCGACTCCGCGGCCGCGCCCTTGGCCTTCTTCTCCTTCTGCGGCTGCACCGAGGTCGGGAAGTAGCCCTGGGCCTTGATCCGCTGGATCGCTTCTTCTGAGCTCGTCGCCTCGACCGTGCCCTTCTGGGTCTTGCCGGACGCGTTGAGCGCTTGGTAGGTGTATGTCGCCATCACTCGATCCTCATGGACACCGCTGCACGCCGATGCCCCAATGGTTTACTCTTCTTCAAGCGTCTCGCGGACCACCTCGTCGATGGTCGTCAAGCCTTCGTAAATCGCCATCAGCCCGCTCTCACGCAGGCTCCGCATGCCCTTCTTGCGGGCGGTATTTCGCAGCACCGTGGTGCTCGCCTCGTTCATCACAAGTTCGCGCATCTCGTCGTCCATCGTCATGATCTCAAAGAGCGCCATCCGACCCTTGTAGCCACCACCGACACCCGCGGCGGCACCGGGGCGATAGAACTCACGCCCCTGCACATCACCCGGACGCAGCGAGAGCTCCATGAGCTCCTGCTCGGTCGGGACATACGCCTCCTTCGAGCTGGCCTCAAGCGTACGGACGAGGCGCTGGGCCACGATGCCCTCGATCGTCGCGGTCAGGAGGAAGGGCTCAATACCGAGGTCGACCAGTCGGATGACCGAGCTCGGCGCGTCGTTGGTGTGGAGGGTCGAGAGCACCAGGTGACCCGTGAGCGACGCCTGAACCGCGATCTGGGCGGTCTCGAGGTCGCGGATCTCGCCCACCAGAATCACGTCGGGGTCCTGACGCAGGAAGCTCCGGAGTGCTGACGCGAACGTCAGACCAACCTCGGAGTTCACCTGAACCTGGCAGAGCCCGTCGATGTCGTACTCGACAGGGTCCTCGGCGGTCAGGATCTTGGTCTCAATATCGTTCAGCTCTGCGAGCGCGGCGTACAGCGTGGTGGTCTTGCCCGAGCCCGTCGGGCCGGTCACGATGACGATCCCGTTGGGCTTGGCGATCAGGCCGCGGAACAACTCAAGGTCGTCCGGGCGGAACCCGACGCGATCCAGCGAGAGCTCTACGTTTCCGCGATCGAGCACACGCATAACACACGATTCGCCATAAATGGTGGGCAGGATGGCCACACGCAGGTCAACCGGGTTCCCCCCCACCGTCAGCTCGATGCGTCCGTCCTGAGGCAGGCGACGCTCTGCGATATCGAGGTTCGCCATGACCTTCACGCGCGAGGTGATCGCGGTGCCAAGGTGCTTCGGCGGCGGGACCATCTCGTACAGAACACCGTCGATGCGGTACCGCATCTTGAACTCATTCTCGAACGGCTCGAAATGGATGTCAGAGGCCCGGTCCCGGATGGCCTGCAGCAGCACGAGGTTCAGCAGCTTGATCACCTGATTGTCACCAGCCGCGTCGATCACCGCGTCCAGGTCGATGGACTGGTCAGAGTGCTTGCCAAGCTCGGCCAAGTTCTCATCATTCGCAAGCGAGCTCACCGCATCGCTGAGCGATGAATCCTTCGCGAAGTGCTTCTCGAGCAACGCGTCGATCGCCTGAGGCGAAGCCACGACCGCGGTCACCTCGGCCCCCATGAGCAGACGGAGGTCATCGACCGCCTGGAAGTTCTCTGGGCTCTTGAGCGCAACCTTGAGTTCCCGCGAGCGGGCGTCGTACTCGATCGGCACACACTGATACGCCTTGGCGTTTTCCGCGGGGATGGAGTTGATTGTCTCCTCGTCGAGTTCAACGCCTGCGAGATCGACATACTCCATACCGGCCTGACCCGCCAGAGCACGATCGATGTCGAGCTGGGTGCAATACCCTAACTCTTTCAGAATCTCGCCGATCTTGACCTTATTTGTACGACCTTTCTGGATCGCGAGTGCTTCATGCACCTGTTCGCGCGTAACCACCTTGAGCTTGGTGAGCACGCGTCCGAGCTTGCGACCTTTGAGTTCAGAAGGATCCATACCGTTCACTCCATGCGGCATCGCCGCGCGAGGCCAACCTGGCCCACCAGTACTTTCGCAGACAACCCACGAACAGTTGTCCGCAGCATGCCGTATTCACGCAAATAATCCGTTGCGACACTTTGATAATGCCACAAATATGCCCCGTGCTCGCTATTCCACATCCTTGTTGGCCTCGGGATCGTCAAGCTCAGGCCTGCCGATCACACCGCCCGCCTGGTGGACCTTGTCGCGGAGCACAGACGGGTTCTTGCACTTGTCGACCATCTCCTCAGGGCTGATCATGCCCTTGGAGTACAGCGACCACAGGTGGTCATCGAGCAGCTGCATGCCGTATTTCTTACCCGTCTGGATCGCCGAATCGATGCGGAAGCTCTTGTTGTCGCGGATCAGGTTCGCGATCGCCGGGGTGACGACCAGGAACTCGTACGCGGCGACCATGCCCTTGGTATCGATGCGTCCGAGAAGCACCTGCGAGAGCACACAAATGAGGGACGTTGAGAGCTGGACACGGATCTGGTTCTGCTGTGAAACCGGGAACGCGTCCACCAGACGGTCGATGGTCTTGGCCGCCCCCGTGGTATGGAGAGTACCGAAGACCAAGTGACCCGTTTCCGCGGCTCGAACCGCGGCCTCGATCGTCTCTAGGTCACGCATCTCACCCACGAGGATCACGTCGGGGTCCTGTCGCAGGGCTCGACGCAGCGCCTCAGCGAAGCTCGGAACGTCGTTCCCCACTTCTCGCTGGTTCACGATCGATTTCTTGTGCTCGTGGTAGTATTCGATCGGGTCTTCCATGGTCACGATGTGGTGATCCATGTACTGGTTCACGTAGTCGATCATGGTCGCCAGCGAGGTCGTCTTTCCGGACCCCGTCGGCCCCGTCACCAGGAAGAGCCCACGCGGACGCCGGATCAGATCCTTACACATGTCCGGCAACCCAATCTGATCGAACGTCAGGAGCCGGTTCGGGATCTGGCGGAGCACGATCGCGATATCGCCTCGCTGACGGAAGACGGACACACGGAATCGGGCAGCATCGCCGTACGCGAAACCGAAGTCGGTGCCCCCCTCTTCCTGGAGTTCCTGCTGGTTGCGTTCCGGCGTAATGGACTTCATGAGCGAAACCATGTCGTCGGAATCGAGCACCTTGGTCTGCAGGTTACGCAGACCGCCATGAAGGCGGATGGTCGGCTGCCGCCCAGTTGTCAGGTGGAGGTCGGAACCACCGGTTTTCACGACGGTATCCAGCAGGCGGTCAATCTGAACTGTGGACATATCTCACACTCCTGTGGGCGGCTCATGATCCGCCCGGGCTAACGGTACTTTGTCTTACTCTGCCTGGCTCACGCGTGCGATCTCTTCGGGCGTGGTGACGCCGTTGAGCACCTTGGTCCGCCCATCTTCCACGAGCTCTTTCATGCCAGCGGAGATCGCCGCCTTGCGGATCCTCGAAGACGGTGCGCGGTTGAATGCCAGATCTCGGATCTCTGAGTTCATGATCATCATCTCGAAGATCGCTTTTCGCCCCTTGTAACCTGTTGGTACCTCGTCGGTTGGAACCGGCTTGTACACCTTGCCGATGGCGTCTTCCATCTTCAGACGGATCAGATTGAGGTACTTGGGATCGAGTTCGGACTCTTCCGCGATCTGCTTGCTCTTATGGAGCACACGGATGAGGCGCTGGGCCATCACCGCCTGAATCGACGAGGCAACGAGGAAGGGCTTGATCCCCATGTCGATCAGTCGGGTCATCGCGCTCGGGGCGTCGTTGGTGTGCAGGGTTGAGAACACGAGGTGACCCGTCAGGGCGGCCTGGATCGCGATCTCGCCGACCTCGCGGTCACGGATCTCACCAACGAGGATGACGTTTGGGGCCTGACGCAGCATCGATCGGAGAATCGCGGGGAATGTGAGCCCGATGCCTTCTCGAACCTGGCACTGATTGATACCCTCGAAGTTGTACTCGACGGGGTCCTCAGCCGTAATAATCTTGCGGTCGGGTCGGTTGAGCACGTCCAGGGCCGAGTACAGCGTGGTCGTCTTCCCTGAACCGGTGGGCCCGGTCACAAGGAAGATGCCGTTGGGGCGGCGGATAATGCGGTTGAACGTCTCGAGGTTCTCCGCCTCAAAACCGAGGTTCTCGAGACCGATCCGCACCGCGTCTGGCCTGAGGATACGAAGCACGACGGATTCGCCGTGGTACGCCGGGCATGCCGACACACGGAAGTCGATGCCGACCTCATCCACGAAGATCTTGATTCGACCGTCCTGCGGCACGCGTTTCTCCGCGATGTTCATCCCGGCCATCAGTTTCAGACGGGACAGGATCGCGTTCTGCATCC
Organism: Phycisphaerales bacterium UBA1924; assembly: GCA_964229845.1. Lineage (GTDB taxonomy): Bacteria > Planctomycetota > Phycisphaerae > Phycisphaerales > UBA1924 > UBA1924. The sequence goes on from CAXREY010000008.1 coordinate 5,403, forward strand.
GCTTGGGCAGATTGTCTCGCTCGATACACACGCCGTCGATGCGGTAGCGCAGTCGGACGCGGTCTTCCATCGGTTCGATATGGATATCGCTCGTTCGGTTCCGGACGGCTTCGTCCAGGATCCGGTTCACCAGCTTGACAACCGGAGAGTCCTCCGAGCTCACATCGATCGAGCGGTCCATCGAGCGGTCGAGCGAGCGATCGATCGAGCGGTCGATCGAATCGGTCACCAGCGACCCCTGCTGATCGGGCGCGGGTTCTGCCGTCAGGCTGCCCGCGCCAGCGACGCCCCCACCGCCCGCTTCGCCCTCAAGGTATCCCTTGATCTGTGACTTTGTCGCGAGCATCGGCTCGATATCCATATTGAGCCGGAAGCGGAGATTATCGAGCATCTCCAGGTCCATCGGGTCATGGATCGCAACTCTCATCTTTCCGCCGGACTTGCCAAGCGGGATCACGAGGTTCTTCTTCATGACGGACTTGTCGAGCGCGCTGTCGTCGATGAGCTTACGGACCTTCTCGTTGCTCAGATCGACATACTTCATGCCGTACTGGGCTGCGAGTGCCTTGATGACCTGCATCTCGTCAACGAGCCCAAGGTCAATGAGCGCTTCGCCGACGCGTTTGCCGGTCTCTTTGGCGTGCTTGACCCCTTGGTCGGCCTGTTCGGCGTTGATGGTGCCCTGCGCGACCAGGATCTGTCCGAGCTTCTTGCGACTTCTTGCCATATGTGGGCTCAATCCTCTGAAAAATCGGGGAGCATTGATTGCTGGGCTTACACTATAGGTGCTTGAAACGGGTCCATCGCCCCCTCGTACCCGAGCGGGCGGTTGATGGAGGAATTTAGAGGCAATCGACCTTTGAAGACTCTACGATCCGGATCCGGTCACAGTTCCATATCAAGAATCAGATACACAGTAGAGGAAGACTGAGATTCATGCCGAGCGACGATGCGACACTTCGACTCTTAATCACCGCTGGCCCCACCTATGAACCCATCGACGCGGTGCGGTTTATCGGGAACAGGTCCTCGGGACGATTGGGCAGTTCTCTGGCGGATCGGGCCGTTCAGGCGGGATGGGAAGTCACGCTCCTGCTCGGCCCCAACGCGGTCACCCCAGAAGACGATCGAGTTCAGATCGTCCGATTCCAGTCGTGTCAGGATCTTGAGGACCTGCTCGAGCAGCACCTCCCCCAATGCGACACGCTCGTCATGGCCGCGGCCGTGGCGGATTACCGCCCGGTCGCTGATGAAGTGAACCTGGAAGGCAAACGCAAGCGCGTCGGAGGTGAGCTCTCCATCCAGCTGGAATCGACCCCCGATCTGCTCGCCGGATGCTCAGAGCGTGCCCGCCAGGACCAGTTCCTCGTGGGCTTCGCACTCGAGCCCCGCGAACGCATGATGAGCTCCGCGCTCAGCAAGCTCGAACGCAAGGGTATCGATATGATCGTCGCCAACCCGCTGGAAACAATGGACGCGGGGACAATCGAAGCGACCCTCATCGGCAACCCAGCAAGAGGACTCGAAACCCAGATCGAGACCCCGGGTCCTATCTCGAAGCCGGATTTCGCGAACTGGCTGATCGAACAACTCACCCCACTCACACGTCAGCGCATGAGTGAGCTGGCAGGGAACGCAACGAATGGCGCACAATAACGGGAATCGACCATCCGGAGGGCACCCCGAACGGTCCGGCGGCCAGGGCGGATACTACGGGCAGGGACAGCGCTCCGGTGGCGGTGGCGGTGGCGGCGGGCATTCTTCCCGTGGCGGCCGACCCGGTGGCCCCGGAGGTGGAAATCGCTTCCAGGGCGGCTCAGGACGAGGCGGCCCGAGACCGGGTGGGCCTGGTGGTGGTCGCTTCGGCGGGGGACGCCCGGGTGGACGCCCAGATCCACGCCAGGGGGGCCCACGCGGCGATCGCTTTGGTGATGAAGAGCGGAAACGCGGACCGAAACCACCCAAGCCCGACATTATCCACAAGGATGATTCGATCCTGATCGTGAATAAGCCGGCGGGAATCCCGGTCTTGCGCGGCCCATCCCCCACACTTTGCGAGATGGTCGATACGCTGACTGGCGCACGCCGACGACTCATGCGTGTCGCGCACATCATCGACGATACCTGCTCGGGTATCGTGCTCTATGTGGCGACACGGAACTCGGATGACTCGCCCCGAGACCAGACGCATCCTGAAACAACATACCTCGCGCTTGTCGAAGGCGTCTTTGATGAAGACAAGCTTCGCACGGGCGAAACGGTCTCCGCCCCTACCTCCAGATATTCGGGGCAGGGCGCCACGCCCACGTCGCACATCCGTGTGATGGAATCGGGCAACGGGCTCACGCTCGTGCAGGTCCGCGCACGACCGGACCTGCAGGGCCAGATCCGCGAGCATCTCGCCATGATCGGTCACCCGATCGTCGGTGATGCCCAGAACAAGAGCACACGAGATGACCTGCATCGTGTCGGGCTGCACGCGCATCAGATCCGCCTCGTCCACCCAGAAGAAGACGGATCTCAGCAGCGTTACAAAGCGCCTCCGCCGGCATCCTTCTGGCGAGCGATGGGCAAGGAGCCCCCGCCGGACGCCGCGGGTCTGGAACAAGATTCCGAGCGGGAAGCGCAGCAGGGCTGGGATCACGTGGCCGGATGGTACGACAACCTGCTCCAAGATCGTGGATCGGATCATCATCAGCGCATCATCCTGCCGGGCGTGACCCGCCTGCTCAGCCTGCAACCCGGCGAGCGGGTCCTCGATGTCGCCTGCGGGCAGGGCATCGTGAGCGAGCATCTCGCGCACAAAGCCGATATCGAGGTCCTTGGCGTGGATGTCTCAGAGCGCCTGATCGAGGCAGCGAATGAGCGATCCACGCCCCGCACGACGTTCCGGGTCCACGATGCTCAGCAGCTCGAATCACTCGACGCGGAGCCGTTCGATGCTGGCGTGTGCGTGATGGCCCTTATGAACATCGAGGACCTCGACGCGGTCCTGAGTGGCATCGCATCGAAACTCAAGCCCGGTGGCCGCTTCGTCACGGTCATCTCTCACCCATCATTCCGAGTCATGGGTGCGAGTTCGTGGGGCTGGACTCATGATGAGCGAACCGCGTTGCCTGTACAGTTCCGGCGTATCGATCGGTACATGAGCTCGGGCAGCACGCCGATCGTGATGAACCCCGGCGATGTCGCGAAGGGTGCTCCGCCGGTGACCACACTCACCCACCACCGACCCATGAGTTCATACGTGAACTCGGGCGCACATGCTGGGTTGCTCCTGAACGCATGTGAGGAATGGGTCTCTGACCGGGAGAGTGAGCCCGGACCCCGTGCGAACGCAGAGAACCTCGCGCGAGAAGAGATCCCGCTGTTCATGGCGCTGCGTTTCACCAAACCTGCGAATCAATAAAACCCGGCAGGCGTTGCCCGCGGGAATCATGCAGGGTTACTGATCCCTTGCTGGCAGCCAGTGTGATCCGACTGCTCAGTTGTTCAGCGTGCGCATGAATGCGACGACGTTGTACAGATCGTCCTCGTTCAGCGTTGGATCGCCCCCCTTGGGCGGCATCGCGACGCCGGTGGTGTTTACCGGGTCTTCGATTGTTCGGCCCACCTTGAGGAACTCTACGAGCTCGTCATCCGAGCTCGTGGCAATGAACTCGCTGGTGGTCCAGTCCTTGCCGAGACCTTCGATCCCTTCGCCATTCTCCCCGTGACATGCCACGCAGGTCTTTTTGAAGATAACCTTACCCTTGGCACGGGCGAGCGCATTCGCGTTCACTTGTGTTGAGTTCACGGTGCCGCCACTCGTGGCGGACTCCTCATCCCCTCCACCGCACCCAGCAAAGAGAGCCAGAGAACCGGCGAGTGTCAGTGCAAAAACGGTGCTTCTCATTTGTATTCTCCTACAGGATTTATTCCCGCACTGCAGTATATGAAGGCGTTTCACGAACTTCAAGTGAATGCCTGATTCTGCCGCGATGGCATTGCCAGCACGCCTGAGGGCTCTATACTCGCTTGCTCGCGGGAGTAGCTCAATGGTAGAGCGTCAGCCTTCCAAGCTGAATGTTGCGAGTTCGAGTCTCGTCTCCCGCTTTTAACGCCGTCCGGGGCGTTTTTTTATGTACTCAGTGCGTGATGCCCGCTACCCGCTCGGGAACCATGGCGACGAGTTCGTCGCTGAGATCCAGATGCGTCACGAAACGGAGCGTCGTCTTGCTCTCGGCGTAGCAGCGAACCCCGCGCTCATCCAGAATATCCTGCCAGGCAAACGCGTCGCCGCGGTCCTCCAGGGCCTCACGGCTGAGGCGGGCGTAGACCAGGTTTGTCTCCACCTGCTCTGGATCAAAGTCAAAAACGGCCAGCTTCGTGAGCTCCTCTGCCAGTACCCTCGCCCGACGATGATCCTCCGAGAGCCGGTCGACGTGGTGGTGCTCGAGCGCATGGATCGCGGCAGCCGCGAGGACGCCGGCTTGGCGCATCCCCCCTCCGATCATCTTGCGTTTATGACGGGCGATCTGGATCGTCTCGCGGTCCGAAACCAGCAACGAGCCCACCGGACACCCGAGCCCTTTGCTCAGACAGATACTGACAGAATCGCATCCTTTTACGAGCTCGTGTATCGGTACGCCTGATGCGACTGAGGCATTCCACAGGCGTGCACCATCGAGATGAACGCGTAAGCCGCGTTCATGAGCGGTATCGCAGAGTTCCCTTCGCGTATCCTCGGGCCAGACGATGCCACCCGCGCGGTTGTGCGTGTTTTCGATTGAGAGCAATCTTGAGCGAGGGAAATGGATATCGCTGCCGCGGAGCGTGCGATCCAATCCGTCTGGCGTCATCACCCCCCGTTTAGGTGCGTCTTTGTCATCTACGAACCGAACGCTGCAGCCCGCGACCGCGGCGTAGCCCCCACCCTCGTAGTAGTAAACGTGGTTCTCCTGATGCGTGAGGATTTCATCTCCCGGTGCGGTCTGAGCCAGTATGCCCAAGAGATTCCCCATCGTGCCCGAAGGAACAAAGAGCGCGGCTTCCATCCCGAACAAAGCCGATGCGCGTGCTTCGAGCTCGTTGACGCTCGGATCGTCACCTGCGACATCGTCTCCAACCGCGGCTCGCGCCATCGCCTCACGCATCTCTGGTGTTGGGCGGGTCACCGTGTCAGATCGCATATCGATAATGGGTTCCATGCGTGTTCCTTTCCAAGAACACGATCATATGCGAACCCTACGCGGTCGTTGAACGGAGCCAGTGATCAACGATTCTGGCGATCGTATGGACCGCCCCCGGCTTGAAGAGTTCGAGGTGCCCCGCGTCGACCGCCTCGATCGCTACCTGCTCCAGATCAAGGTATTTGCTGTACCCGTTGTAACCGTCGTCCTTGTGGAAACGCAACCACTCGGGCTGGTTTGCTCTGATGAGCGTCACTGGCCCGTCGTACCTGTATGCGGGCTGATACTCGACGACTATCTGGCGGTTGATCCGCGAGATTGCCCTGTAGGTGTGGATGTCTGAATCGGCGGGCGGAGCTTGAGCGGTTGTGTTCGGCGCTTGCCGAGTACTGAGCCGCCCCTTGATGTACGCGATCCTAGAAGACTCGTGACCCTCCACGATTCTGGCGATGTGCGCGCGAGCGGTGCCGAACTTCCCCCGCTTCGGTAGGCCGCAGGGCAGGTGCGCATCGAGCAGGAGCAGGCGCCCGTGGCCTCGGCCCTGGCTGCGGAGCTGGAGCGCAACTTCGAGTGCGAGCGAGCCCCCGAAGCTGTAGCCGATCAGATCCGGGATGTCATCACCCGGGTCAAGGTTGAGTTTATTGATGAGCCATTCTGCGAGCAGCGGCAGTGAACGCCCAATCTCATCGAGCTGCTCCTCGTTTGGATACTGCACACCGACAAATGATCTCTGCGTGTCAACGAGATCGATGAGCGGACCAAAGCCCAAGGGATGACCACCTACTCCGGGGAGTACGAGCACCCGCGGGGCGGATCGCTCGCCCCGCAGGTGGATCAGATGTCGCTCGGCATCAGCATGCTGCGCGAGCGTGTCGAGCTCCTCCGAGAGCTTCCTCGGTGTTGGTGCTCGGTAGATGATCGAAACCGGGAAATCACCGCTGAGCACTTCACGGAGCTTCGCGAACAAGCGGATCGCGCAGAGTGAGTTTCCGCCGAGGTGAAAGAAGTGGTCATCCGGGCCGACTTGATCGATATCAAGAACGGATTGGAACGTTTCCATGATCAGGCGTGTTTGCGTGTTCACTGCCACAGCGTTCGCATGCGAGACGGTGGTGAGTGCGCTCGTGTGTTGCTGGCTCAGCGCGAGCCTGTCGACCTTGCCACCGCCGACTCTCGGGATCTGATCCACACTGTGCCAGTGCCCGGGCACCATATAGGCGGGTAATGCGCGTGCGCAGAACTCAACGAGCTCCGCTGCATCAAGACTTGGTTCACACACGACGTAGGCGTGGAGCGTCTCGGCTTCATCATGCCCCTTGCGCGCAAGCACAACCGCGTCATGCACGCTCGCATGCCTCCTGATCGCGCCCGCGATCTCGCTCGGCTCAACGCGGCACCCCCGGATCTGGACCAGATCATCAACTCGGCCGAGGTGCATGATCGAGCCGTCGTGACGGAACATGCCGATATCCCCTGTCCGGAATCGACGCATGCCATCGGCGTCAGCCTGAGTTCCGATTGGCCGGAAAGGTTCGATATACCCCGATGCGATGCGATCCGATTCGATCTCGATCTCACCGGTCGGCCCGGCCACACGACCGTCAGGCTGCACGAGCCGCGCACGTGTCCCTTCCACGGCGTACCCCACAGGCAGTCGGCTCGGCCACTCCACGCTGGCGCTGGGATCCGTGCGATACTGCAAAGTCAGTGATGACTCGGTCATCCCCATCCCGTTGATGAGTTGAGAGCAGTTCGGGAAAGCACTGAGCACGTCGTCGATGTCATGATCGTGCGCGTGCTCACCACCGAGCACGACCGCTCTGACAGATCGGATCGCAAACTCATCGCTTGACTCGGTGAACCAGCGCAGGAGCGTTGGGGCGGCATGAATGACATCGACGCTGAGCTGATCAAGCCAGCCGGCGATCTCGTTCGGCGCTGACTTGCGTGGCTCAACAACACAGAGGGTCGCCCCGGTCAGCCAGCACGAGAACATATCCATGATCGCGGCATCGAACGCGAAAGAGCTAAACTGCGCGATGCGCTGACCGGCTTGCAGGTCTATGGAGTGCGCGAACGTGACCATGTGCCCCACCACCGCGTTGTGTGTCTGCACCACGCCTTTGGGCGATCCGGTCGAACCCGAGGTGAACATGATGTACGCGGGGTCGTCCGGCTTGGCACGATCCTCCCAGGCCGCTTCGCTGTCCGCCAGATCGGTGATGCTGATTTTCACGCCTTCAAACCGCGGGCAAGGGGCAGTCCCATCACCCGTGATAAGTGCCTGAGGTTGAGCGCAATCGATGATGGTGCTGATGCGTTGTTCCGGCCAGAACTCATCCGTCGGGATGAATACTGCGCCCATGCGGAGTACGCCCAGCGCGGCGATGCACGTCTCGATCGGGTCGCGGGTCGCGATGACCACACGATCTTCCGGCTTCACACCCGCTGAATCTAAAGCTTCCGCGAGTGCGCCTGCTCGGCCCCAGAGATCGCGATAACTCAGGCGATCGCCATGCGAATGTACGGCGATCACGCCCGGGTTTTCTTCGACAACGTGCGCCATCCGCTGCGTGATGGAACCCGATGTCGAGACCCCCATGGGCAGCTGCGGGGCGGGCACACGGACTTCGTGGGGCTCAGAGATCGGCGTCACATCGATCGGGATCTCTGAGATCGGCGTGTCAAGGTGATTCACGCTCTCAGCCAGGGTGCGGTAGAACAAGGTCAGGAACCATTGAACCGTCGTAGGGCAGAACTTGGAGCGCCGGGCATTGAATACGATCCGCGCGCTCGCCTCTTCCTCATAGACGTAACAGGTGAGGTCAAACTTCGCAGTATGGTTATCGATATCCTGATCACTGAAGGAGAGCACCTTCTCAGTCGTTTCGTTCCGCAAGGGTATCGCGATGTGATTGAAGAAGATCTCGAACAGCGGGTTCTGATCCGCTTGGCCCTGCAGACCGAGCGACTCCACGATGTGCTGGAACGGTACCTCTCTGCGATCGAACGCTTCAAGCGTGTGCTGCTGGATGGACAGGACTGTGTCACTGAGGGTCCTATGCGGCTCTATCCGATCGCGCAGCGCCAGCGTTTCCATGAAGAACCCGATGAGGTCCTGGGATCCCTGCATCTGACGGTTGGCGATCGGCACGCCAACGACAAGGTCTTGCTCGAGTGTCAAACGATGAATCCAGACCTTGAATACCGCGAGCATGTATGTGAACGGTGTCACGCCCAGGTTTTTCGCGGCTGTGTGTATCTGATCCAGCAACCTGGGATCTATGGGGATCTCCCTGCGAATGCCGCGGCTTGATTTACCGCGTCCGCCTGGATGATCTGCGGGAAGCCGGACGATCGGTGCCCCGCGGAGCAACTGGACCCAGTACTCCAGGGCCGCTTCGTACTCTGTTGTCCCCGGCAACGCACGCTCGGCACGCGCGAAATCCGCGTAGGTCACCGCGGGCTCGGCGTGCGCGGGCTCACTTCCGTGCTCGAACGCGATGTAGGCATCACTGAGCTCACGTTGCAGGATCGCACAAGACCATGCGTCGGAGATGATGTGGTGGATGGAGATGACCACCACGGTGCTGTTCGATCCCTTGAACACGCGGCATCGCGTGAGTGGTCCCTGCTCGAGATCGAATCCCCTTGTCGATTCACGCTCCACGAGTTTGTTCATCTCATGTGAAGTGCCGACGACATCCTCACACCAGCTCGGTGGGCCGGGCAGAAAATCCTCGTATTCAACGCGGGCTTCGCCCTCTACAAATACCACCCGTGATCGCATCACATCGTGACGATCGCACACCCATTCCCAAGACTTCTCAAACACGGACCGCTCAAGCTGACCGTCGTGCTCAAGGCGGAGCGTGATGGTGTAACTCGGATCACCGGGGTTCATCTGGTCCAGCATCCACAGGCGCTGCTGATTGAATGAGAGCGGGATGGTCTCATCCGTATCCGCATCCGAGTGGTGACGTTGGAGGGTACAGGCGCCTGTTGCTGGGGTTCGATCAATGAGCGCAGCCAGGTCACGCACGGCAGGTTGCTTATACACCGCGGAAACCGGAAGCTGGACTCTGAACTCATTCTGAATGCGCGAGCACAGCACGATTGCTTTGAGTGAGTGACCGCCGAGGTGAAGGAAACGATCATCCTCGCTCGTTACTTGGCAACCGAGCACATCGCTCATCAGCCCCGCGAGCCGGGCCTGGGTATCGGTGCTGAATGAAGCGTCTCGCGTTGTACTTCCTGGGCTCGGCAGCTCCGATGCAAGGAGCTGGGCGGCTTGCTGGCGATCCGCCTTCCCGTTTCTTGTGAGCGGGATTGCTTCGCAGCTCACAATCACGTCCGGGACCATGTATTGCGGAAGCTGAGACCGCAGGAACGAGCGGATCTCTTCCGCATCGTGAGGCGAAATGGACGGTGTGACCAGCAACCCGAGTTGCGGGTGGTTTTCAGCCGAGATAACGCAGGCGGTGCACTGGTCCACCCAGCTGAGTTTGCGGGTCTGCGACTCGACCTCACCGAGCTCAAACCGGTTTCCACGGATCTTGACCTGTGAATCGATGCGGCCGAGGAACATGATCTCACCATCGGGCTGCAGTCGGACGAGATCGCCCGAGCGGAATGATCTGTTCCCGTGCTCATCGATTCGGAGGCGTTGCTCGGTTAAGGCCGGGGAGTTGAGATAGCCCCGCATGATTCCCGTGCCCGAGATGACCAGCTCGCCCTGGCCTCCTGGTTCGACCTCGCCCCCCTCGGCGTCAAGCACCCTGCACTCCATGCCGCGTAGCGCCCGACCGATAGGTAGAAGTCCCGTCTGTTCGTCGTCGAGATCAGGGATCACGTAGGCGGTCGAGAGAGCCGTGCACTCTGTGGGGCCGTAGCTGTTGACGAAGGTTGTGCCTGGCAGGGAACGCTGCGCGCGCCGAATGAGTTCAACACTGACCGGTTCGCCCCCGGTCATGATGACCCCGACCGAGCTGAACATCTCGGGGTCCGCCTCGAACAGTGCTCCGAAGAAGCCGAACGCGATCCAGACGGCGTGTACCCGCTCCCCCTTGAGCAGATGCCGAACCTCTTCAGGCTGTGGCACCTGGCTGGACGTCATCGCGAGTGTCGCGCCGTGGAGCAGCGTCGCGTACACCTCGATCGTTGACGCGTCGAAGCCGAAGGAAGATACGCAGAGGTAGTTCGTATCGGGCCCGGTCGGCATGAACCACTGATCGTGCACGAGGCGATGCACGCCATCGTGCTCGATCATCACGCCCTTCGGTTCTCCTGTAGATCCTGAGGTGTACAGGATGTAGGCCAGGTCATCGGGCTGGCAATCCCTGTCTGGGTTTTCGGCACTTTGGTGAGCGTACCCATCTCGGGTGAGCACGTGCTGAACCAGCGTATGGAGTTTCTGGAGATGATCAGGCCGTGTCAGGAGCACCCTTGCACCTGAATCGAGGAGCATGCTTCTGAGACGTGGAGCCGGCTGGTTGTCAACAATCGGCACGTACGCGCCACCCGCCTTGAGCACGCCGAGCATGGCGGCGATGTACTCACAGGATCTGGGGAGCGCAATCGCGACCGGCTCTTCTCTCTTGATCCCGTTCTTGATGAGCGTATGGGCGATCCGGTTCGCTTCGGCATTCAGGCGCTCATAACTCCACCGCTCCCTGCCGCACACGACCGCGGTGTGAGATGCCCGCGCAGCGGCAACGCGCTCAAACACCTTGTGTACACAAAGGGTCTGTTGCGCGATGGCTCTTTGCGAACGCACCGGGGTATGTTCCAATCAGGCCTTGACGATACGGGCGCTGGGAGAATCGACCTTCGTCATCGCGTTCCGTGTGTCTATCACCAGCGACGCATGATCGGCGATGGCCTGCCAGTCGGTGATCTCGTGATCGGTGACAATCACAACGCAATCCGCGCTGGAGAGCGCCTGCGCGTCGAGCGGGACCGAGTTCATATCGAACTTGTAGTTGCGCATGCTCGGGAAGCTGGGCACGTGCGGATCGTGGTAGGACACCTTCGCGCCACGCTCGGCAAGAAGCTCGATGATCTCGGCGGCGGGGGTTTCTCGCGTATCGTCGACGTTGGGCTTGTAGGCAAGGCCTACGACGATGATGTTCGAGCCCTTCACCGACTTCTCATCGTCGTTGAGTGCCTCGGCGGTCTTCTCGACCACGTACTCAGGCATCCGACGATTGATCTCACCCGCGAGCTCGATGAAGCGGGTGACACACCCGTGCTCGCGGGCTTTCCACGTCAGGTAGAACGGATCGATGGGGATGCAGTGCCCGCCGAGCCCCGGCCCGGGGTAGAACGGCATGAAGCCGAATGGCTTGGTGGAGGCCGCCTGGATGACCTCCCAGACATCGATGTCCATCTGATCAAAGACGGTTTTCAGTTCATTGACCAGCGCGATGTTCACTGCGCGGAACACGTTCTCGAGGATCTTCGCGGCCTCGGCCACCTCGGCGGACGAGACGGGCACGACCTCCTTGACGCCGTGCTTGTAGGCAGCGCAGGCGAGCTCGGTGGATGCGGCGTCCGTGCCACCCACCAGCTTGGGGATGGTTGTCGTTGTGTGGCTCTTGCGGCCCGGGTCTTCTCGCTCGGGCGAGAATGCGACGAACACGTCTTCACCGAGCGTGAACTCCCCACGCTGATGCGACGTTGCTGCCTGAAGCATGGCCGGGACAAAGTCCCCCTTCGTGGTGCCCGGGTAAGTCGTGGACTCGAGCACGATGAGCTGCCCGGGGCGAAGGCGTGCGCCGATCGCGTCAGCCGTCTTGATCACGTAGGTGAGGTCCGGCTCAAGGTGCGGGCCCACAGGTGTGGGCACGCAGACCAGGATGACGTCCGGCTCGTCAAGACGCGAGAAGTCCGCGGTGGCCTCGAACTGCTCGGATGCGCTCAGTCGCTCGGTCATGTCTGCACCGAGGTGCTTGAGGTAGTTCACACCCTGCTCAAGATTCGAGATTTTGGTTGGGTCAACATCGAATCCGAGGACTCGTAGGCCGCCGGTATGCAGCGCGTCCGCGAGCGGAAGCCCCACATAGCCCAGACCGACGATGCCGATGACGGCCGTCTTGTTCGCAATCTTCTCGCCCAGTTCGTTCGCGTGGTTGGTCATGGTCATGCTCATCTGACGCTATCCCTCGTTTTGATCGCAGCAGCGCGAATGCGTCACCCAATCGTGTTCCTGTGGACCGGCGAATTCCCCGGCATGGTGTGAATTATCGTGTTTTTTTCAGCCTGGCTTTCGTGGAATGCGCCATCAGACGCAGCCCCCAAGGGATCCCCTGGATTACGTAGCGTCTGAATAATCGCCTCGGCTCCTGGACCAGCCGGTGCAGCCACTCAATCCCAGCCCGCTGGACCCAGACGGGGGCCCGAACAACATCGCCGGTGATAAAGCTCAGACTGATCCCCACGCCGATCCAGCCAGCGTTTGGGCATACGGACCGGATATCACGGATGAGCTTCTCCTGCTTCGGCGACCCCAGCGCCACGAGCACGATGTCGGGCGAAGCGGCCGTGAGCCCATCACGGATCGAACTCATCTCGCCTTCGCTCTTCTCGAACCCGAATGGGGGGCAGTGGTACCCAGCGATCTGGATGCCCGGATGTCGCCGCAGGAGGACCTCCGCGGCCCGTTCTGCGACCCCCTCGTCACCGCCCAGCAGGTAGATGCTCAAGCCTCGCTTCGCGGCTTGCTCGCAGAGCGAGATTGTCATTGAGGAGCCGGCTACACGCTCAGGGAGCAACGGCGGCCCCTGGACCCTCGATGCCCAGATCAGGGGCATGCCGTCCGCGACCACGAGGTCCGCGTCGTTGACGAGTTCACGGTATTCGGGTTCGACACAGCATCGACGGAGATGATCGAGATTGGCGGTCACGATAAACGCTCCGCGCCCGGACGCTGCCCGGTCGCAGACCCACTCCACGCTCTGGCGCTCTGTGATGCACGCGAACTCCACGCCGAAGAGGCACATGGAATCAAACGCGGCGGTCTGTGGCGCATCGTGCTTCATCTCAAGCGTCTCAGTCGGCATAGCGTTCCTCAAGTCGCTTGTGGAACCGCTCCATGGTACGTTTTTTACCAAGGAAGAGCGAACTCATCTCATATCGATGCAGATGCTTGAGATAAGCCCGATCGCCGTATCGTTCGTGCTCGCCCTTCCACGCTTCAAGATAGCCGACAAGGATCCCGATCCCGCCTTTGACGAACGGACGCTCGAGCATTCTGTAGCACGAGACCGCGACGACGTAGGGGAGTGAGGAGCCCATGAAGTACTTGCCCCGTCCCCAGCGCTTCCGCCCGACCCAGACATTCTGCTGGCTGCTCCCTTGGGGGCGGTAGTGCTGCATCCGAAGCTCAGGGCGGTCGAGTGACATCGCCTTCCACCCCTTCATCCGGCACATATGCCCGTCGATACCATCCCAGCACGCCTGCGCGACGAAGCCGCCGATGTCCTTGAAGCACTCCACACGGTAGAACTTTGAGGCACCGATGGCGTTCTCGTCGCCCATACGCTCCGAGACCCACTTGCCCGAACCCGTCGGGATGTACGTTTTGCCCGAGAAGTTCCCAAGCAGCGGGTCAGCTTCCATTTCCTTCATCAGCGACTCGAAATAGTTCTCTGTGAGACCGAGATCGGCATCGAGCTTGCAGATGTAGTCGTACTCGCCAAGGTCGATCTGTTCGAGACCCTCGTTGAATGCCTGAACGACACCCCCTCCGACCGCTCGCTCGCCTCGGTCCTTCCGCCGGTGAAGCTGGATCCACGGGTACTCCTCGGCCGCCGCTTCGACGATGCTTGGCGTGGAGTCTGTCGAGCCATCATCAACGATGAGCCAGAGCGCGGGCGGGACCGTCTGCTTGAGCATCGTCTCGATCGTAATCGGGAGGTACTCTTCCTCGTTCCGGCAAGGGGTAATCACGACGTATCGCCGCCCTGCCTGAGCGGGCTTTGACGCTGGAGGATTCTTCGAGATTGACTCGTGGGTGCTGCTCATGCTCATGCCGACTCCCGGGCGTTGAGTTGGGCTTTGATCCTTTGGGCGTTCAGGGTCAGGTCGAACTCCTGCTCGATCCGCCGCCGCGCATTCTGACCGAGTTCATCGACCCGATCTCGATCCTTCGCCAGCGCAATCAGGGCACGAGTCAGCTCGTCCTGATCACCCGGTGGGATCATGATGCCCGATTCCTCATGGCGGATGAGCTCCCGGATCGTCTCCAGATCTCCGGAGATCACACACCGGCCCCGGGCCATGGCCTCCATCAGCACGACCGGTATCCCGTCCCGGTCACCCGATCTGGCGACCCTGCAAGGCAATGCGAATACGTCTGCCTCCGTCATCAACTGCATCACGGTGTCGTTATCGGTCTCTCCGAGCAGCTCGACCTCTGTGCCATCCGGCAGCAGATCGACGAGTTCCTGGAGTTCCTTCATCTGGGGCCCGCCACCAGCGATCCTGACGCAAAGCTTGGGACCGCCCTGCTTCGCGATCACCCCGGCGCTGCGTATGAGCACATCCATGCCCTTCTTCTCAACCAGTCGGCCGACACTTAGGATCTGCAGCGTGTCCGTGTTGGGCGCTGGCGTGGTTTCGTAGAACCGCGTATCGACCCCGCACCGGACGACCGGGTACGCGGCATCCGACCGGTCGACGATCTGCTGGTAGAAATCGCGGTGCCACTCGCTGATGCAGTTCACCCACTCTGCCCGCCTGAGCTTCTCTCGCAGCAGCGTCCTGTTCGGAAAAATGTCGTTCGCGTGCCCCGTAAAGCTGAACGGGATCCCCAACTGCCTGGCGGCATACATGGCGATCGTCGTTGGCACGTGGGCCATATGCGCGTGGATGTGCGAGATGCCCAGCCCGCGCACTCTGCGAGCCAGGGCGAGCGCGGCCACGCCCTGCCAGATCACCTTTGGTTTGCGGTTCAGCGGCACCTCTGATGAGAAGAACGCGTCGAGCATGCATCGGCCCAGCGTTCTGCAGGATCGGAGCGGATGCGTGAGTAACTCCGCGAGCATGTCTCTGAGCAGCGCGGCTTTCCCTTTGGAGTAGATCTCGATCGTTTCATCCGCCATCTTCGACAGCACGCCGCCGTGATCGAGGTCATGCGTTGGCGCGTGCACAGATGCAGTGCGCACATCGATGCCCAGCGCCTGCAAAGCGAGGACTTCCCGGTACACGAACGTCTCCGATCGCACCGGGAGTTCCCCCGACATGTAGAGCACACTGTGCTGCGTTTCACCCACTGCTTGCTGCCTCTCCCTGCGAAGCGCCCTTGTACTCGATAAGAGTCGCCTGCTTCCCTGTCAGTTTACGCCAGTGATACAGCAGCACGCCCTGGGCCTGCGCGAACTTCGCGATGATGATGAACCCGGCCAGCAATCCTGCGTGTTTCTTCGAACGACCACGACCGGTCTCGTGACGCCGGATGCGATACCACTGCACGCCGAGGAGCAGGAAGAGCAACAGCAATGACAGGCCAAGCGTCCAATAGCTCAGGGCGATCGCGATCAGCGGCAAGAACAGCCCGAAGATCAACGCTGAGCGTGTCTGCCTGACGTTGTGACGCTCGGGCGGGGCGCCGTGCATGTGGGCACCCTGTGCGTACGCATGCCCCGCCCTCTTCGCCCGTTTCCAGAACTGCACCATGCTTGTCATCGCAGCGTCATGCCACGTCATCTCACGATCCAGGCGGTACACCCGGTACCCTTGGCTGCGGAGACGGACGCAGAGCTCCGGCTCTTCGCCTGCGATGACGCTCGCGTTGTATCCACCGGCGGCTTCGTATGCTTCGAGACGGAACAGCGCATCGCCGCCGCAGGAACGGGCCTCACCCACCGGGGTATCCCACTCAAGGTCACAAATCAGGTTGTACACGGTCTCGTCCGGGCGGCGCTCCCTGCGCCGCCCGCATACCACACCCGTATCCGGGTGCGACTCTAGAAACGCTCGGGCCGCCTGCACCCAGCCCTCCCGCAACTCACAATCACCGTCGAGCACCTGGACATACCCGATACCCTCCCACCGATCGATCAGCCGCGAGATTCCCTCGTTTCTCGCCCGGGCCGCGGTGAAAGGGATCGATGTATCGAGATCGACAACCTCCACACCGATCGATCGAGCAAAGTCGACCGAATCATCATCCGAGCCCGAGTCCACGTACACCACTCGATCCGTGCACGAGATCGCGGAGCGGAGGCATCGCCTGAGCCGCTCGCCCTCGTTGCGTCCGATGGCCACCACACCGACATCCTGCATGGTTTCGCTCATGCCGCCTCCAGACGCGCCCATTCTGGCGAGGCTTCCCGCGTGACAACCTCGCTGTAGCGTTCGCAATCCAGATCACGACCGATCCACGATCCGAGTTCCTGCATATCCGGATCGAGTCGCTCACGCAGCAACGCGATCGCCTGCTCTGAGAGCACCGGCCGCTGCTTCATTGTCCAGCGAGAGCGGAACCTGGCACGCACCGACTCGGGCATCAGTGTTCTGCGGAGTGTCTGCAGCACGCGATTGCCGAGGATGGCGTTGAGTACTGGCCCCCGTCGCTGACGCTGAGACGACACGTTCTGCGCATCATCATTGATCCATTGCATGCCCGACTCAAGACCCAGGAACCGCCCGACACGTTCAAACTCTGGCTGCGGGTTACTCATCAGGCGTTCAAAGAACACCGGCAGGATGCGCTCCGTGCCCCAATGCTCGATGTAGGGCTTGAGCTGCATCGCGTAGCGTGAATAGTCAATCAGCATCGGGTACTGCTCGATGGCATCATCGATTGGGCAATCATCACTGATGACACGCTGCGACCACTCGTGGATGTACTGCGACACGATGCGATCGATCGGGTCGCGCATCACATAGATCAGCTTCGCGTGCGGGATGTGCTCACGCATACGCGCCACGCACAACGGGTATGTCGGGAGCTTGGTGTAGTGCGTTGAAGACTCCCCCTTCAGATCCCCGTCCGGCATCGATTCGAAGATCGAACTGTACCAATCGAGCCCCTTCGCCCAGTTCAGCTCATCGGAGAAAAAGTTCGGCTCCTTCGGATCGCTCATGCAGACCCCGCGCACACGCGCCAGCTGATCGTGAAGCGTGCTCGTCGCGCACTTCATCGCGCCGATGATGACAAAGTCTGGCATCATGCCCTGCTCCCCATGGAGTGCTTCGGCGTCGCCCATATATCTCGCCATTCACGCTCGACCGCACCCGTGCGGCCTCGGAGCGAGCCGATCAGGTACCCGAGCATCCAGAGCAGGTTCGCGAGAACGTGGCCGGCCACGCCATAATACGAGCGGAAATAGTGGGATCGGGCATTCGAGTAATAGACAGGGCGACGCTTCCGCTGCTTCGTTGCTTCTTTCACAGGCGACGACCCTCCACGCAGGTGCACGACCCGTGCGTCCGGCTGATAGGCAATCATAAAACCCGATCGTGTGGCTTTCCTGCAGAATGCCATGTCCTCGAAGTACATGAAGTATTCCTCATCAAGACCACCGACCGATTCGATGACTTCACGCCGTATCGCGATGCACGCGAAGCTTGCCCAATCGAGACCGGTGGTCCAGCTGTGCAGCTCACGCGCCACAACATGGCGTGGAAAGAGCTTCGCCAGCACACCGAGGCTTGAGGCGTAGAGCAGCTCAGTGATAGGTGTCCTATAGCGGAAGGTCGAGACCTGGTGCTTCCCGTCCATCCACTCAAGACGCGGCCCGAGCATGTGCACCTCGGGATGATCCGCGAGGGTCCGCATCATCGTCGAGATCGCCCCCTCACGCACGATGGTGTCGGAGTTGAGCAGGAGATAGACCTCCGCGTCGATACTGCGGATCCCCACATTGTTGCCGGCCGCGAACCCGCCGTTGACGGGTGATCGCTCGACACACGCCCACGCCCCCCACCCGTGCTCATCGATCGCGGTCTCGATCCGATCCGCGGAGCCATCCCCCGAGTCGTTATCCACAACCACAACCCGCTGTGATCCCGGATCGATCTGACCGTCCAGCGAACGCAGACAATCCGTCACCATGCCGGGCGTTCGATAGTTGAGCACAATGACTGCGAGCTGATACAAACCTCTTGTCACTCCTCATGATTCCGCGATCGATCCGACTTCGCTGCCGCATACCGCATTGCGTCAGCGTGTGATCAAGTAGAATGACCCTGCACCCAGCGACAGATAGATTATGAAACATACCGCATCGAACATGGGGAACCAGAGCTTGTGCTTCTGTAGGCGCCATGCTTCGAAGGGGTACACAACAAAGTCAGCAACCACATCACCGATGAGCATCCCAGGCACTCCATAAAGCTCGTACCCAAGCACCATTAGGCCGATACGAGCAACTGCCATCACGGTCATATTGAGGCTATGCCCGAACGAGTCCCCCACCGCGAGCAGCGTCATACCGAACGGGGTGCGTAGCGAGGCGATCGCGCCGCCGGTCGCCATGATGACCAGGTAGAGCCCCGCGGGTTCATAACGCGCGTCGTATAGAAGCCTGATGATGAAATCTCCGAGCAGGATCAGTGTCGCGTACACAGGGAACGAGCAGAGGAACAGCTTGCGACGCACAACCCGCAGCTGTTTTCGGAGCTTCACGGGGTTATCACGCTGGATCTCAGAGAACGCGGGGAAGAGCACCGATGAACCAATCCTGTTGATCAGGACCCTAGCCATGATCGCGAGCGAGCCGGCGATCGAAATCATGCCCAGCACGTCCATCGGCACCAGCGCCCCCTGCACGAGGCGGAGCCCCTGACCGCCAAGGTACGTCATGGCTGTCGCAAAGAAGATCCACTTGCCAAAGTGAAAGATATCGCTCGCGGCTGATCGGTCGAAATGGAACCAGCTCCCCTCGGATGGGAAGACACGGTAACCAACCACCACGCGCATGACCGCCGTCGCGAGCCCTCCACCCACGAGCGCCCAGACATCCCTTGAAAAATAGGCCCATACGATCATGACGATGATGCCCACGAAGTGCGACGAGAGATCGACGACCGCGAGTCGCCCGAGCATCATCTTCCGCGAAGCTGTGGAGACACCGATGTTCTGGAACCCGTTTATCAGCGGCCCGACGGCGAGCAGCAAAAGGATGGGCATGAGGATCGGTTGCTCGTAGAACTTCGCGGCCGGGTAGGCAAGGAGACACATAAACCCGGCGAGCGTGAAACCACGGATCACCTGCATCGTCCATGCGGTTGCGAGAAAATCCGGGTCCTCACCCCGGGGGTTCTGCACGATCGACGGGCCAACGCCGATGTCGCTCAGCATCTTGAGCCCCTGACCAAAGACCTGAGCGAGCGCCATGAGCCCGAAGGCCTCCGGGACGAGCAGCCGAGTCAGGATCAGGTTCGAAGCCAGGCGTAAGACCTGCTGCATCCCGAAGCCCACCGTGGTCCAACTGGCCCCCCTGAGGGTGCGTGCCTTCAGCCCGCCGCCCCGCAGGGGTGACAGCAAGCTCCCCATCCGATCCCGCAAGGGACCAACGCCACCCTCCGGGGGGATGTTCGAATGGCTGATTGGCTCGCTCGGCCCAGACATCGTCAAGGCGATCCTCCTGACACTACTGATTTAAGCCGCTGAATGAACCAAGCCACCGTTCGGACGGACTGGGAGCGGATAATTCATTGCGGACATGCCTCGCTGCTAGTATCGGCGTGTGCGACACACAGAGTTCATCATCAATCCCCACTCTCGGTGAGGAAAACCAGCCCACGCGCCCCAGAAGTTGCCGCCTGAACCCCGGATTCCATAGGTGTCGTCACACAATCTGGCCGATGGAAAACGTAGTTCTATCCGGATAGCACTCATCCGGAATCCACAAGCATTCCCAAGAGATTGAACGCATGCAGATCTCAACCCCACCCACGAGCGATTCACCGCTCGCCGATGCCTTCAAGACCGCTACGGAATCGCGTATTCCGCAGTTCGTCCCGACATCGCATTTTACGGATGATCGCGGCTGGTCGCTCATGAACCAGATGCAGGGCGTGATGAGCGATCAGGGACAGGTCAACTTTTCCATGCAGTATCCCGGGGTCATCAAGGCCTGGCATCGCCACAGCCTGCAAACGGATTTCTGGATGTGCCTGGTCGGTCATATCAAAGTCGGGATCTACGACCAGGAAAACGACCGCGCGTGGTCGATTGTTATTGGCGAAAAACGGCCCGGCACGGTCGTCATTCCGCCACCGCTCTGGCACGGCGCCGCGACGGTCGGATGCTCACCCGCGGGGCTCCTGTACTACGTGACCCATTCCTACAACCCGGCGGCCCCTGATGAAGAGCGAGCCAAGCCGGATGCCTTTGCCGGATTCCCATGGCAGGTAGAGCATAAATGAGCCAGATCGGCTGGCAACGCGTGGAGCAGGAACGGCGCACGCCAACGCGGGTGCTGGTACTCGGCAGTTCCGGCATGGTCGGGCGTGCCTGGTGCAAACTGCTCGAGCGTCGAGGGATCGATTACACCCCACTGCAACGCCCGGAGTTCGACCTGAGTGACACAGGCTCGATCGACCGAGCCGTAACCGACGGTTACGGGCTGGTCGTGAACGCCGCCGCGTGGACGGATGTCGACGGCGCCGAAGCACAAGAGGCACATGCCACTCAAGCCAACGCACACGCCGTGCATCAGATCGCCGAACGATGCAACGCCGCCGGCTCGATGCTGATCAACTACTCGACCGACTACGTCTTTAACGGCAAGGCAGAGACTCCATACCCGGTCGATCACGTACCGGAACCAATCAACGCGTACGGGCGTTCAAAGGCTCTGGGCGAATCACTCCTGCGCGGATGCACACAACAGCACATCCTGATACGCACCAGCTGGGTCCATGCCCCTTGGGGCAAAAACTTCGTTCGCACCATGCGTTCGCTGATGAGCGAGCGCGAAGAGTTGCGTGTTGTCGACGATCAGCGTGGACGACCGACCAGCGCCTTGTCGATCGCCGAGGGCTCGATGAAGCTGTTCGAGAAGGGCGCACTGGGAACCTGGCATCTGACAGACGCAGGCGAGTGCACCTGGTTCGGGCTCGCATCCCGGATCCGCCATGAACTCGGTTCCTCTTGTGATTTGCAGCCCTGCACCAGTGACGCCTTCCCTCGCCCCGCTGCTCGGCCCGCGTATTCCACGCTCGATATCACCGCGACAGACCGCCTGATCGGCCCACTGCCCGATTGGGAATCGACGGTTGCTGCTTCGATCGCCTAGTCGCGCTGTGCACATATCGCGAAAAAACAGGAGCGGCTCTGAGAGCCGCTCCCGCTTGGAGATTCAAGAGTGAGATACGCGATCAGCTGCGACGGAGCCGCTTGACACCGGCGAGGCCGCCGAGCGTCAGGAGACCCGCGAGGGCCGCGGTCGGGAGCGGGACCACAAAGAGCTGGTCCTGCGTGTCCGCGTTGAGCATCGCCACGAGACCGTTCACGGTCGCGTTGGGATCGTTCGCGATCTCGGTCTGCAGGGCGCTCATCTCGGTCGCGACGGCACCGTTGCCGGTCACGGTCGAGGTATCGAGGACGACCTTCCAGATCTGACCCTGGATCGCGGCGAGACGAGTGTTCGTCGCGTTTGCGCCAGCAGAGAGATCGGAGTTGATCCAGCCGAGACGGATCGCAGCAGCGATGACCGCGTTGACTTCTGCTTCGTCCGCGCTGTCGTACTGAGGACCGCCTGCACCCGGCGACGGGTTGGGCGAATCTGTGATACCGGCGAGGTCGTACGACTGGGTGCCGACCAGGGTGTTCTGCAGTTCGATGCAGAAGGTCGAGAACGTCCCACCCGCGAACTGGCCCGTGCCACGGTCACCCGCGCCCACGTAGGTGAAGTTGTTGTGACCGGCATTGAAGTCCTGGTTCACGAACCCACCATTGTTGATGTGAACACCAGCGGCGACGCCCGTGTATCCGTTGTAATCTGCGTCGAAACCAGCGGTCGCAGCACCAGCTGCGGCGGCGAGTACGACACTCACGACGATTGCTTTCTTCATATCTCACCCTCCCAGGTGTTTGAACGTATCTGACTCAGCTGCGACGGAGTCGCTTGATGCCACCGATACCGGCGAGGGTCATCAGACCCGCGAATGCCGCGGTCGGGAGCGGAACAATAAAGAGCTGGTCCTGCGAGTCTGCGCTGAGCATCGCACGCAGGTTGTCGATGGATGCGCTGGGGTTCGCGTCGATCTGCGCCTGCAGGATCGCCATGTCGGCTGCGACATCGCTGCGCTCTGCGGTCACGACCGCGTTATCGAACACAACCTTCCAGACCATGCCCTGAACCGCAGCGGCCTGGCTCTTGGTCATGCCATTGTCCGAGAGATCCCAGTTGATCCAGCCGAGCGCGACGGCTGCCGCCATGACGGCGTTCACTTCGTTCGCGTCAGCGTTGTCGTACGGGCCCTGACCCGCGCCGCCCGTGGGGTTCGGCGCGTTCTGGATTGTGTCGATCTCGTACGTGGTCGATC
Organism: Phycisphaerales bacterium UBA1924; assembly: GCA_964229845.1. GTDB lineage: Bacteria > Planctomycetota > Phycisphaerae > Phycisphaerales > UBA1924 > UBA1924. The sequence goes on from CAXREY010000008.1 coordinate 28,076, forward strand.
CGTTCGCGATGTTCTGCAGTTCGATGCAGAAGGTCGAGAACGAGCCCCCCGAGAACTGACCCAAGCCGCGCTCACCACCAACGTCCGTGTACACGAAGTTGAAGTGGCCCGCGTTGAACGCTTCGTTGATCACACCACCTGATCCGGTGTTGTCAACACGGATCGCGTCGTGGTAGCCGTAAAAACCGGTCCAATCAGCGTCAAATCCTGCGAGTGCGGAGCCCGACGCAATGGCCACGGCGGCAAGTGCTGCATACTTCATTAGGTATTCCCTCATCCAATCTTCAGTTTAGGGTATAAGACCCTGATCTCTCACTGTCCTGCTTCAACGTAAACAGGAACGAATCTCCAGCTTCTGCAAACCGATACCGGCTTGCTCCCTCTAGCGCAGTCCGGGCCGAAGCCCAGTGATCGCACCTAATTAAGGGTATAGCGCCCCTTGCGCAAGTCGAAACAAAAACGAAGAAAAGAAAGGGTATTTTGCAGAAAGCAAACAGAGAAACCCGACCAAATGCCGTACCTTGGAGGCCCGCCTACCTTATCGGAGACTCAATCGCATATCCCCCAAAGGGTTAGGGCGTGGAACCATCCGTATTGATCGCCAGACCATGGGCATCCAGATACCCCTTGAGTTCTCCACTCAGCGGGTCGTTGGCTGTGATCTCGCGAAGGCGTTCGAGGGCTTCGTGCTTCCCTGATTCGAAGTCCGGACCAAGCTCGTGATTCGCGATCGCGAGCCCAACCCAGCCCTCGGCGTTCTGGCTCTGCAAACGTGCAGCCCGGGTGAAAGATTCCAGGGCCTGAGCGTACATGTCGAGTTCCAACTCAACCCACCCGCGGGTCCCCCAATAGGCAGCATTATCACCGCTGAGCGATGTTGCACGCTGCGCCAGGGAGAGCATCTCGTCGCGATTCGTCTGATCGACCCCGGCGCGAACCATGGACATCGCGAGGTTATTGCTCACCAAGGCCTCGAGCGTTTCGTCAGGGATGTTCATCGCCTGGATCTGCTTGTAGATCCCAACCGCCTGATCGTGGATCCCAGCCTCGTTGGCATACCTTGCCGAATCCAGCAGCAAGCCGACGTTCCCACCGAGTTGTGCGTTCGCGTCCAGCAGGAGCTGCACGACGCGTTCGTACTCCGAACGCGCCTCCTCAACCGTTGCCTTCGCACGAGCGAGGATGAGATTTGCCCTTGCGGCAAGAACCAGGTCTCCCGCATTGCGTTCCGTGGAGGCGCCGGTTCCGATGAGATCGAGTGCGCGATTCGCATACTCTGGATCCCAGCGGGCGTGGGTGAAAGCCAGCGTCACCCAGGCACTCGCGAGTGCCGAATGATCCTCTTCGGATGAGTAACCTTCAGCAACTCGTATCCATTCCGCGCCGACTTCAGGATCCGTGATCACACTCGAAGCGAGGCGCAGCCATGTCTGGTTGCGGATCTCTCGCTCGGTCGAAATCAGCGGCTGCAGGCGTGAGGCGGTGACCGAGGGCGACTCGCCCTGGGAGAGACGGATGTATGAGTAGGCATCGAGCACTTCCCTGCTGACTGCCTGAGCGGCTGTCTGGATTGCCTGTTCCACGAAGGGTTCGAGCTCGACTTCCGCGGCTTCAAGGTCTCCCTTCTGAATCAGGGCCCTTGCACGTATGGCGTTCGAGACGATCGTGTTCTCCAGTGAGTTCGCTCGCCAGAGCGACACGGCACGGAGTGCGCCGTCCGCGTCGGCGCTCTGCAGGCTGAACTGCCCCGCGATCTGCATAATCTGGGTGTTCCACGGGGCGTTCTTGAGCGCTTCATAGGCGAGGCCCGCGACGACGGCCGGGCTCACCCGCATCTGAGCAAGCTGCTCGGAGGCGTAGATCTGGGCCTGCTCGATCTGAGGAAAATCCCTGATCAGGTCTCGCATCATGCCGACACGGGTCTGAGGATCCGCATCTTCGGGGAGTTTGGTGTAGTTCTCAACGCGCTGGATCACCTCGCGCAAGCGTGGGTTATCCTGCATGCCGGGCAGGCTGAACATGTCTTCTGCCGTCTGCGGAGCGTTCTGAGCCATCATCCCGTAACGCATCAGTTCCTGATCAGGCTCTACGTATTCAACGGCCTGGGAGTACGCTTCGGCGGCTTGCTCGAGCTGTTGTGTCAGCACCAGGCGGAGCACGAGCCGCTTCCATGCCTCAAGGCTCTTGGGCTGGATCTCGGTTGCTTCACGGAGCGTGGCGATTTCTTCTTCGTCACTCAGATAGAGCTCCGCGAAGCGAGACTGGAGCAGCCTGGCCTCGATCGGTTCGAGCCCGAACCGTTCGCCACTGCTCGCGATTTCACGCCCCATAGCGCTGTCCCCTGCCCGAACGTACAGGCTTGCGAGACGGAGCACACCGTTCGGGCTCAGCGCGTCTGCCTCGCCGACCGCCTGAAGAAGCGACATCGCTCGTTCAGTGTCACCCTCTTTGAGCTGCAGGTCCGCGAGAGCGAGCGCTGCGATCGCATCGCCCCGCTGCGCCAGGACTCGCTCGTACAGGGCGATCGCCCGATCGTCTTCACCGAGATTCTCGAACCGCTCGGCGGCACCCGGCAATGCCTCGATATCATCTCCGAAGCGGGCCTCGTACTCATCGAGGAGGACCAGCGCACGGCCCTCATCACCTCCCCTGTACGCGAGATCGACACACTCGAGGAGGTAGTCCTGAGCGGGCTTCCCGCTCAGCTGGCGTGCGAGCACAAGGTACTGCTCGATCGCGCCTTCGTAATCCGGCTCGTATCGCTCGTTTTCGGGTGCCTCGGGAGAAGCCGGCAGGGACAGGATACGACCCAGCATGTTCCTTGCCTTGGTGTTCGTCGGTTCGGCGGCCACGACCGCTCGGATGATCTCCATCGCTCGGGAGCGGTTCGTCCGTGTGCGACTGCCCTCACCCGCGACCATCGCGTTCGCCCGCGCGAGACGCAGGCGGGAGGGGAGTGCTTTGCCCTCGGTGGACGTCAGCGTCGTCACCCTGGCAATCAGATCATCGATCCGCTCGAGGTTCCGGCTGAACGCCTTTGACTCGATCGCGGCGTACAGCAGCTCTATATCTTCTGGGTCATCGGTCAGAAGACGCTCCCACTCATCCCGGGCTTGCTCGGGTGCGTGCGCATCGAGATAGGCAACGCGGACCCGTTCCCATGTTTGTCGTGTTGAATCGTCAGCGTTTGCGAGGCCCTCATCGATGATCGACAAGCCGTCTTCCAGACGCCCAGAGAGCGCATGGGCCCTGTTCGCGGCGCGGAGCGCACCCAGCGGGCTCGATTTCGCGATCGAGCTGTAATCCAGCCCCTGCGCATCCGCGACCCCGAGTTTGTACAGATCATCTACTTCGTACAATGCGACAATGATCGCAGGATCACCGTCAGCGTTCTGCAGCGCAAACGCGATCTCAGCCCTCGCGCCCTCATCTTCCCCCATGTATGCATGGATGGCCGCGACAGGTGCGGCGAGCCCGATACGCTGGTTGGTCTGGATGTCGCCCTTGTTCATCTCCCAGAACGTGACGAGGCGCTGACCAACATCCGCAGGGAGCTGATCCTGACGAGCGAGCTGTGAGAGCGCGTTGACCGCGACGTACACGGACCGGTAGTCGTTGGGCGCAACCCTGAGGAGTTCCTGCGTGTATTCGAACGCCTCGACAAGGCGGTCCTGACCGGAGTAGGCGTTGATGATCCGGATCAACGGTGTCGACCAGGAGAACGTATCGAACGTGAGCTCGCTGCCGATCTCGTCGTTGACCGTCTCGCTCGCGATAACCCAGTGCTCGACGGCTTCATTGAACCGGCCCTGGGCAAGCTGGAGTTCGCCCATCCTGAGGCGGAACACCGGCTCACCGGGGTACCAGTCGATCGCGTTCTGCATCTCGATCCGAGACTGGATGCCGTCTGGTTGTTCGATCGCGTTGATGTACGCGCTCCAAGCGCGGGCACGCCGATCAAGATCGATATCCCTGATCCGCTGTTTGAGCTCGTTTGCGGTCTCCTCGTCACCCTCCCGCTCGGCGCTGAGGAACTGGTAGCCGAGCACATCTGCATCGGGCTCACCCTTCTCCGTCTGCATGTCCATGGAGCGCAGCTCCGTGTCACGCCCCGCCCAGTAGAGCCGCCGAGCCGCCCAGACCGTATTGAGGCGGTCCTCGTGCTGCTCAGCAGCGCGCAGCTGAACGCTCGTCGCGAGGTCAGGACGGCGGAGACTGTTGAGGATCCGATTCGTGAACCATGCGGCGCTCGGGCTCAGGCTCGGCGCTTCGGGCTCCCACCCGAGAGTCTCGGGGTTCAGGCCAATGATGGAGCAGATCTCGCTGAGCACCGTCGCGTCGTCGTACCGCGTTGCCCCTTCAACAACCTCGCTGCGTACCACATCGCGCTGGAACTCCAGCAGCTGTTCCTCGACACGCCCCGGGAAGCGGGCGATACGCTCGTCGAGAAGGGCGTCGGCTTCTTCCCCACGCCCACGGTTGCGGAGATAGCTGAGATAGGTGTTCGCGTGGCTGAACTTGCTGTCCTCGTGCTCGAACAGCGCCCTCAGCACAGCTTCGATCTCTTCATCATCGCCCTGCTGGCTTACAAGTGCGTAGTTCAGTTCCTCGAGCACGGCGATGTCGCTGACCCTGTAGGTATCGATCAGTTCCCGGGCCAGCCCCTCCGCCTCCACGTACAGGCGACTGAGATTCATCAGCGGGAGCAGTTCCTGCTTCGCCTCGACGTCGTCAGGAACACGGCGCAGGTACTCGCGGTATGAGTCGACGGCGACGAGGTAGTTCCCGCCGTCAGTGGCCTCGTACTTCTCGCTCGCCCGGGCGTGATAGAGAAAAATCTCTGGCTCGGGGTTCTCCGCGTTCTTCTTGTAACGCCCAAGCAGCTTGACCGTGTTGATGTAATCGCCGGATTCATACGCGACGATGCCCTCCGTCCTCATCGCCTCCAGCTGGCGCTGGTTCTGCCAGGGCCGGACGACGAAGTAACCGAAGACGACGAGCAGCACGATCGCGCCGAGCGAGCCGAGGAGTACGACGCGCCGGAATGTTCTTGGCTTCATGGGCATGGAATCATCAACCTTTCAGTCATTACCGCCTGCTGAGTGCGGCGAATATGAGCGCGATGGTTTTATGGATGATATAGAGATCGAGCAGGAAGGTGGCGCGTTCGACATATTCAATGTCGTACCGGATCCATTCCTGAAAATCTGCGCCGTCCGCGCGGGTACGTCGGATCTGCCAGAGCCCGGTCACCCCGGGCCGCACGCTCAGGCGGGCCTCACGCCAGCCGGGGCAGAGCTGATTCTCGGAAAACGGGCTGGGGCGGGGGCCGACCACGGACATATGACCGAGCAGCACGTTCCAGAACTGGGGCAGCTCGTCGAGCTGCAGCTTGCGCAGCACAGCCCCGACCTTGGTGATCCGGGGATCCCTTTCCATGAAAAACTGTGGCCCGTCCGCCTGGTTCTGGGCCTGGAGCTGCGCCTTCATGTCCTCTGCGTTGCGGTACATCGTGCGGAACTTCCAGCAGCGGAACTCCTTGCCGTTGATCGACTCTCGCTTGTGCCCAAAGAAGAACGGCGAGCGGTCCTCGACCCAGATGGCGGCCATGATGAACGGGTACAACGGCAGCGTGAACGCCAGTGCAACGAGCGCGAAGCAGATATCGAAGATCCGCTTGAAGAGACTCGATGTGTACGTTGCGGCCTCATCGATCCGGCGCTCCGGGCGGGTCTGGATCGCCTCGATGTCGCGCCACTCGATCTCGTCCGGCTCAGGGCGCATGTCCGGGTGATCCCAGAGCACCGCAGGCCCCACGCCGGATTTGCCCTTCGGGATGCTCCGGCCGGATCCGATCCATATCGGGCCCGTGACCGCACCCGGATCCGTTTCCCCGGCGTCCTCGTCCGCCCAGCACTCTTCACCCACACGGTTCACCCGCCCGATCGTCGTCCGGGGGTGCTTCCATTCCTGGGCAAGGTCGCGCACGAACTGCGCACGCTCGATGTCGAGGTCACCCCGGTAGACCCGCCCCTCGCTGCGAACGGCGGCGCGAAGATCATCGGGAATGATCTGGCGCAGGCGGGCCCATGAGCGTGAGTCATCGTCCATGCTCGCCCAGTCGAAGGCGATATCAGGATTGGTGGTCAGGGCAACCCGTGCCTGTCGCTTGCTGCGGTTGGACTCGTACTCGCGCCTGAATCTCAGGAACTGCCCGTCTGCGCGTGCCTCGACCACCTCGCGATACTCGGACTGCTCGCTCTGACGGAGGCGGATCATCAGCAGGTCGGGGTTCAGCCAGCACATGAGATCCAGCGCCTGATGCAGCTGCATGATCACGAGGTGATCCCTGCTCACCAGGAGGTACAGCTCGGCCCGTTTATCGATCTCGATACCCGGCGAACCGACCGGGACGATCTGGATGCCGCGCGACTTCCAGTACCTCGCATGCAGCTGGGCAGGCGAGAGCCCCCAGAGCGTGTGCGTGTCCTGCGTCTCTTGCGCAGTGTCCCCCTGGACGCCCGTCGCGATCATGGCTCAACCTTCCGGAGCTTGACGCCGTTCGCGTCCGTGCGTCGCCCGGCAAAGAGCGAACCCGCGACCGGGCCGACACGGTTGCCTTGCCGCTGCTCATGCTCCTGCTGCTGGCGGGAGAACTGGCGTGAGAAGTGCACGGACATGCTGCTCGTCGAATGGCGGATCTCGTGCATCGACGCACGATTGAAGATGGTCGCCGCGATCGTGCCGTCCACCGCGTGGATCTGATCGATCGCCTTCTTGATCAGTGGCTTGTACTGCCCGCGCCCGACGACGAGCATGACCCCGTCGGCCTGAGGCGAGACAAAGGCCGCCTCGACACTGCCCAGGATCGGGCCGGTGTCGATGAGGATCGTGTCGTACTGCGCCTTGAGCGGCTCCAGGAGCGCCTCGACACTGCGGGGCGAGAGCTTGCTGACACGCATGTCGTCGCCATAGCCCGCCGGCAGGATCGAGAGCCCGGGGAACTCGGTCTCGTGGATGAGCTGGAGCACCTCCTCGGTCTCGGTAAGACGATCGGCGAGACTGGGCGCACGCGCGTGTCCGAAATGGATACTCAGGCCGCGGCCGATGAAGTCCAGATCCACCAGCAAGGTCCGGTTCCCGCTCTCGGCGAATGAGAGCCCCATCGCGATGATCAGGCTCGTCTTGCCGTCTCCCGGGGCGGGGCTGGTCACGCCGTAGACACGGCTGGTCTGCTCCTTGTTCTTGATCTGCAACTGCGAGCGGATCTGATGGACCGCGAACGCCGAGGCGGACGCGAGTTCCTGGTCCTCGAGCGAGTTGCCCAGATCCGGGAGCATCCCGACGATGCCTGCGTGCGCCCCGGTGAGCACCTCGTCATCGGAATACTTCACTCGGTGACTCAGATATCCGAGCGCAATGATCGCGATAACTGGCAGCGACCCCATCCCCACGAACCCCGCAGCGGCCATCTTGATCCGGGGATCGGACGTCGGCGCCCGTGCCTCGATCGGCTTGGATGCGATGCTGATCTTGCCTGAGATCGAGGAGTTGTCCTCGAGCTTGGATTCGGTCTCGATCATATCGAGTCGCGTGTTGACCTCACCGAGTCGGATCTGTATGGATTCCTGATCTTTGCGGAGTGACGCGAGCGCGAGCGAGCTCGTGAAGAGCCGCTCCGCGTAGGCCGACGCCTCTTTCACTTCACCCTGCAACTCGGCCTGACGTGCTTTGAGGAGCGATTCGCTCGGGAGCGGGTTCCCCTCGTCGTCGTAGAGCACCAGGTCCTCGCCCGAACGCAGCTGCTCCATGCGATCATCGATGTTCTTCTGAAGCTTCTCGATCATCGAGGTCACACGCCGGACGTCACGATGCTCCTCACGCAGCCCTTCCGCGATCATCATCTGATCGCGATTCTCGATGAGCGCATCCCGCTGCTGCACGAGCGAGGCCATGCGAGAGTCTCTGAGCGACGCCTCCTCAGGCGTCTCCGGGACCACCCGGACGACCTCTCCGTTCTCGGTGGAAGCGAGCCGCCCGAGGTATCGCTCAATCTCAGTCTGCTCTGCCTTCAACCCGCTGAGCTGCTTCGTGGCTTCCTCGATCAGCGGTTCAAGGTTTTCTGTCTTGAACTCCTTCACGATCTCCGCGATCCTGCCGTCGGTCCGATTGCGTTCGCTGTTGAGTTCCTGCTGACGGAGCTTGAGCACGTTGACAACGCCAGGGTTCTTGATGCTGCCTTCTTTGCCATACTTCTCGATGTACGCGGTGAGCACCGAATCAACGATCACCTGCGAAACCCTTGGGTCCGGATGCTCAAAGGAAACCCTGATGATCTCCTGCGCACGCCGGTCCGGGACGATCTGGAGACGGTCCATCACCTGGTCGAGGTCGAACAACACCCCACGGCGGGCTTCCATGCTCTTGACCGCGTCGCTCTCGAGAGCCAGCTTCACGACGTCAACATTCCCGATGAGCTGCGCCTGCGAGTTCACGAAGCTCGTGAACATCTTCGGGGCCGTGCTCTGCTCGCTCTCGTAAAGCACCTTGGGCAGCTCGGGCTGGATACGGACGATGCCGGTGCTCGCGTAGAGCGGCTTGCGTGACATGTAGCCCAGGACCGCACCGGACACGCCGAAGAGCAGCCCGAGCACGATGACGAGGATGTACTTACCGCGCAGGTTCCTGTGGAGCATCACGAAGGGGTTCGACTGGTGCTGCTCGCCGTCCATATCCCAGTTCATCTGATTCGCGTTCATGATGCGCTCCCTTCCTTTGGAGCCGTCTCCACATGAGTTGATCGCACACGATCGATCGACGAACGAACGATCGTGTACATCTCGTTGAGAATCCATTCGTGATCAGCGGGGTCAACCGTCCCGTCGATGATGATCTGCACCTGAGCCGCCCCGTAATAGCGGTACTGGTAGTCCGCGCTCAGGCGGTAGACATCGCGCATGTTGACGCTCAGCTCGCCCGTCGGGAGCGCAAACAAGTTATAAACGGTGATATCCCGCTCGTTCTGACCGGCGAGGCGGTGATACTCATACACCGCCATCCGCTGCCCGTCGACGGAAATGAACTTGTCCTGTGAATCGTCCGGCGTCAGCCAGCCATTCGCCGGGTAGCACCGCGGGGGGTAGTGGCCCGCCATATCGCGTGCGTCCCGACACTGCACGATCATCAATGTCGCGCTGAGCCCTCGCTCGCTGTGCACGTACCGCCGGGCATTGAGCCCGTTGGGACGCAGCAGGTTCGTCGCCGACTGCGGCAATGGCACCTTCTCCCCCTGCCAACCGTTGATGTCCACGGGGATCGATTCGATGATCGATCTGACCTCCTCGTGGTAACGGTTGACCTCGGCAGACTCGGCCGGGCTTGACCGCAGCGCACCGATCACCACGAGGGCGATGAGTGCGGACGGGATGGCAAGCTTGTTGAACACAATGGCCTCAGCTCGATTGGGTTGCGAGTGTGAATCGGTACGTCGGCACCATCGCCCAACGCAGGGCACGGGTGATGCCGAGCAGCATCAGGAACGCCAGCGGGAGCATGAGCCATCCGGCAATATCATGGAAGCCGTCCGGCCAGCCCTCAGGCAGGCGCTCCTGGTTGCCGTACATGACGACGGTCGGTGCCAGGCGCAGCACGTTGCAGATGATCGCGGCGACGGGGCTCAGCAGCAGCACCACCAGGCGGACAGAGTTGCGCAGCGGGACCGTGAAGGCGAACGCGTACGCGACCAGCAGCAGCGCAAAGACCATGCGCATCCCATTGCACGCCTCTGCGACCGCGACAGGCATGTCGTTGATGTTGACCAGGTTGCCCGACCGTTCGACGTAGAAGCCCATCATCTCGAGCATCCCGGTTGTCACGCGGGCCGTTGCGTTCTGCAATGGGCCCGCAATCGCGAGGCGCAGGTTGCCCGGAATCGGCACCAGCAGCGCGAGGATCGCGACC
>CAXREY010000009.1:0-48533 GCA_964229845.1 Phycisphaerales bacterium UBA1924
GGACGCACGGACATCCCGGCGCTCTGGACCATCACGACGCCGATCGTGAGGAGGACGAGCGCGCACAACATGACAACATGACCGCTGCGGACCATGAACACCTCATCGGCACAAGGAACGGATCGGAATGAGAATTGGGGAGGGGTTGTAGACGCGGATTCCGAGCGGATCAACCGGATTGTGGGCGGTTCCGGGCGGCCGGATGCTGCAAACGGGTGCATGTGCGTCCGCATCAACGGCTTGCGGGGATCTCCTCAGGCGGAGAAAAACTCACGCATCGAGCGAACGTGTCATGAAGACGCTGCTGGGATCTTCCCTGTAGTTGCCGAACGGCCCGCAGGGCGTGAAGCCGAAGCGTTCGTAGAGCGCACGGGCGGGAGCGAAGTGGTCCTGCGCGCCGGTTTCGAGGCTGATGCGTGTGAACTGATTCTCGATCGCGTGGTTGATGACGTGGCTGAGCAGCGCGGCGGCGACGCCCCTGCGCCGGTGCGCGGGGTCGGTGCGCATGGACTTGATCTCGGCGTGATCGGGATCGAGTCGCAGGAGTGCGCCGCAGCCCATGAGTGCGCCGTCGTCGTTGCGGACGGACCAGAAGGTAATGTCGGGGATGCGGAGGGCGTCGATGTCGAGCGCGTGCTTGCTCTCGGGCGGGGAGATGGATCGCATCTCTTCGAGGTGCTGGTTGAGCAGGGCGGTGATGTCGGGGGTGGCGGGGTCTTGGGTGCGGACGTGCATGGGAAGACTACGATACCGTACGTGCGGTGTTCACGGATTGGGCCACATGCTACAGTTATGACTGATGGCGCTAAAGCAGTACAACTCGACGTCTGCTCGGATCTTTCGACCTTTTGCTGTTTGCATCATTCTGCTCGTGAACTTGAAAATCATTCAAGACGGGACGGCGGCTTTTTACGGCACTACCACTGATTTAGATGAATCGAACATACGCTCATATGTCGTGTTTGCGATCCTCATCGCTTTATGGTTGGTCTACGAGGTCGTGCTCTCGATCAAGTTCTTCATGAAGCGATCTTCCTGCACAGACTGATTCGTCTGTGAATCACTCGCATCTTCTTCAGATAGCAAAATCGGCCGTCGAGGTCTCTCGTTCCTGCATTGTCCGTGTTGCGGATCAAAGCAGGGCACCCATCGCAGCTGGTGTTTGGAGACACTGCTCTTGTGCCTTCCCCGGCCCGCGGGGGAGGTGGATTTAGCGCAGCTGAAGACGGATGGGGTCTTGGCGTGCGTGCGGCGTAAAAGACCCCCTCCGCCTCGAAGACTCGGCACCTCCCCCGTCAGGACGGGGGAGGCACGAAGATTATGCGAGGGGCAGTGAGACTTTGCGTTCGAGTTCTTCGACGGGGACGGCGATGAGGTCGTAGCCGTCGGCGGCGACGATGGTGCAGCGGACCAGCTCGCCGGCGGCGAGGGGGTTCTTGCTGATCACGTGGGTGGTCGCGTCGATCTGGGGGGCCTGGAAGTAGGTGCGGCCCGCGTAGAGGGTGCCGCCGCGGGAGACGCCGGGGGTTGGCTCGACCTGGTTGCCGGTGTCCTTGTCGATGATGACGTCGAACTGCGCGCCGGACTCGGTGGGCTTGGCCGGGTCGAACTGCTCAGCGATGAACTCGGCCTGCCCGAAGGCGATCTCCTGCTGGGCGGCCATGATCTCGTCGTGGCGCTGCTGCTTGATGTGCGCGGGGACGGCGAGCTGCGGGTCTTCTTCCATGCGCCCGGCGACGGTGCCGGGCTCTTTGGAGTACTGGAAGCAGCCGACGGCGTCGAACTGGACCTCTTCGATGAAGTCGAGCAGGTCCTGGTGGTCCTGGTCGGTCTCGCCCGGGAACCCGGTGATGAAGGTGGTCCGGATCGCCATGCCCGGGATGCGCTCGCGGAGCTTGTGGCACAGCTCGGTCTGGTGGGCGCTGGTGACGTTGCGGCGCATGAGCTCGAGCACGCGGTCGGACCCGTGCTGGAGGGGGATGTCGAGGTAGGGCAGCAGGTTGCCCCGGTCGGCCAGCTCGGCGAAGGCGTCGATGATCTCGTCGCTGAAGTAGGTCGGGTAGGCGTACATCATCCTGAGCCAGCCGCGTCCGATTTCTTCGGAGACGGCCTTGTCGAGGTTGCGCAGGAGCTTGGGGAGCCCGGCGCGGAACTTGTCTTCGCCCTGCACTTGGCCCAGCCCGACGCCGATGTCGTCGCCGTAGCTTGTGGTGTCTTGGCCGATCATGAGCAGCTCGTAGGCGCCGTCGCGCATGAGCTCGCGGGCTTCTTCGATGATGCGGTCTTCGGGCTTGGAGCGCATCTTGCCTCGGATCGAGGGGATGGTGCAGAAGGCGCAGTTCTGGTTGCAGCCCTCGCTGATGCGCAGGTAGGCGTAGTGGCGTGGGGTGAGTCGGAGGCGGGCGTTGTCTGACTCGTAGTAGCCGATGCCCTTGCCGTCCTTGCCCGAGACGGTGAGGCCGACCGTGTTGAGTCCCTTGGCGTCGGCGCTGGTGAGGGCGTTGGCGTTGATCCAGTACTTGGGGACTTCTTCGAGGGTCTCGCGGTCGGACTTGACGCCTCGGACGGCTTCGATGATGTGTTCGCGGTCGAAGACCCCCACCATCGAGTCGATCCCGGGGGCCCAGTCGAGCATCTTGGCGCGGTGGCGCTGCACGAGGCAGCCCGCAACGACGACGCGTTTGATCTTGCCCTGCTCTTTGAGCTTGACGGCTTCGGCGATGACGCCCAGCGATTCCTGTTTGGAGGCCTCGAGGAAGCCGCAGGTGTTGATGACGACCGCGTCGGCGGGTGTGACGCGGCCCTCGGTGGCGGAGCTGTCCTGCTCGGAGCCCGAGAGGGAGAGGTCATCGTGCTCCTGATCCTCGATGATCTCGGCGCTGACGGGCATGAGCCCATCGGCGGCGAGGAGCCCGAGCATCTTCTCAGAGTCGACGAGGTTCTTGGGGCAGCCGAGGGAGACGAAGGAGATGGTCTCGATGGCGTCGGGTTGGGTCTGGGTTTCGGTGGGCATTGGGGGGAATGGTATGCTCGGTTTTGGAGATGCTAGTGGTTTGGGGGGAAGAGTTTACCACAGAGCACACGGAGCACACGGAGGGGGAGAAAGAGGGGCTTATGGGCTGCTTGGTTCGGAGATCTGAGTCTGAAAGAGCTCATTCTGTTGATCGACAGCATCGACGATCTGCTGTAAGGCTTCACCGAGTTGCACATGCTCAACAGTGTGCCTGCGGTACATTGCTCGGGCTGCCTCGTTGTTCTGCTCGTCAATCACTGAATCCATGTGATGTGATGAAAAATGCTCTTGCGCGTTACCGATCGCCTCCGCAGTATCCTCATCGAATGCCCGTACGAGTTGATATTGCCATATCGCGTGTCGGCATGCATTGACCTGCCCGCTGGTCCAGTTGTGTATCTCTCCCTGATGATCAGCAGCAAGATACGCGCCCCAAGTCAGCATTGTAAACCGCACCCAATCGCAGTACGAATCATGATGTTTCGTGACAAGTACCTGCTTAAATGCGTCTCGCTGTTCCACCCACCGCGCAACTGGACCTGCGGCGTGTGCTGTAGTTGAACAGATCGTGATCATGAGTAGCAGCATTCGCATTATGGTCTTTTTACGATGCTCGCTTCACAGAGTTCGTACTTAGACTCTTGTTCCTGCTTTGTCCGCGTTGCGGATCAAAGCAGAGCACCAAATGCACATGGTTTACGAAGACCCCCTCCGCCTCGAAGACTCGGCACCTCCCCCGCGGGGCGGGGAAGGCACACATTCACTCTGTCATTTCTTATCTGTGTGCTCTGTGTGCTCTGTGGTGAACTCTTCAGCGGAAGCTCAATCAGCCATTGGCTCCACGCCCGCCGCCTGAATCTCATCCAGCTCCGCCTTGATTCGGTCGGCGATGAGCTCTGCGGCGGCCTTATTTCCGAAGGCGCCGGCGTCGATTTTGACCTCGACCATCGTGCTGGTCAGGGGGCGGGTCTCGATGGTGAGCAGGTGGCCTCGGTCGGAGTGGATGGACCACCAGCGGCTCTTGAGGTTGCCGTCGTCGTCGAGTCGGTCCTTGGTCTCGTCGACGGTGAGGGCGAGGCGGTTGAAGGTGAGGACCATGGCGCGGTTCATCTCCCTGGTGGTGCCCTCGTCGACGTAGGTGAGCTTCCCGGACTGCCAGAAGCTGTAGCCGGCCTCCCCGGCGGCGGCACCGGCGGAGACGATGGGGACGGCGGCGGCGCAGCCGGGGAGGGTGAGGAGGCAGGCGAGGAGAAGAAGCAGGGTTGGTGTGGTTCGGGTCATGGGGGATTGTTGGGGGGGAAGGGGCGGGTGTCTTCGCTTCGCGGCGTTCCTCCCCGCGCCCCGGGGGGAGGGGGGCCGCCGCCGGCGGATCGGAGGGGTCTTGAGATCTTTCTCGCTTACCAAGACCCCTCCGCCTCGAAGACTCGGCACCTCCCCGCGGGGCGCGGGGAGGGACAGGGGATGGGTGCATTCAGATTTCGGTGGGTGCCCTGCTTTGACCCGGAGGGCAAAGCAGGTCTTCGGATGAATCCGTTCCTGCTTTGTCCGCGTTGCGGATCAAAGCAGGGCACCCGACGTGGACTCCGCATTGGCAGGGTGTCTGATAGTGTACAAGCATCCCTGAGTACTCTGGTACAATCTATTCGCTTTCCGAGCCAAGGATCGTTCATCATTCGCAGCGAACGAGGATACTGTTTTGATACGACTTCATCAGGATAATGAGCCGTGTGATCTGTGCGGACTTGAATCTATCTCAGCGTGGCAAGCACTTCGCGAAGACAGTCGCAAACTACTCACACCGCTACTCGGGCAGTACTTGTTCCCGAACACGATCCCGGCACCCGATCACGGGAGTACAAATGTTCGCTGCTTTCTTGATCCTGCAGCAATGGAGCTGTGCTTGTATGCCAGACCCGAGATGCTTGAACTCGGTTTGCTGCCGATCGCGGAAGATGATAGCGGAAACTACTTCTGTGTTTCTACAAACCAAGCCACTCTGAATGCTGTCTACTACTGGGATGATGACTCGGTCCTCGATCTCGGGATTGCAAAGCTTCGTGTAGCTGATGATCTCGCGACCTTCTTTGAACTCATCAGTTATAAGTAATAGCCCGGGTGCCCTGCTTTGACCCGGAGGGCAAAGCAGGTCTTGAAGGATTCTCGTTCCTGCTTTGTCCGCATTGCGGATCAAAGCAGGGCATCCATCGCAAGTGATCGTTGCGAAACCCCTCCGTCTTCGGCTGCGCCGAATCCGCCTCCCCCGCAAGCGCGGGGGAGGCGAGCATTAGAACAGGAGCAGGCCGAGAATGATCCATGCGGCGGCGATGAGCATGACGACGGCGGTGTAGCCGACGATCTCTCGTGCTTTGACTTTGGTGATCGCGAGCAGGGGCAGGGCCCAGAAGGGCTGGAGCATGTTGGTGAGCTGGTCTCCATACGCGACGGCCATGATCATCTTGGACGGCGCGACGCCGGCTTCGGCGCCGGTCTGCAGCGCGATGGGGCCCTGGATGCCCCACTGCCCGCCGCCGGAGGGGACGAAGACGTTGACGATGGCGGCGCTGAGCATGGTGAAGATGGGCGCGGTGGTCTCGTTGGCGACGGAGCCCATGAACCGGGAGAAGTCGCTGACGAGCCCGGAGCTGGCGAGCATGCCCATGATGCCGGCGTAGAGGGGGAACTGGAGGATGATGCCGGCGCAGCCGCGCGCACCGTCCTCGGCGGCGCGGAGGTAGGAGCGGACGGAGCCGTGCATGATGAGCCCGAGGGCGAGCATGAGTGTGTTGACCTCGTTGGGGCCCAGCGACATGAAGCCCTGCTTGGTCGAGAAGCGGGTGAAGGCCCAGAGCAGCATCAATGCCAATGCCCAGACGACGATGGGCGAACGCTCGATCCAGTCGGGGAAGCCCGACGGGGCATCTGTGTTGTTTGGTTCGGGCGTGCTGGACTCGTCATCGAGCGGCATGGGGGTGATCTCGTCGTCGCGTTTGGGGGTCAGGAGCCAGAGCACGATGGGGATCAGGATCAGCATGCCGCCGGAGACGAAGAGGTTCATGGGGCTCAGGAGCGTGTCGCTCAGGGGGACGGCACCGGTCTCGAGCGATTCGTAGATGCTGGTCGGGAGGACATCGCGGGCCTGGGCTTCGGTGGACATCTTGAGCGGGGCGGAGCCGGAGAAGCCGCCGTGGAAGGTGAGCAGGCCCATGTAGCCGGCGGCGGCGAGGAGCGGGCCGTGGACGCGGATGCCCTTGGACGCGCAGACGCGGGCAACCTCGCGCGCGAAGAGGGCGCCGACGATGAGCCCGAGCCCCCAGTTGATGAGCCCGAAGCCCGCGGCGACCAGCCCGACGAGCGCGGCCGCGGTCGGTGCGCCTTTCGGGAGGCCCGCGAGGGTGGCGATCATCGCACGGATGGGTTTTGAGGCGGCGAGTGCGTGACCGGTGACGAGGATGAGGCACATCTGCATGCCGAAGGCGAGGAACTTCCAGAGCCCGTCGGTGCCGCGCCAGGCGTCGATCATGGCGTTGACTTTTTCGGGGATCGTCTCTGCGCCGGGGTAGGTTCCAAATGCAAGCGCAAGGATCGCGGAGAGCAGGGTGAGCCCGACGGCGATGACGAAGGGATCGGGGGCCGTTCTCGTGAAGACGCGGGTCAGGATGCGGCCGAGTGATGCGATCATGCGGGGTTTCCCTGAGGTGGAATAGCGGCTTGCCGTGTGGTGTTCCAGATTATGCCAGATCGTGTGCGATCTTGCAGGTATCCGCACCGATCGACCTAGACTTGCCGCTCATGTCCGAACCATCCCCTCCACCGATCTCCGATGAGCAGTACCCGAATCGGGGCAAGGGGATCGCGTTCGCGGCGGGTGCGTTCGGGTGGTGGGCGTTTATCGTCCCGAGCTACTTCAAAGTCCTGTCTGTGAACGACGCGAACCCGTTCGAGATCCTCGCGCAGCGGGTGCTGTTTGGGATCCCGATCCTGCTCTTGATGCTCGCGCTGAGCCGGAAGCTTGGCGAGTTCATGAAGGCCGCGACGCAGTGGGCGTCGCTGAAGGTGCTGATCCCGAGCACGGTGCTTATCGCGATCAACTGGTTCTTCTTTATCTATGCGGTCTCGACGGACCGGCTGAGCCACGCGTCGCTCGGCTACTACATCAACCCGCTGTTCTCGATCGCGCTGGGGTTCCTGTTTCTCGGCGAGCGCCCGAGGCCCGTGCAATGGGGCTCGATCGCCCTCGCGTGCACCGCGGTGCTGGTGATGGCGTACGCGGAACTCAACGGCGCGGACTCGAAGGGCTTCCCGTGGCTATCACTCCTGCTGCCCGCGAGCTTCGGCACGTACGGGCTGCTGCGGAAGCAGGCGCAGGTCGGTCCAAGCGTTGGTTTGACCTTTGAGATGATGCTGCTGCTGCCGGTGTGCGTGGGGCTGGTGATCTGGCTCGGGCGCACGGGCGATGGGATCTTCTTTGCGCCGGAAACGGAGCTTTGGGTGTCGCTGCTGATGATCCTGGGCGGGATCGTGACCATCGTCCCGCTGATCTGCTTCACCAACGCGGTCAAGCTCCTCCCGCTGAGCACGGTGGGCCTGCTGCAGTACACCGCACCGACGGGCCAGCTGCTGCTCTCGGTCGTGTTCTTCGGTGAGCACTTCACCCCCATGAAGTTCGCGGCGTTCGCGATCATCTGGGTGGCGGTGGGCATCTACTCGTGGGACATGGTCCGGGGGCATCGCCAGGCGAAGGCCGCGAGGACTGAGCTGCTGGAGTAAGTGGTTGGGCATTAGGGATTAGGGATGAGGGACCAGGGATCCGAGGAGACCCCCTCCGTCACGACTTTGTCGTGACACCTCCCCCGTCAGGACGGGGGAGGCACGAAGATGATTCCATGCGCCTTGCAACCGCGAGGGAGGCGACTGCTACTTGGTTGGGTCGTGCATGTCGTAGACCCGGAGCGCGCTGAGGCGGGGTTTCCACTTGGCGACGTAGGCGATGTGCTGCTCGTGCATGACATACGCGTTGAGGTCCTCGACGGACTCGAAGCCGAGGTAGATCGCCAGGTCGTAGTCGTTGATGATGGTGTCGCGCCCGGTGTCGATATGACGACCGGCGGCGAATGTCGCCACGCTGGGGATGGTCGCGAGCATGGCGTCCGAATCGTTGAGGATGGCTTCGTAGTCGCTCTTGTCAGAGAGTTCTACGAAGACGATGTGGCCGATGAGGGCCGATCGCGGGGCGCGATCGGTTGTGGATGCGCAGCCGACGAGCAGAGCGAGTGAGACGAATAGAGCAATCGGTTTCATGCATAAAGTGTACGGATTTGTGTCAGTCATCGCCCGGGCGATCGGTCATACTGTTGCCATGGATACACACCACACCCACGATGATCGTTATGTCCAACTCCTCAAGACCAACGCCCGCTGGCGCCTGCTGGCGGTCTCTGCGCTGACGCTGATGGCCGGGATCGGTATCGGCGGCATGGGCAGCGGCCAGCCCGAGCCCTCGACCTCGCCGGATGACCCGATGGCGGTGATCGACTACGTCGGCACCAGCGACCGGATCTTCCGGATCCACGCGGACGGCTCGCTCACGTACCTGAAGATCCCCGAGGGCGAGCGGACCGGCTTCGGGTATTACGACTGGGGCAAGATCAAGATCGACGACCGCTACACCAGCCGCACACTGCCGCAGCCGTGACGCCTTGCTTCCTCCCCCGCAGGTGCGGGGGAGGAGGTCAGATTTCTTCATGCTGATCGACGACCCGTGCGCCCAGCGCTTCGGTCAGTGCCGGGGCTTGGAGCGGGTCGATGATGATGTTGTGGACGGCGCCCGTGTCGATCGCGATGTGGTCGATGCGGCTACCCCGCAGGTCGAGGGCGGTGATGCGGGCACCGAGCAGGCGCAGCCCGGTCGCGTCGCAGTTGCGGATGGTCACGCTGTCGAGCTTGCCGCCGGAGAAGTCGGCGTGCTGCAGGTTGCAGGATTCGAACCACACGCGGTCGAGCGATGATTCCTGGATGAACATATCGGGGAGCTTGCACTCGTGGAAGCGGGCGTCGCGGAGGGCGGCACCTCGAAGATCGAGCCCGGTTCCCTTGCACCCTGTGAATGCGCAGCGGACGAGGCGGGCGTCGATCCATGTGGCGTTGGAGCAGTCCGCACGCTCAAAGAGCGAATCCGTGGCCCTGAACGACGGGAGCGTTGAGGACATCAGCGCTGTGTTGGTGAAACGGGTGCCGGAGACTGCTAGATCGCGCGCATGAAGCGGCTCCGCGAAGGGCTCATCGAACTCGACGGCCTCGATCGCGGCGCGATCGGTGATGATGCTGATGGATGCACGCCCGAGCGGGGCGCTCTGGTCTGTGTCCGGGGGCTCGGGCGAGCGGGCGGGCATGGCTCAGTGCTGCAGCGGGAAGCCGGCGCAGAGCGTTTTCACTTCCTCGCGCACGGTGTTGATCACGCCCTCATCGCCCTTGGACTCGATGACGCGGTTGATCCAGTCGGCGATCTGCGTCATCTCGGCCTCCTTGAAGCCGCGGGTGGTCGTCGCGGGGGTGCCCAGGCGGAGCCCGGAGGTGATCATGGGTGAGCGCGGGTCATCGGGGATGCCGTTCTTGTTGGTGATGAGCCCGGCCATCTCGAGCCACTTCTCCGCGTCCTTGCCCGTGAGCTCGTCATCCTTCACGGTCAGGTCCACGAGCATGAGGTGGTTGTCGGTGCCGCCGGAGGTGATGCGGAAGCCGTTGGCGGTCATGGCGTCTGCGAGGGCCTTGGCGTTTTTGATGACCTGCTGCTGGTAGGCCTTGAACTCGGGCTTGAGGGCCTCGCCGAAGGCGACGGCCTTGGCGGTGATGATGTGCATCAGCGGGCCGCCCTGCACGCCGGGGAAGACATTGCGGTTGATGAGCTTGTTGAGGTCCTCATCGTTGGTCATGATGAGCCCGCCGCGTGGGCCACGCAGGGACTTGTGTGTTGTGGTGGTGACGACATGGGCGTGCGGGAAGGGCGATGGGTGCTCGCCCGCGGCGACGAGGCCGGCGATGTGTGAGATGTCGGCCATGACCAGTGCGCCGACTTCATCGGCGATTTCGCGAAACTTGGCGAAGTCGATTGTGCGTGGGTAGGCGCTGTAGCCGCAGAGGATGACCTTGGGCTTGTGCTCGTGGGCTGCGGCGCGGACCGAGTCATAGTCGATCTGGTCGTGCATCGGGTGACTGGTGTCGTAGTGGAGCTGGTAGTGGACGGGGTTGTAGAAGATGCCCGAGAAGTTAAGGTGCATGCCGTGGGAGAGGTGGCCGCCGTCTTTGAGGACCAGCGAGAGGAAGGTGTCGCCGGGCTCCATCATGGCCATGAATGCGGCGGTGTTAGCCTGCGCGCCTGAGTGTGGCTGGACATTGGCGAACTTGCAGCCGAAGAGCTGCTTGGCGCGGTCGCGTGCGAGTTGCTCGATGGTGTCGTGGTGCTCGCAGCCGCCGTAGTAGCGGCGTCCGGGGTATCCCTCGGCGTACTTGTTGGTCATGCATGTGCCGGCGGCGACCGTGACTGCGGGCGATGCATGGTTCTCGGATGCGATCAGCTCGATGGTTGTTTCCTGCCGCTGTGCCTCGGCGCGGACGATGTCTGCGACCTGTGGGTCGGTGGCGGCGATGGTGTCGAGGATGGCGGAGTCGATCGAGGGGGTGGTGGTGGTCATGGGTGAATGGTAGACGGAGGGTGCGGAATGGGCATCATGCGTATCTCATGATCCGGACGAGTTGCAGGAGCAGTGCCACGAAAATCGAGGAGCAGACCACTGAGCCGAGCAGGCCCACCGTGATCAGGAGTCGGGACGGGCGGATGGACCACGATTTTCGTATCGCAAAGATCATGCTCAGTTGTGGCCAGAGGGCGGCGTAGGCGAGGATGATCCATGCGAGGACGGGACCGATGTAATCTCCTACGAGGCTGGAGGGATAGATAATTTTGCACATCCAGTTGATGGCATCGATTGAACGCACGAGATAGAACCAAGTGGCTGAGACAACCAAACCGAGGATGATGGCGCGGGTGATGTGGGCGAATCGAATCTTGGCGATGGAGCGAGTGGTGGGGATAACACCGAGAATCAAGCCCCACATGAGTGTGCATGCGATTGCGAACGCGCAGGATCGTGCAGCATCCAGGGAGAGGAACTCATAGGAGGTCCACCACCTCGATATTTCATCGTATGGGAATCGTGCGGCTTCGAGCGACTTGTCTTTGAACCATGACGGGTCGCTGAGAATGTCGTAAGCGCGCTTGGTATCAAAGTTTGTGACGAGTTCCGTGATTGAGCTTGTGCCACCTCTCCAGCTGTAGCGCTCGAGAAAGGATGCGGCGAGAAGCAGGATTGTGGAGAGGATGTAGCCGGTGAATATGATGCCCACCGACCAGAGGCTGAGCAAGCCGATTCTGATCTCGGCATCTGGTCGGATGCGTTTCCAGAACCGATTGGGGATCAATAAGTACCAGAGTGTTGGTATCGTGCGTTTGAGGATCGAGAAGCGGGAGCGAGCGTGCTCGACATACCAGCGGACATCGACCCGGGATGGGTCGAGCAGATCGGCCCACACGAAGTCCAAGCCGCACTCGGGGCATGTGCCGGCGATCGGGCAGGACTCGGTCCATGTGGCGATTTCGCCGGACTGGTCGTAGCCGCACTTTGGGCAGACGGGATGATCGCGATCCTGCATGTGATCTGATACGCGCTGATGATAAATATGTTGCAACTACCCTGATTCTCTTTGGGCGGTGACCCTGATCTGATAATCTCCGAGTTCACCACGCATACATTCGAATCGGGAGGGAACCATGAAGAACCACACGAACATACTCGCCGCATTGTCCATGCTCGCCGGAACCACGCTGGCCGCGCCGATCACCTATCAGGGCACGCTCGAGGAGAACGGGCAGCCCGCCAACGGCATGTACGACATGCGCTTCTCGCTGGCGGACGCCCCCACCATCGGGCTGCTGCTGCAGTTCATCGACATCGCCGATGTCGAGGTCGTCGACGGGCTGTTCGAGGTCGAGGTGGACTTCAATGACTCCTGGTTCGATGGCTCGGACCGCTGGCTGGCGGTGCGGGTCGAGGGCACAAACCTGAACCCGCGCACGAAGATCAACTACGCCCCCTACGCCATCCGCGCCACGCGGGCCCAGCAGGCGAACCTCGCCTTCGATCTCAGCGCACCGTGGGTCAGCGTGGATACCGGGATCATCATCAGCGCTACATCGACGGGCGCCACACCGATCACCGGCCGGTCGAGCAACACCACCGGGACCAACCCGGGCGTCCTCGGGCGGACGGATTCGACATCGGGCAACTCGGCCGGCGTGTACGGGCTCGTCAACTCGACCACGCCCGGCTCGTTCTCCGCGGGCGTACGCGGGCAGAACAACGGCGTGTCGTTCTTCGGTGTCGGCGTGTACGGCGCTCAGAACGGCAGCGGGTTCGGCGTGTACGGCACCACCCCCAACGGCACGGGCGTCTATGGCAGCTCGGACCAGGGCACCGGCATGTTCGCGAACACGGGCAGCGGGCCGCAGGCGGCCCGGTTCGTCCACAACGACGAGGACACCGAGGTGATGCTGGCCTCGGATTCCTACGCCGTCGAGGCCTACAACGACGAGACCGACGGCATCGGCACCGCGATCTACGCCAGCGGCGGGCAGCGGGGCATCTACGGCGTGGCGGGCAACAGCGGCTTCGGCAACCTCACACGCGTCGGGGTCGAGGGGCTCGCGGGTGCGTTCAGCACGGGGGCTGACACCTTCTACGGCGTGCGCGGCTTCGGGCAGAACCCCGTCGAGGGCGGCTCACGCACCTCCTACGGCGTCTACGGCGGCGCGCAGGTCGGGAACTCGCTCAACGCGGCCTACGGCATCTACGGCGAGACCTTCGGGCCGGGCGGGACGCAGTACGCCGGGTATTTCTCGGGCAATGTTCATGTCGCGGGCACGCTGTCCAAGCTGTCGGGCTCGTTCAAGATCGATCACCCGCTGGACCCGGAGAACAAGTATTTGTCGCACTCGTTCGTCGAGTCGCCCGACATGACCAACATCTACCACGGCGTTGTCGTGCTCGACGCGGAGGGCAGCGCGATCGTGGAGATGCCGGACTACTTCGAGGCGCTCAACCGCGACTTCCGCTACCAGCTCACGGCGATCGGGGCCTCCATGCCCAACCTGTACATCGCGAGTGAGATCTCGTCCAACCGGTTCGTCATTGCGGGCGGCGTGCCCAGCGCGAAGGTGAGCTGGGAGGTGATGGGCGTGCGCCAGGACCCGAGCGCCATCGCGCACCCGATCGTGGTCGAGGAAGAGAAGCCCGAACAGCACAAGGGCAAGTATCTGGACCCGGGGGCCTACGGCTTCGACCGATCGCGCGCGATCCACCCGGGGGCAACGCGAAACTGAATGCTCGGCTACTGCTCGAGGCGGACGATCTGCTGCTCGCACTGATCGAGCGTGGGCTCGTGCTCGAGGTCGATCGGGAGGTAGACGCCGCGGCTGTGGTCCGTGTTCAGTACGATCGCGTTGGGCTCGACTATGTTGTAGCCCTTGTCCGCGTGCTCGTGGCCGAGGATAAAGAGGTTGACGCCCCAGCGTTCGGTCAGGTCCTCGAGCTGGTCGTGGTCGTAGCCGCGCCCCCAGACCATGAGATGGGCGGAGCCGACACGCGGCTCGTAGTCTTCGTCTCGCAGCTCGCGGTCGATGATCGAGGCGTCGAAGCGCCCCATCGAGGCGGGGCCGGGCAGCGAGTGGGCGCAGAGAATGTCGCCCTGCGGGCACCGGCAACGCAGGGCGATGGGCATGGCGAAGACGAAGTCACGGATGGCCTCGAAGACGTGCTCGCTCTTGTCGCCGAAGACCGACTCGACCCCGGCGTCGAAGGCCTTGACGCAGGGGACGCCGTTCTTCATGATCCCGGAGCCGATGGCCTGCGCCAGCTCGTGGTTGGCGAGCAGGATGTGAACGAGCTCGGGGTGCTGCGTCTTGAGCGCGGCCACGCGCGTGAGGCCGCGGTAGCTGGTGTCCAGCGGGAGCCCGGGCTGCTCGGGCAGCTCGCCGTGGATGATCTCATGGAGGGTGAGGTGCTGCTCCTCGGCCCCGAACTCGCCATCGAGCCCGGCGGCGCTGAGCACGGCCTTGAAGTTCTTGGGGTGGTCGTGGGTGTCGCCGGTCGCGATCAGGCGCCCGGGCGATTCGATGAAATCGATCGATCCGCGCCGGCACGACGCCTCGCGCATGGCCCTTGCACCCTCTCGGAGGGTATCGATGACTTCGTCAGGATCGTTGAGATCGAGGGTCCACATGGCACTGTGCATATCGGCCCGATCGCACGGGGGAGGTCAGATCCGATGCTGGAATGGGCTCTCAGTCCGCCTGGGTGGGCATGGACTCGGCCCGGAGCATGCCCAGGATGAGATCGAGCTTGTCGGAGACCACGTCCATAGAGATCGGACGCTGCTCGAGCTCGACCTCGACGCACTGCATGATGAGATCGTTGAGGCGCTCGGGCACGAGCGGGTTGATCTCGCTGACGGGCGTGGCTTTCTCGATGAGCGAGTCGTCGAGTGAGCCGACGAGCGAGTCCTTCTGGTGCCCCATGGCCGTCGGGATGTTCTTCCCGGTGAGGACCCAGTACATGGTGGCCCCGAAGTTGTAGATGTCGGTCTTGGGCGTGATCTCGCGCCGGTGGACCTGCTCGGGGGCGATGTAGTCGGGCGTGCCCTGGATGCGCTTCTTGATCGTCCCGGTCTTGCAGGACTGCCCGAGGTCGATGAGCTTGGCGGTGTAGTTGCCGTCGAGCCCGACGCCGACGATGACGTTGTGGGGCTTCATGTCCGCGTGGACGAAGCCGCGGTCGTGCATCTGCGCGATGGCGGAGGCGGTCTGGTGGAAGATGTCCACGAGCGTCGCGAGATCGTCGGGCTGCTCCTCGTGGAGGGAAACACCGTCGACGAGTTCCATCACGAGGTACAGCTCGTTGGTCTTGAGCAGCGAGCCCTTCTTGATGATGCGGGGGATCTTGCGGATGGATTCGTGATCGAGCTGCGAGGCGATCTTGTATTCCGTCTCGGTCTGATCGAGGAACCGCTGCTCCTTGGGGTTCTTCTTCACGACGTGCTTGAGCGCCCAGATCTGCTTGGTCTTGGGATCCTGCACGAGATAGATCACGGACGCGGCCCCACGCCCGATCTCGGAGATCACCCGGTACCCCTCGACCGTGTCGCCCTTCTTCCAGACTGCTACAGGCTCTGTCGTCATGCGTGCAATGCTCTCGCGTTCCTCGGGTCAACCCGGTCACGATCTGATGGCGTGCGGAATCAGAGTGAGAAGACACCCTCAGGTGGTGTTATTCGGCTTCTTCCCTCTGCCATTCCAGCCGAAGCGTACAGAATCGCGGTTATCGGCAATGATGGTATCCCCCCTGCGCACGCCTGCCGACTGTCCGCTCACAGAGTCTTTATGTTTTCGAGAGTCCGAGGACGAGAACCGTCACGCCTGAAACAAACTGGCGGCCCGGCGAGAGATGGGACGCCAGCCAGAACGCTGGGCACCGGATCATACGCAGGCACACACGCAACGGATGCGTTGGTGATGAATGCAAGAGGATTCGCGTTGCGGATTGGGCGTTTTCAGTCCATCGAGGCGAGCAGCTCATTGAACTGAGCGCGTGGGAAGAACTGCCCGGGCGATGATGTCCCGGCCAGGTCCTTGTGCAGATGGACCGCGTCGGGCGAGATCCCGAGCTCGTCGCTCAGGGCGTCCACAAGCTGCGCGAGGCGGTAGAGCTGCTCGTCGCTGAATGGACGCCGGTCCCCGTCGCCGACGAGGCAGATCTCGATCGCGTTGGAGCTGTTGAAACCGGAGTTCACGCCGCTGAGGTCGGCACCGGGCTGCTGATCGAGCCAGCGGTAGCCCACGTGGATCTCACCGTCGCCCATGCGCTTGCCGTTGCCGATGACAAAGTGGAAGCCGAGCCCGTCGTACCCCACAGATTTGTGCTCCTGGGCGATATCGGCGGGTGAGCCGGCGGGCTGTCCCGAGTGGACGATCACGATGGATTCCCATCGCTGCGATTCGATGCTCGTGGGCGTCTGGAAGATGGACTCCATGCCGACGCTGCGCTCGATGCCCATAAGCGGGGTGAGCGATCGGCCGCCTGAGCGGGCGGTGTTGCCCGAATCGAGCACCGAGAGGAGCCCGACGCTGAGCGTCATGCCGACACCGAGCACGCCCCAAACAATCTTGGTGCGCATCGCGCGGGCGGGTCGGGATGTCATCGGCTTGTGCGGCAACATTCGTCTCGCTGAAGAGCTACGGAGCAGATGGGCTCCATGAGAGTATCAGTACCATTCGGAGCGGGACGATGTTTTTCTTGCACATTCCCGCGCAATTTCTGTTTCGACCGGCGCAAACATGCCTTCGCGATCTGAACTTACTGGCATATCCCGAACAGATCGTTCGTCGCGTGCGCTTCTCGGACGGCCTCACTCATCGCGGACCAGCAAACGGTCCTTGAGGTTCGGGGTGCGCCGCCCGAACTCGTCCTCGAGGTAGGGCTGTGCTCGCTGCGATCGCGACTGGTCGTAGCGGTCGAACTGGCTCCGCTGATCGTCCGGACGCAGCGCCGTCTTCTGGCAACCAACGAGCATCAGCGACAGGAGGGCGAGCGTGAGTGCGGGTCGATAATCTGCGCGTGCGTTGGTCGTCCGGATCATGGAAGTATGGTACGCGTTCGCGGCTTCGTCGTGGTCATCGCCGAGAGCGAGTATCAAAGAAAACAGTGCACCACCGTGAGGCGGCGCACTGTTCTGGAGAGAGGAGAGAATCCGGGTCACACTGGTTGGCCCGGCACCTCTTCAGTGCCGTTCCAAAGAGAGAGAGTCTGTCAACATTGGATATACGCGACACCCCACGGATCAGTTCGGACACGGACTCAAAATTCACGCCGAATCGTGCGGTTTTACGCTCGATTCACCCGTTCGTGGGATCGTGCAGGCGCCCATGAGCGTCGAGCAAGGCTTCGCCGGACCCAAACATATTCCGTATCGCATTGTACACACACACGGCCACGCACGTGGACAGGTTCAGCGAGCGCTCGTCGGGCACCATGGGGACACTGATCCGCTGGGACTCCGGGACACGATCGAGCACCGCCTCGGAGAGCCCCCTGGTTTCCTTGCCGAACACGAGGTGGTCGCCGAGCCCGACAGGGGCGTCGAAGATCGAGCGGGAGGCGTGCGAGGTCAGGAACCACGACCGAGCGGGTGGCGTTTGGCTCGGTGGGTGCGTCTGAAGATACGCGTCAGCGGACGCGTGCTCGACCAGATCGAGGCGGGGCCAGTAGTCCAGCCCGGCGCGTCGGCAGGCCTTCTCGTCGATATCGAACGCGAGCGGGTGCACCAGGTGCAGACGGCAGCCCGTCGTGACGCAGGTACGCCCGATGTTCCCGGTGTTGTTCGGGATCTCCGGCTCGACGAGCACGACATGGAGCCGCGGGCGGGTTAAACGAACACCCGCGTTGGCGAAGTCGCCATCGCGGGTGTGCTCGTTGTCTGGATTGACGGGCTGGGGCATGGAGGATTATTCACACCCCGAACGGGCGGATCAGTCGTTGAGCATCGGATCGGCATCGAGGATCTGCTCGAGCGCCTTCTCGAAGCCCGGCCCCATCGGGAAGCCCTGCCAGCGGATGACGCCGTCGGTCGAGAGCAGCACGACGTGCGGGATGCCCCGGACGTTGAGCGATTTGTACACCGACTGGTTTGCGTCGTACAGGTGCGAGTAGGCAACGCTGTGCTGGTCGATGTAGGACTGGACCTTGTTCTCCGGGTCGTTCTGCCCGGCGATCGCCAGCACGGCGAGCTTGTCCTTGTGCTTGACCTGGAGCTTGTTGGCGATGGGCGAGAACTGCTTGCACGGGCCGCACCACGTGGCCCAGAAGTCGAGCATGATGACCTTGCCCTCGGTGTCGACCTCCTCGGTGAGCCACTTCTCGTTCCCGAGCGGGACAGGGAGCGCCTTGCCTTGGTTGTCCGCGGCGTAGAGCTCGCCGCGGTTGTGCGCGGGCCAGTTGGCGTTGGCATACGCGCTGGGCTCTGGGCGGTCGATCGCCGGGGCATCGCTGGTTGTTGCGGAGCCGGATGAATCGCCGGTGGTCCACTGCTCATCGAACATCGGGTCCGCCTCGACGACGCTCTGCACGATGTCCTTGAAGTTTTCCTGGAGCGGGTTGCCCTGCCAGCGGATGACGCCATCGGTCGAGACCACGACGGTGTGCGGGATCGCCTTCACGTCCAGCGCGTTGTTGATGGTGTCGTTCTTGTCGTAGAGGTTCGAGTAGGCCTTCTTGGACTGGAAGACGTACCGCTTGTGGGCACGCTCTTCATCGGAAGCGCCACCGATCGCGAGCACCTCGACCTTGCCCTCGTACTCCCGCTGGATCTCTTCAAGCTTGGGCGATGCCGCGCGGCACGGGCCGCACCAGGTGGCCCAGAAGTCGAGCACGAGCACCTTGCCTTCGGTGTCCTTCTTCTCCGTCAGCCACTCCTCGTTGCCCAGTTCCTCCGGGAGCGGACGCCCCTGGAAGTTCTTGGCGCTCAGGCGCCCGGTGTTATGGCTCGGCCAATCCGCACCCGCGTACGCGGAGGCGGGGATCTGCGGCTTCGCGTCGGGCTTGCGCTCATCCTTGGCCGGTGCAGCGGCCACGCCCTTGCCCTCGGCCTGGAGCTTCGCGTTCGCGATGGCCTCTTCGCTGGACTCACGCAGGAGCTGCCCCACCGCACGCTTGAGCGAGCGGCTCTCGAAATCGGCGTAGCGCAGCTGGCCCGCGCGGTCGATCAGGTACAGGTCCGGCGCATCATCGGAGCCCAGCGCCTTCGCGAAGGCGTTGCCCGGGTCCTGCGCGACCTGAACACGCACGCGTCCCTCTTCGACCTTCTCCTGGATCTGATCCCAGCCCATCTCCGGGTGGACCGCCAGCACGATCAGCCCGTCATCCGCGTTCTGGCGCTCGTAGCGCGCGAGCGTCGACATGGTGAGCCACGACTGCGGCTCCGCTGCATCGACCAGGCCGATGAGCACAACCGACCCATCGATGGCCGATGCATCGAGCGTATCGCCCAAAGTCCAGCTGGTGAGGCCGTCAAAGAGGGTGGTATCGAACGGCTGGCACTCGAGTGCGCGCATCTCACTGACGTGAGCCGCGGAACCCTCGCGATCGATCCCCGGCGCGAGCAGGGCACCCATGCCCAGCGCGGCACCGGTGAGTGCGATCATCGAAAACAGTGCGTAGGGACGTGTGCGAGTATGGCGCAACATCGGTTTCCTCCGTGATATATGGATCAGAGCTGAGATGAAGTATCCTCAGTTATACTAACAGGTTCCATCGAGGTTGAGCCACCCCGTTCCGTGTGCGCACGAAAAAACCCGCATTTCTGCGGGCCTATGGCTCATTACGGGTTGGCCTTGCTCGCCGTCTTGCTCTTGGCCTGGATCAGCGGATCGGCGCTGACCACCGCGTTGACGATGGATTCGAACTCGGCCTGCAGCGGGTTGCCCATCCAGCGGATGACGCCGTCGGTCGAGACGACCAGCACGAGCGGGATACCGGTGGACTCGAACTCTTTGAAGACCTTCATGTCCGGATCAAAGAGCTGCAGGTAGGACTCGTTGTGGCCCTTCAGGTAGGACTCGACGGTGTTCTGGTCCTCATTGAGCCCGGTGACTCCGACCACCATGAGGTTGTCGGCGTGCGCCTTCTGGAGCTTCTCGAGCTTGGGGGCGGCGGCGATGCACGGGCCGCACCACGTCGCCCAGAAGTCGATGACCAGCACCTTGCCTTCTGTGTCCTTGTGCGACAGGTCGCCGGAGAGCACGGTCTCCTTGCCCAGCGACATGGGCATGGGTTTGCCCTGGAAGTTGGAGGAGTAGAGGTTGCGCTCCGGGTTGTGGGCGGGCCATTCGGCCTTGTCATACGCGCCGGCCTCGACCTTGGGCGCGTTGTCCTTGGCCGCGCAGAGTGGGCACGCGCCGTCCGTGGGCTCGGCCATGCCGAGGGTCAGTGATGCGCTGGCGATGAGGATGGAAATGAAGCTCATGTGGGTTGTTCCTTCGCTGGGTTGGCCCGGCGTCGCCGCCGGATCGTCTGCCCCTCCGTGTCATGTGATCAATGGCCCCCACCGCTCGGTTCCGGGCGAAGGCAGGCGTGGAGTGTAACCGCCGCGGCGACCGCAATATTCAGTGAATCGACCCCGGATGCCATCGGAATTCGCACGCGACGGTCCGCGGCGGCGGCCGTGGGTCCTGTAAGACCGGGTCCCTCCGCACCGAAACACAGCGCGGGGCGGTCAAAGCTTCGGTGCACCTCGACGGACAGCGGCTCGGCGTGCTCGCCCGGATCCAGTGCCAGGGTCGTGTATCCCATGGAACGCAGGTCCCCGAGAAACGCGGGCAGGTCGCTCGTGACGGCGTACGGCACCCGCAGGGCGTGGCCCATCGACACACGCAGGGACTTGCGATAGAGCGGGTCGCAGCAGCGGGCGCTGAGGATGATCGAGACCCCCTCGCCGCCGAGCGCCGCGGCGGAGCGGAACACGGACCCCACGTTGTCGTGGTTGCTCAGGTCCTCGAGGATCACGAGTGCTCTTGCGTCCTGCGCGATCTGGATCGGATCGGGGTCGGGGAGGCGTCGCCCGCAGGCGAGCAGGCCGCGATGGATGGGGAAGCCGACGACCGCGTCCATGACGGCTTGCTCGGCCACGTAGACCGGGACCGACTCGGGGACGCGCCGGAGCAGGTCCTCGACACCCGCCACGCGAGAGCGGCTGACGAAGACCGATTCGACCGGGAAGCGAGACCCGAGCAGGTGCTCGACAACCAGCACGCCCTCGGCGATGAAGAAGCCGTGATGGGGGTCGCCACCCTCGGCGTCCGGGTTGTGAGCCGCCTTGAGCCAGGCGTCTTTTTGATTGAGAAAGACCCTGATTCTCGGGTCTGTTGGGTCAGTGATCTCAATCATTGAGCCGATGGACATGGTGGAGGCAGGCACTTTCGTTGATTGGATGAGACGCGCATGATCGACAGCGGATCGATGAACATTCTACAGGCCGTCGTCCTCGGATTGGTCGAGGGGATCACGGAGTATCTGCCCGTGTCCTCCACGGGTCACCTGATCATCGCGGCGGACCTGCTCGGGCTGGGCGAATCCGCGGCACAGAAGGAAGCCGTCGATACGTTCAACATCGTCGTGCAGGGGGGCGCGATCCTCGCGGTGCTGGGCCTCTACTTCCCGCGTGTGATCCAGATGTGCAAGGGGCTGCTGGGCAAAGACCCGGCCGG
Source organism: Phycisphaerales bacterium UBA1924 (assembly GCA_964229845.1). Lineage (GTDB taxonomy): Bacteria > Planctomycetota > Phycisphaerae > Phycisphaerales > UBA1924 > UBA1924. The sequence goes on from CAXREY010000009.1 coordinate 21,378, forward strand.
GCTGAAGCTCGCGATCAACATCATCGTGGCGTTCCTGCCCGCCGCGATCCTCGGCGTGCTGTTCAACGACATCATCGAAGAGAAACTCTTCAACACCCCCTCCGTGATCACGGCTCTCGCCCTCGGCGGGATCTTCATGATCGTGATCGACCGGATGAAGTTCCGCAAAGTTGATTCCGACGACGATCCGGAGAACGACCTGATCGAGCTGAGCATGAGCAAGGCGCTGTTCATCGGGCTGATGCAGTGCATCGCGATGGTGCCCGGGACGAGCCGATCGATGATGACGATAGTCGGCGGGGTGATGGCGGGGCTGCGCCCCAAGCAGGCCGCGGAGTTCAGCTTCCTGCTCGGGCTGCCGACGCTGGGTGGCGCGTGCGTGTACTCGCTGGCCAAGAACCTGAAGGAATCGTCTGAGGCGGGCACGCCGAACATGTTCGAGATGCTCGGCTGGACCCCGATCGCCGCGGGCGTGATCGTGGCGACGATCTCGGCCGCGCTGGCTGTCAGGTGGCTGGTTGCTTTTCTCAATAAGCATGGACTCGCGTTGTTCGGCTACTACCGTCTGGTGTTGGCCGCGGCGTTGGGTGGGCTGATCGCGGTCGGCGTGGTGAGCATCGATGAGCCGGTGCCCGATTCGAACGACCTTCCCGTGGTGGACCTCGATGAGTGATACAGCAACCCAGACGCAGATGAAGACCTCATTCCCCAAGTCGCAGATCGAGATCGTGCTCCTCGAGGGGACGCACGAGTCGGGCACGCGCCTGCTCGCGGACGAGGGGTTCAGCGTCACGACGCACAAGGGGGCGCTCGAGGGCGAGGCGCTGAGCGAGGCGATCCGACGCGCCCACGTGATCGGCGTGCGGTCCAAGACGCAGCTGACCCGCGATGTGATCGAACAGTGCGAGCGTCTGCTAGCGATCGGGTGCTTCTGCGCCGGCACGAACCAGGTCGACCTGGAAGCGGCCGCGCAGCGCGGGATCGCGGTGTTCAACTCGCCCTTCAGCAACACCCGATCCGTGGCGGAGCTGACCATCGCGGAGATCATCGCGCTGCACCGCCAGCTCACCGAGCGGAGCCACGCGGCCCACCTGGGTCAGTGGCTCAAGAGCGCGACGGGCGCCCACGAGGTCCGCGGGAAAACACTCGGCATCATCGGGTACGGGCACATCGGATCCCAGGTCTCGATCCTCGCGGAAGCGATGGGCATGCGCGTGCTGTTCTTCGACGCGATCAACAAGCTCCCGCTGGGGAACGCGGCGACCGCGAACTCGCTTGAGCAGGTCCTGCGCGAGAGCGATGTCGTCACGCTTCACGTCCCCGACACCGAAACCACGCGCGGCCTGATCGGGGCGAATGAGGTCGGGATGATGAAACAGGGCGCGTACCTGATCAATAACGCGCGCGGGAGCGTCGTTGATCTCGGAGCGCTCAAGAGGGCGATCGAGTCGGGCGCCATCGCGGGCGCGGCGCTGGATGTGTTCCCTGAGGAGCCGGCGAAGAACGGCGAGCCCTTCACCTGCCCGCTCCAGGGTTTGAACAACGTGATCCTGACCCCCCACGTCGGTGGATCGACGATCGAGGCGCAGGAGGCGATCAGCCTCGACGCCGCGGGCAAGCTGATGCGTTTCATCAACATGGGCACCACGACGGGCTCGGTCAATGTCCCCGAGGTCGACCTCCCCGATCAGCAGCGCCACCTTGTCGAGGGTGAGAAACGCCCGCACCGGATCCTGAACTTCCACCGCAACGTGCCGGGCGTGCTCGGCAAGATCCATGAGGCGGCGAGTGAGCTGGGCATCAACATCAGCGCCCAGTACCTGCAGACGAACCCGGAGATCGGGTACCTCGTCCTCGACGCGGACCCAAGCGATGCCAAGACGCTCGCAGACCGGATCGATTCGATCGACGAATCCATCCGCACACGGATGCTCTGGTAGATCAGCTGTCGGTGGCACAGGCGTCCCGCCTGTGCGATCTCAGAACCCTATGAAAAGTGCACTGGCCAGACGCCTGTGCCAACGGTCTTTTGTCGTTTGCGTGCGAAGAATAACGCATGCCGATCCAGCTGACCCGCAACGCACCCTCGCTCGAGCACACCCGCATGATCGCGGATGACCTTGCCGCTGTCCTCCGCCGTGGCGATATCGTGCGCCTCGAGGGCGAGATGGGCGCTGGCAAGACGACCTTCGTGCGTCTGCTCGCGCAGAACTTCGGGATCGCGGAGGATGCCGTCTCCTCCCCCACCTTCGTCATCATGAACATCTACGGCGACGAGCAGTCGGATCACCCGACCCTCGCCCACATGGACTGCTATCGACTGGGCGATGAGTCCGAGCTCGACGCGCTGGGCTGGGACCGGATCATCGGCGGCGACGCGATCGTGCTCATCGAATGGGCCGAGCGGATCGACGACGCGATCCCCGAGGACGCCCTGCGAATATCGATCGATCATGTGGATGAGACAACGCGGCGCTTCCGCTTCTCGATCCCCGACCACTGGGCCGAGCGGGCCGGCTTCGACGCGATCCGCCCACGCCCCGACACCACCTGCCCGGTGACCGGGCAGCCCGTGTCCGGTGAATCCCTGACCTGGCCCTTCGCGTCCGAGCGGGCACGCATGGCGGACCTGAACGCGTGGTTCAACGAGGAGCACGTGATCTCGCGCCCCATCGAGCAGGCGGATCTGGAGCAGGGCGAGTAACACCCGCTGGGTTTGCGTGATACCCTGTGTGCATGCATGCACTGACGCTCGCACAAGCAACGGACAGCGCCGGCGCGACGAACGCGTGGTCGCTCTTTGTCGATTCCTTCGATATCTTCTCGATCGCGCTGATCCTCGGGTCGCTGGTCGCGGTGACGCTCATCGCGCGGGTGGTGATGGACGCACGCCAGTCCGTGATCGCGCCCGACTCGATCTACCAGAACCTGCGCTCGAACCTGATCCAGAGGAACATGGGCGGCTTCGAGAAGGGGCTCGCCGATCGCACCGCGATCGTCTCGATCGCGTGCAGGGCCGCGTACGAGGCCCGCACCAAGGGTCGAGACGCGATGCGCGACGCGGCGGAGATCGCGGCGTCCAACGCCTGCGCCCGATGGAGCCGACCGCTGGACCTGCTCCGGATCATCGGCGAGCTGGGCCCGCTGGTCGGGCTCGCGGGGACGGTCTGGGGCATGATCATCGCGTTCGTGCGCCTGGGGCAGGCGGGCGGCGCGGCCGGGCCGACGGACCTGTCGCTGGGCATCTCCAAGGCGCTGTTTCACACGATGCTCGGGCTGGTCCTCGCGATCCCGTGCCTGCTGATCTACGGCATCTTCCGCTCGCTCGTCGAGAAGCACTGCAACAGCGCGATGGCCCAGGCGGGCGAGCTGGTGGACATGATCCCCGAGGAGTCGGACGCGGGATGATGCGCCGCCGTTCCATCCTGAGCGGCGAGGGAACATCGTCCCGGGTGAACGTCACGCCGATGATCGATGTGGTCATGGTGCTGATCGTGTTCTACCTGCTTGTGGGGCAGCTGGCGACCGACCGGCGCGCACGGATCTCGCTCCCGCCGAGCGCCACCGGGGTCGAGGAGACCCAGCGGACCGATCCGATCATCATCGGGGTCACCATCGATGGCATCCGCTCGCTCAACGGCGACGAGATCCAGCTCGATCGGCTGGAGGCCCAGGTTTCGGGGATGCTCGCCAGGTCGCCCGCCACACCGGTGCGGATCCGCGCGGACCGCGAAACGCCGCACCGGTTCGTGCGCCCCGTGTTCAACATCCTCCGTGAGATGGGCGTCGGGAAAGTGGAACTCGTGACGGAGCAGCGCCCATGAGCGAGGCCGCCCCCCCAACCCGTTCACGGCCCCTGCGCCAGCGCAACATCTTCGGCGGCAAGGGGCGCTTCGGGCCCAACATGACCCCCATGGTCGATGTGGTGCTCGTCATCCTGATCTTCTTCATGGCCGCGACAACGATCGTTGGTCAGGAGTGGTTCCTGGAAGCGGACCTGCCCGAGCAGCGGGACGATGAGGCCGGCACCAGCGGCTACGAGCTGCCAACACCCATGCTCGATATCGAGCTGTTCCTGCGTGACGGCCGGGTCCTCGCCCGGGGTATGGGCGATGCACCGGTGCCCATCGAGGAGGCGATCGCGCGGATCGACGCGATGGACGCGGCACTGAGCGATGGCCTGATCCTGCGGATCGGAGCGGGCGACAGCGTCCCCTACGGCTCGATCGTGGCGGTCCACGACGCGGGAAACGCAAAAAACATGCGTGTCGCGATCCGCTGACGGGGCATCTTTGATCAAATCCGCCGGCCATGCGTCCATGATCGGGTACCCTCGAAGACCGGCGTATCACCACGCACAGGAGGCCATATGAACACCCGCACACCGCTCACCGCCCTCACGCTGGCCGCTTCGATCGGCATCTCGCACGCCGGGATGGTCGTGTTCGAGAACACCGGCTCGCTCGGGGCGCTCGACTTTTACGACCCGAACTTCGGCAACGTGCTCTTCGGACAATCGCTCGATATCACCCGTGCCGCGGGCGCCCAGCCCAAGGTGGGCGAGACCCCGGCGGGATCGATCTTCTTCATGCACATACGGGATCTGAACGGCGATTTCATCTGGATCGGCACCGGCAGCGTCACCAACACCGTGGAATCGACCGACCCGACGCGGATCCCGATCCCGCTCGCCCCCGAGGGCATCGACTACTTCGGCCCGCAGTCATTTGGCGATGGGGAATCGATCGGTGCCAACGCGAACTTCGTTCAGGGCTGGCGACCGGTGCACGGCTACAACGATCTCACCGGCCTGCCCGGCGTGTTCACGGTCGATGACACGTTCACGATCGGGATCGAGTTCGAGCAGGACGACGGCATCCATTACGGATTCGCGTCTTTCGATCTCAGCTACAGCGTGCTCGGTGGGGTCGTGGATGTCGACATCGTGCCGACATTCTGGGGATACAACGACGTCGCGGGCGAGGCGGCGGTCGTCATCCCATCGCCGGCGGGTGTGCTCCCGCTGCTCGGGCTGTCGATTGGACTCACGCGTCGGAGGCGCTGACGAAGATCTGCAGCTTGTGCCCCTGGGCCTTGAGCCCCTTGGCGGCGCAGATCTTGTCACGCAGCTCGATCAGCTCGGGCACCGCGAGGGTCTCGACCTCACCGGAATCGATGTTGATCAGCAGCGTGTTGCCCGTGCCGCCCACCGTGAGCTGGTAGTGCGACTGGTCGCGATCAAAGAGGACCTGCTGGATGATGTTGCACGACTCGAGCAGCTTGAGGGTTCGATAGACGGTCGCCTTGGAGACCGAGTGCCCCTTCTCCTTGAGGGCATCGAGCAGCTGGTCGGCCTCGAAGAGCCCGTCAAACGCGATGATCGTGTCCAGGATCATGGCCCGTTCCGGGGTGTACTTGAGCCCTTCTTCTTTCAGGGCACGCCGGAACACCGCGCAGAGCGGTTCGATGATCTCGAGCGTGGGTTGGGCGTCCTTGCCTGATTTGATGGGTTCGAGTGCCATGCAGCATTCTAGGGATTGCATCGGGCCCGGACGCTGTTGCGGGATCGTACAATGGTTCCGGTGCAGCAGAACCCGTCATCCCGACTACGCCTGCCCCGGCGTCATTACGGCACCGTGGTCGGTTTATCCGCTATCGGGTTCGCGTGCGTGCTGCTGATGCGCGGCGAGGGCGGCTCGTGGGCCGATCGGATCAGCACGGTATTCATCACATGTGTCAGATCAGGCATTCTCCCGCTGCTGTACCTGCTCGCGGCGATGGGGTACGGGCGTCTCGCTCGCCGTGCGTTGCCCGCTCGGCGGGGTCGCTGGTGCATCGAGCTGGGGCTCGGCCTGACCGCGCTGCTCTCGCTGAGCCATCTGCTTGGGGTCCTTGGGATCCTGAGCACGCTCACCGCCGCGCTGAGTGTTGGCGCAGGAATCGTGCTCTTTGCGCCGATCTTCCGACAGGCGGAGGATCTGGAGTACCGCCCACGCACGCTCACACCCATCCACGTGGCCATCTCGTGCGGTGTCGCACTCGTGCTGGTCATGGCCTGCAACCCCCCCGGGGTGCTCTGGGCGTCGGAGTATGGCGGGTTTGACGCGCTGAGCTATCACCTGCAGCTCCCACGCGAATGGATCGCGATGGGCAGGGTCTGGCCGTCTGAGCACAACGTGTACTCATTCCTCCCCAGCTACATCGAGGTCGCGTACATGCACGTCGCGCTGCTCGGCGGAGGCGGGATGCACGATTCGGGCGCTCAGGCGGCGCTGAGCGCCCAGTTGCTCAGCGCCTGCATGCTCATCGCGTCCGGGCTGGTGATCGCAGAGCTCACGCGTACAACACTGGACCGGCTCGGGCTCGATACGGACAGCGGGCTCGCGTGGCTGATCGCCATGAGTCTGACGCTGGGAACGCCCTGGCTGCTCGTGGTCGGGACGCTGGCGTACAACGAGATCGCGGTGGTGCTGCTCGGAGCAACGGCGCTCTGCGCCGCGATGCGTGTGGAACTCGCGGTATGGAAGCGGGCGCTGCTATGCGGGGTGATCGTCGGCGGTGCCTGCTCGTGCAAGCCCACGGCGCTGTTCCTGCTCGCACCAAGCGTGGGGATCGTGCTGCTCGCCTGCTCACCCCGGAAGCACTGGGCCATCGCGACGCTGGCCTGCCTCGTCGCGGGGGGCGCCACGATCGCGCCGTGGCTGATCCGCAACGAGCTCGCAACGGGCAACCCGGTATTCCCGCAGATGGTTGGGGTCTTCGGCGGGGGGCACTGGAGCGAGGCGCAGCACGCCGTGTATGCTGCGGCGCACACGTTCGATGGGACCATCGCGGATCGCCTGGCGATGCTCCTCGTGCCCGACAGCGGTGGCGTGAACCACGTCTCGCGCTTCCGGGGGCTGAACAACGGGCAATGGGGTATCACCGTGCTGCTGGGACTGATCGGGCTGACGGTGCTGATCGCCCGCCGGCGGACCCGAGCAGCGGGCGTTGTCGCCCTGCTGGCGCTGGGGGTGCCGATCGTGCTGTGGGCACTGCTCACACACCTGCAATCGCGTTTTCTGATCCCGATCTCGCCGATACTCGTGGCCCTGGGCGCGGTCGGCATCACCCGCCTCCCCAACGAGCACGCCCGCAACGCCATCGCCAAGGTCGTCAGCCTCATCGCGGTGATGTCGTGCGTCGTGGTGTCGCTCGCGCAGAACGCGGGGAGCCCGTTCATCCTGCTCGATCTGGGGCCGGGGCTCTCGCTGGGAGCCTACGAGCCGATCCGGGGTGAGCCCTGGACCGCAACGCTCAACCGCGTTGTGGGCGAGGGCGAAACGGTGTATCTGCTGGGCGATGCGACCCCGTTCTATGTGCGGGGCGGTGTGCGCTACAACACGGTGTACGACCGGTGGCTGATCGAGGACGTGATCGAGTCACGCCCGCTGTCGCCATCGGCGTGGGGACCGCTGCTCCGCGAACGAGGCATCGACTACGTCGTGGTCAGCTTCTCGGAGCTCCGCCGCTACGCGCAGAGCGGCTGGCTCCCGGAGTCCATCAGACTTGAGCAGATCGACGAATGGCTGGGGTCGCTCTCGCCGATAGAGGTATGGAGCGACGACAACGGCAATCCGATCCGCGCGATCTTCCGAATACCACCCGGCCAAGGCACACCATGAGTGATCCGAGCGACACCACCCAGCCCACCTCCACGCGCCGCGTGTGGGGCATCGCGGTGCAGATCGTCGGCTTCGCCATCGGCATCGTGCTCCTCGGATGGGCCGTGCGGATGGCCCTGCGCCCGGAGAACCGCGAGCAGCTCGAGAAGCTGTCCGAGGCGACGCCGGGGGAGGTGATGCTGCTGCTGGTGCTCGCGGCGCTCTCCGTGGGTTTCAACGGGATCATCTTCTGGGTGGTGATCAACCCGATCCAGCGCCTGCGCGCCACGGACGTCATCGCGGTCAACGCCATCGCCACGTTCCTCGCCTACCTGCCCTTCAAGCTCTCGGTGGTCTCCCGCTTCGTGATCCACAACCGGCGCGACAAGGTGCCGGTCCTGACGATCGGGGCGTGGATCATCGCGGAGGCGATCCTGATGGGCGCGGTGCTCGGGCCGCTGACGCTCACGAGCATCTGGCTCAAGGAGGTCAACCTGCTCTGGTGGGCGGTCTCGCTGGTCGGAATCTTCGTGTGCACGTTTATCGGCGGGCTGATCTCACGCCAGCTGGCCGGCGACGTGGGGCTCGCGCGGTTCTCGCGTATCGGTCTCGGGGAACGCGTCACCGGGAGCGAGGCCTTCTCACGCGTGCACTCGGGCTTCGAGATGCTCGGGCACCCGAGGGCGACACTCATCGCCAACGCGTTCCGCCTCATCGACATCATCGGCTTCGCGATGCGGTTCTACATCGCGGCCAGGGTGCTCGAGCTCCCCATCACCATGCAGGACTCGCTCCTGCTGGGCGCCAGCTACTTCATCATCGGTGCCGCCTCGCCGGCCGGGATGCTCGGGACACGCGAGGCGGGCACCATCGCGGTGGCGCAGCTCGTGGGCATCTCCTCGGGCGCGCTCAGCGAGACCGAGACCGGGCAGACCTCGATCACCGTGACCGTGCTGTTCGTCACGGCCGTGGAGGCCATCGTGAACCTCGGCTGCGCCGGCTTCGGGATCGCGTGGCTCAAGGCACGCAAGCCGCTGGACCCGGGCGGCCAGCCCGCGGAAACCGACCTGATCGAGCAGAGCATCGAAGGCGATTCATCTTCCTGATCGGCGTACGATTGAGCGATGAAGATCGCCATCGCGCAGCTCAACCCGACCGTCGGCAACCTCTCGTGCAACACCGAGGCCATCCTCTGGGCGATCGACGAGGCGCGCAAGCAGGGCGCGGAGCTGGTGGTCTTCTCGGAGCTCGCCGTGTGCGGCTACCCGCCCAGGGACCTGCTGCAGGTCGAGGGCTTCGTGCGTGAGTGCGCCCAGACGGCGAAGATGATCGGCGAGCTGCACACCAGAGGCATCGCCATCGTGCTCGGCACGCCGCTCCCCATCGAGGTCGATGCGCAGGGGCTGGACATCGACCCGGACGCACACCCGCACATCGCCAACTCGCTGGTGGTCTACAAGAACAACGCGTTCGTGGGCTACTACGACAAGCGTCTGCTGCCAACCTACGACGTGTTCGATGAGGACCGCTACTTTGTCGCCGGCGATCAGAGCCGGGTGTTCGACATCAACGGCGTGAAGATCGGGCTCGCGATCTGCGAGGACCTCTGGAAGGGACACGACGCGGGGTTCGCGGATCGGTACGCGGACGAGGCGGACCCGGTCCAGCAGCTGGTGGACGCGGGGGCACAGATCGTCATCGCGCCCAGCGCGTCGCCCTACGCGCTGCACAAGGACGAACGCCACCGTGAGATCCTGATCAGGCACGCGATCCGCCATCGCGTCCCGGTGGTGTCCGTCAATCAGGTCGGGGCGAACGATGACCTGATCTTCTCCGGGCAGTCGTGCGCCGTGGACGCCGAGGGACGCGTGTGCGCGCTGGCGCGATCATTCGAGGAACAGCTGCTGGTCATCGATACCGGGGCATTGGAGCCGACCGATGCCAAGCCCGACGACGATGAGCGGATGATCGTTGACGCCCTGACGCTCGGGATCAGGGACTACCTCTCCAAGTGCGGCTTCGATCGCGCGTGCATCGGGCTCAGCGGCGGGATCGACTCGGCGCTGGTCGCGACACTCGCCGCACGAGCGCTCGGCCCCGACAAGGTCGTCGGCGCGTCCATGCCTGGGCGATTCAGCTCCGAGGGGAGCAAGACCGACGCGTTCGATCTGGCTCGCAACCTGGGCATCGAGTGCGTGAGCATGCCCATCGATCCGGGGTTCGAGGGGCTCAGCGAATCGCTGAACCCGGCCTTCGGCGAGCTGGAACACAAAGCGCTCGGGCAGACGCTGCCCGACCTGACGCAGGAGAACCTGCAGTCGCGCATCCGCGGCACGATGATGATGGCCCTCTCCAACCGCACCGGGGCACTGGTGCTCACGACCGGGAACAAGAGCGAGATCGCGGTCGGGTACTGCACCCTCTACGGCGACATGAACGGCGGGCTCGCGGTGATCGCGGACCTGCCCAAGACCATGGTCTTCCGTGTGTGCAGGTACATCAACGACCACGCCGCGGAGCTCGGCTTCGAGCGGGCACCGATCCCCGTGAGCACGATCGAGAAGCCGCCCAGCGCGGAGCTGGCACCCAACCAGCTCGATTCGGATTCGTTGCCCGAGTACGAGATTCTCGACGAGATCGTCCATCGGCACATCGAGCGTCACCAGAGCGTGTCGCGGATTATCGAGGAAACACGGTTCGACCCGGGGGTAGTCCGCCGCTTCTGCGCACTGATCGACCGCAACGAATACAAACGCCAGCAGATGGCCGTGGGCCTGCGCGTCACGAGCAAGGCGTTCGGCCCGGGCAGGCGGATGCCCATCGCACAGCGCTGGACCCGCTAGGCGGGCCGCGGGCGCCAGCGATCCTCTGGGTTGATCGGCTTGCCGCACTCGGGGCAGGTATCGCTATCCAGCTGATACAGCAGGTACCCGCAGCCGCAGCGCGGCTCCTCCACGTCCACCCGAACCCTGAGCCGGCAGCAGGCGCAGCGCGTGTCGCGGTTCGATCTCGCGTCGATGGGCTGCTCGCATCGGGGGCAGGTCAGGTGGACCCGGATCGATTCGGAGAGCAGCCCCGGCTCGTCAGCGCCCGCCCTGGGGCCGAAGATCGCGAGCGCGCCCGAGGCGATGCTGGACCCCGCACAGATCACCAGCGTGATGCCCAGCAGGCGGACCACTGTGTCGTTCCAGCCGTAGAAACCGTCGGTGATGATCCCCACGCAGAAGATCCCCGCGGTCAGCCACGCCGTGATCAGGGCCACACGCTTGGCGAGCTGCCCGATGCCCGTGTGGAGCCCGAGCGGGCAGATCAGCAGGCGGTGCGTGAACGTGAACCCAACGGTGAGTGCGATGGTGCCGATCTTGAACAGCAGATCCTCGGTCCGCCCGCTCATCGCCCGCTCGAACCAGATGAAGGCGATGTAGATGAGCATGGAGATCGCGAACGATGTGAACGCGACGCGGGTCGACCATTTCATGTCGCGGCTGATGGCGACCACGATCAGGCCGCCCAGCGCGTACACGCCGACGAGCGAGATCGTGAACATCACCTCCCCGCTGACATAGCGATCAGGAAGGATGATCGCGATGAGCGCGGCAAGCATCGCCGCGCCGATGAACGCGAGGAACACCCAGAGCAACGTCTGCTTCTGTTCATTGCGCATGCGTACCCCTTTGCGGCCCAGTCTACCACGAACCGGCGTAGAGCAGCTGCCCGTCCGCACCATCACGCAGGGCGAGCTGGTAGAGGCGTCTGCTGAGCTGACGCAGGTGCAGGGCATCGTGCGCGGCCCAGCACGAGAGCATGTAGGCGGCGCTCACCTCGCCGAACTCCGGGTGGACATACGCACGCGACCAGTCAGGGGATTCCAGCGCGCGAAGAAGTCGGATGCTCTCGGATCGGCGATCACGGAACGCCTGCAAGCTCAGACCCAGATCCCGAGATTGATAGTCGCGCTGCGTCGCCCATCCCTGCGGATCGATCGGGGCCCAGGCCCTGGACGGGTCCTCCAGCGTGGAGAGCACCCGGGCGCGGAAGTCCTCAAGCTCCTCATCCACCAGGTGGCAGACGATCTCGAGGATGGACCACGAGGAGGGATCGGGCCTCCAGCGGGCGTCCTCCGGTGACGCGACCGCGGCGATCGCATGGATCGCACCGCCGGCGCGTTCCAGCCGATCGATAAACGGGGTTGGATGGAACGCCGCCATCAGCTGCTGCCGGCGCGCATGCGGTCGATGCCCTTGGGGTACGGGTAGCTCGGGAAGACACCGATGTGGGCGTAGTTCCACATCTGCGGCGCGGGGTACACGTCGCCGCGGTAGCCCGCGTCGTGCATGGCCTGGAGCACCGACTCGAAGCTGGGCTCCTTCTGATTGGCGTCATCGATGCAGAGCTTGTTGCTCGTTGCCCCGAGGAATGACACGGAGCAGACCGGGCGGCGGTCGGCCCGCCCCTGGAGCATCTTGCAGGCGGTGCGGAAGCCGCGGGCGAGATCGCCCATCGTGAAGTAGTCCCGGCCGCGTGGGCGGAGCATCGCCAGCAGCAGCACCGAATCCAGGTCGTACTTGAGGATGTAGGGCTCGCGGTCGTTGGCCGCGTGGATCTGCAGCGACTCCTGGAACATCTTCGCGTAGCTGGTTACGGAGTTCGCGGACCACTGGGAGGTGGTCAGGAGCGAGCAGATCTGAGCGATGATGCCGTGGGAGTTGTCGTGGTCGTTGACGCCGCAGATCACGGCTCGGTAACGCCCGTCGAGCACGTCCGCGAGCAGGTCCTGCCCCCACATCACGCGGATCCGCGAACCGGACTGGGGTGGGCCGTGCTGAGCCGGCAGCAGCGAGACACGGTCGGGGAACGACTCCGCGTTGAGCAGGTCGTCCGCCCCATCGTTATAGAGTTGTACGGCTTGTTCGGTGCTGGTCATGGGGCCCTCCGGGGTTGTGTGGTGCTCACTGAGTATAACGCGCGGGCGCCCCCTACCCGTCGGGCTGAGCCGATTTCCGGCGCGTCATCGCTGAATCGCTCGCCCAGAACCTACCCAGAGCGGCGAGCAGGGAACGCGCGTCTTGCTTTGGTATTCCATGCGAGCAACTGATGTGTTACGCTGATAAGCGTGTGAATATCTATTCATATTTCTGGTGGATCGACTGAACCGTTGAACGAAATGGAGCAACGCAGATGCGAACTCGCCACACTGTCATGAGGCCTACCCGGTCCGCGGGCGCAATCTCATTGATCCTGATGGTCGCACCCGCAACCGCCCAGACCGACAGCATCTACTGCCTCACCCAGCAGACGCAGGCGGAGATCGGGAGCGTCGGATCCACAACCGATCTCTATCGCGACGGTGATACGATCTACGTGCTCGACCGTGCAGAGAAGGACCTGCTCCGCTTCGATGTGAGCGACCCACTCAGCCCGGTGCTCGAGGGCGAGTGGATTACTGCGAACACACCGAACGCGGTGCATGTCGAGTACCCATACGCGTACATCGCCACGGACCACAACGGCCTCCGCATCCTGGACATCTCACTGGCGTTCGGCTATTTCGTTTCTTACACGCCGACCCCCGGCGAGGCAATGGATCTGCATTACAAGGACGGGATGGTGTACATCGCCGACGAGGACGCCGGCCTGACCATCGCGGATGTGACCGATCCGCACAATGTGCAGATCGTGAGCACGCTCAGCCTGCCCGGCAGCGCCGTCGGGATCGATCTGACCGGCCAGCATGCAATCGTTGCGTGCTCGGGCGGCGGCTTGCGGGTCGTCGATGTTTCCGATCCGCACAACCCGGCTCAGGTCGGTGCGTTCACACCGCCCCACACCATCACATCGCTCGCAGTAAGCGGCGACTATGCGTACGCCGGGACCTCGTTCAACTCCGTGCTCTACACAGTGGATCTCAGCGACCCGACACAGCCGGCACAGCTGTCCGCTGAGCACCTGCCCAACAGTTGGGTCTACGGCGTGTCAGTTGACTCTGGCTACCTGCTGGTCTCGAACGGCTCATCAGGCGTGCGTGTGTACGATCTTCACGATCCCGCATCGCCAGATGAGTTTCTCCTGATCCCGTCCGCCGGCAACGCCCACGACGCGACCATCGCCAACGGTTACCTCTTCAGCGCCGATGGACCGACGAGCGGGTTCCGACGCGCTCTGCTTCGGCCCGAGCCGCGTTCACCGCTGGTCCGGCGGTTGCACGCTGAATCGAACTTCCGCTCTGTGCTCGCCAGCGGGGACATGCTGTATGTCGGCAGCGACGAGCCGGCGCTCAATCTCTACTCGATCGCCGATCCGGGGTTCCCCCAGCTCGTTTCGTCCATCGGGCTTGCGGACAGGCCCCTTCAGATGATCGAGGCGGCACAGGGCACGCTCATCGTTGCGGTCGACGACGCAGGCGTGCAGATCGTCGATGTCAACGACCCAACCGCGCCGATGATCGTCTCGGGCATCGCGACACCGTCGCGTGCCGTATCCCTTCACCTGGGCGGCCCGCATCTCTACATCGGGTGCGAGCAGGGAATCCAGGTTGCGGACATCAGCGACCTGCACAACCCCGCCCTCGTGGGCCAGTCACAGGGATCCAGCTCAAGCATGGAGTCCCTTGCCGCCTCGGGAGGGTATCTGTTCAGCGCCTCCGGCTACGCCGGGCTCCAGGCGTTCGATCTCTCGAACCCCGTCAGCCCCGTCCTCATCGGTCAGCTCGACCTCGATTTCATGTTTGACTACGCGGACGACATCGAGGTTCGCGACGGTGTCGCCTACCTCTCCGCAACAGATTCGATATCGACCATCGATGTGTCAGACCCGAGCGCTCCGCAGTACCTCAGCGAGGGGATTTTCGGGCTCAGCGGTAGATACCTGTCTGTTCAGTGGCCGTACCTGTTCGTGAACTACTTCACAACAGAGCTCAACGTCTTCGACGCGAGCGATCCGCAGTCACCGTTGTGGCTGGGCAGCTACATCACGCCCGGCAGCGGGTACAACCAGGAGTTCGTCTTTCACAACGGATACGCGTACCTGACCAAGAGCGACGACGGGCTGCTCGTGCTCGATGCGGGCGAAGGCTGCGATCGGTGCCTGGCAGACATCGACCAGGACGGCGGGTTCAGCTTCTTCGATGTGTCGCTGTTCATCAGCTCATTCGCCGACAACACCCACGATTCAGACCTGAACCTCGACGGCTCATGGGACTTCTTCGATGTGTCGCTCTTTCTCGGGCGGATCGACGATGGCTGCGACGAAGCCCGGCTGACAGACTTAAATACTCTGAAGCAGTGGATGCAACGCAGGAGCAGCCGAACAGCGTTTGGCGAGTGGGGTTCGGCGAGTGGGGTTCGGCGAGTGACGAGAGGTATGATTCCGGCTCACGTGGCTCGCCAGGCCGAAACAGGGTAATCGGTCGCGAGGATGGTGATCGGGCTGCGGCGCGAGGTGGAACATTCAAAACGAAAACAGCCCCTCAAGGTTTACCTTAAGGGGCTGAAGAGTTGGCGATAACCTACTTTCCCGCTGAACAGTATCATCGGCTAGCTGGGCTTAACTACTGTGTTCGAGATGGGAACAGGTGTGACCCCAGCTATATGGTCACCAACAATCATGGATGGTCCGGTCTCCCGGGCCGTCATGACTCTGACGGATGCGACGAGCGGAAACCTGTTTGATTGCTCAAACAAGCTCGGCAAACTGAGTAATCTCAGTGCGTTGAAATGATGTTGACTCACTTCGATCTGATGCTGTCTGAGTTGTTTGCTGGCGGAGGCCAGCAACTCAAACAAACTTCGGCATCGGGTCGGAGTGACCAAACCTTCGACCGTTAGTACCGCTCAGCTGAGGGCTTCTCAACCCTTACACCTGCGGCCTATCAACCTGGTAGTCTCCCAGGGGTCTCACGTACAAGACAAGCAAACCTGATCTTGAGGGGGGCTTCCTGCTTAGATGCTTTCAGCTGTTATCCCTGCCCGACGTAGCTACCCTGCGATGGGCTTAGCAGCCCAACAGGATCACCAGGGGTCAGTCCAACCTAATCCTCTCGTACTAAAGTTGACTCCTCTCAAGTTTGCAACGCCCACAACAGATAGGGACCGACCTGGCTCACGCCGGTCTGAACCCAGCTCGCGTACCGCTTTAATAGGCGAACAGCCTAACCCTTGGGACCGCCTTCAGCCCCAGGATGCGATGAGCCGACATCGAGGTGCCAAACCGCTCCGCCGCTATGGACGCTCGGGAGCGATAAGCCTGTTATCCCCGGAGTACCTTTTATCCGATGAGCTACGACGCTTCCACACGCGATCGCAGGATCACTAGAGCCCTCTTTCGAGACTGCTCGTCCTGTCGGACTCGCAGTAAAGCTGGCTTGTGCTCTTACACTCTGAAACACGGTTTCCATCCGTGCTGAGCCAACCTTTGCGCTCCTCCGTTACTCTTTAGGAGGAGACCGCCCCAGTCAAACTACCCGACACACACTGTTCCCTGCCCGGCTTCACGGGAATCAGGGTTAGGCCACAAACTCAAGAAGAGTGGTATCTCAACAACGGCTCCACCAATGCCTGAACATCAGCTTCAAAGCCTCCCACTTATCCTGCGCATCATGTGCTCATGACCAATATGAGCCTGCAGTAAAGGTTCACGGGGTCTTTCCGTCTTGCTGCGGGTAGGCGGCATCTTCACCGCCACTACTATTTCACCGAGTTGGTTGTGGAGACAGTGCCCCAGTCATTACGCTATTCATGCGCGTCGGAACTTACCCGACAAGGAACTTCGCTACCTTAGGACCGTCATAGTTACGGCCGCCATTGACCCGTGCTTAAGTTGCAAGCTTCGCCGAAGCTAACCTGCTTCCGTGACATTCGGGCATTGGGCAAGCGTCACACTGTATACATCCTCTTGCGAGTTAGCACAGTGCTGTGTTTTTGATAAACAGTTGCCAGGGCCTTTTCTCTGCGCCCCGAAGGGCCTCCTTCTTGCGAACGTACGGAGTGATTTTGCCTAATTCCTTCACAACCATTCTCTCGAGCGCCTGAGGCTATTCGCCTCGTCTACCTGTGTCAGTTTTAGTACGGGACCTGTATTGCCCACATAGCTTTTCTAGGAACTCCCTCCCCCTTCAACGGCCCGAAGGCCTGGACGTCTAACAGTCCAGAAGAGCTTGGAAATCCGCACTATGCTTTGATCTCAACAGGTGCGCAGGAATATTAACCTGCTATCCATCGACTACGCCTTTCGGCCTCGCCTTAGGACCCGGCTAACCCTGGGCGGATTTACCTTCCCCAGGAAACCTTAGACTTACGGCGACAGGGATTCTCACCCTGTTTATCGTTACTCAAGCCCGCATATTCACTTCCATACGCTCCAGCATCCTTTTCAGAACACCTTCAACGCTGAATGGAACGCTCACCTACCACTTCTTACGAAGTCCGCGGCTTCGGTATCATGCTTATTCCCGATCATTATCGGCGCCAAACTCCTCGACCAGTGAGCTATTACGCACTCTTTAAATGATGGCTGCTTCTAAGCCAACATCCTGGTTGTCACGGCAGTCTGACCTCCTTAAGAACTGAGCATGATTTAGGGACCTTAGCCGGCGATCTGGATTATTCTCCTCTTGACTACGGATATTTTCACTCGCAGTCTATCTCCCAAGACTTGGCTGTTGGTATTCGGAGTTTGGTTGCATGGGGTACCCTAGACGGGCCCACCACGCATCCAGTAGCTCTACCCCCAACAGTTGCTTCTTGAGGCTAACCCTAAAGTTATTTCGGTGAGAACAAGCTATCTCCCGGTTTGATTGGACTTTGACCCCTCCCCACAGCTCATCCCACATCTTTTCAACGATGACGGGTTCGGGCCTCCAGCAGGTTTTACCCCACCTTCACCCTGGCCATGGGTAGATCACACGGGTTTCGTGTCTAGCCCCAGCGACTATACGCCCTATTCAGACTCGCTTTCGCTCCGCCTCCGGCCCGTTAGGCCTTAAGCTCGCCACTGAGACTAACTCGCGGGCTCATTATGCAAAAAGCACGCCGTCACCCCGTAGGGCTCCGACCGCTTGTAGGCACACGGTTTCAGGTCTATTTCACCCCCCTAATAGGGGTACTTTTAAACGTTCAATCACTTTACTTTTTCGCTATCGGTCGTCAAGGAGTACTTAGCCTTGGAAGGTGGACCTCCCATGTTCAACCCGGGTTCCACGAGCCCGAGCCTACTCGAGGGCTATGATGCTACCTTCTGCTACCGGACTTTCACCGTCTTTGGTCACGCATTCCAACGTGTTCACAGAGCTCACATCTATCCGCTTTCGCTCGCCGCTACTTACGGAGTCGCATGTTGCTTTCCTTTCCTCCAGGTACTTAGATGTTTCAGTTCCCTGGGTTCGCCTCACGCACCTATGCATTCAGTACGTGATACCCCGAAGGGTGGGTTGCCCCATTCAGACATCTACAGATCACAGCTCGGTTACCAGCTCCCTGTAGCTTTTCGCAGGTTCCAACGTCTTTCATCGCCTCTTGACGCCAAGTCATCCACCGTATGCCCTTACTGGCTTGATCACACCGACCTGATGCCGACCGAAATCGAACACCAAACCAATATGCCAATGACCTCCCTAACCTGCCGGCTAGGACGACCAACCCGCTCCGCATCACCCGGCAAAGGTGATGAGTTACGGGCACCATTTCGACGCATAAGAGATTTCTCAGTTAGTATTTGCCGAACTCAGCCTCGTGCACGCCGAAGCATGCCTGGACCTCCTTTGGGGCCCAGTGATCTGAGTTCCGCTCGTCGTCATCCACTTGTCAGAGAAGCTGATCTTCCTGGGTCCAGCCCGTTCAGATCGGTTTTGCCTCCGTTGAGAGGCGGGGGGATGATAGGCCGCACAAATCGCCCGTCAAATTGCTTCAGGAACAATTCAGCCCCTTCTCTCACAATTCTTTACGTCGATCTGCAAGGCGTGCGCCGCGGCGCCCCAGCACACCCCGACTCCCCCACCGCTCAAGCCCCCAGAGCAACAAAAAACCCCGCGAAGCGGGGTTGATAAAACCATTGATTCACCGACGCCGATCAGGGCTCGGAGGGCTCAAAGAGCTCAGCCGCGGGTGAAATGGCCGTCTGCTCCCCAGGGGTCCGCAGCGAGGTCGTCGATGCGGCAGACGCGGAGGACGAGGCCTGGGCGTACGCCAGGGAGCTCTCGTCACCCTGCTCGGTGTGGACCACCACATTGCCCTGAGCATCACGGATCACGACCCGGACGATATTGGTCGCCTCACGCCCCAGGCCGCCCTCGGTCTGCTCCTGGCCGGTGTACACGTCCAGAACGAACGCACCGATCTCGATGCTGATCCTCGATGGCAGCTCGCTCACCCCCTCGGGCATCTGGCTCGCTGCTTCCGCAGCATCCAGCGAGGAGACGTACTCGGCGGCTTCCTCAGCCGGGAGCAGCTGCGGATCGAACGCGAGCAGGTTCCCCGACACGCGCAGATCCGTGGCGAGCAGGTCGCCCGGCGAGACATTGAGCGTGGACTTGCGGTAGTGCCCGTAGTACACCTTGTAAAGCTCGATCGTGGTGCGTGCGGGCTCGGTGCTCGCGGCGGCACCCTCCGAGGCCGAGGTGACAAAGTAGTACTCGCGGGCACCGGCAACGACGGGGTCGGACCACTCGGACCACGAACCGCGTGCGAACGGGTCGCGGGCGAGCTGCTGCTGGGCCTCATCGTCCGGATCGAGCTCGGCCTGCTTGCGGAAGAGGGGGTTGTTCACCACGACGCGGGTGCGGTATCGGTAGGTGGCACCGGGCTCAACGCCGAGGTCGTGCGCCCAGAGGTCGACCGACTCTTCCTCGAGCACGGAGCGCACGTCGTTGCGAGACGTGCGGACACGCGTCGTGTTGTCTTCCACGACCCCGAGTTCCTCAAGCTGCTCTTCGAGCTCCTCGATACGCTCGCGGGTACGCTCGATGCGTTCGCGGTTGCGATCGCTCGGCTGCGCGCCGCCCGGATCGCGACGACCGGGGCGGGTGTTGGTCTTCCCGGGGCCACTGCCCGGATCGGTGCGGGGACCCGAGGGGGCGTTGGTCAGTCGTTCGAGATCCTCGCGGGCACGCTCGAGCTGACGCTGGATGCGTCGGATCTGGTCGGCCTCTGAGCTGTCGCCCAGATCGACCCGCTCGCTCGGGGGAACCCAGCGCGGGCCGGCGATGCTCGGCGGGAACGCCGGGCGGGCAACCTCGCCCATCTCACGCGAGGCATTGGTCACGACGGTGACCAGCTCCTGCAGCCCGGATTCGGCATCGACCGCTCGTGTGGGCATCGGCGTGTGGGGCGGGGTCTGGATCGGCTCGGCAGGTCCCCAGGTGCCGTCCTCGAGGAGGCGCTGGCGTTCTGCCTCGAACCCGAGGATCGCGATCCCGGTCGTGGACCAGTAGCGTGTCGGGATGGCGTTCCCGCCGCTGCTGCCATCGAGCACGTCACGGAGATCGGTGCCGCTGAAAGATGCCTCGACGCTGATCGATGCGAAGTCGTACGGCTGCTGCGCCGGGATGTAGTCCGCGTACTGCGGGACCTCGAGCAGCGCGTAGGGATCGAGCGTCGCCCACTGCGATGCGGCGACCGGCGTTGAGGTCGCGGGGACCGCGAGCGCCGCCAGGGGGCCGCTGGACTGGATCTCGATATCGCTGGTCACAGCACCCGTGGCCGCGGCGATGTCGACGCCCTGCCCCAGCGAGCTTGAGAGGGCGAGCCGCCTGCCCCCAGAGCTTGCGAACGCGCTGTCGTACCGCTCAACAAGGTCCACCGGCTGCACTTCAGGCAGGGTTGGGTTGAGATCGGTGATCTGGCTCTGGAGCTGGTTGGCCTGCTGCTCGAGCGCGGTGTAGACCTGCGCCGGGGCGATCGAGCGGCCGCCGTCGTCGATGTTGTTCGGTGTCGTCACGAACTGGATCGCGATGACAGCCAGCAGGACGAGAAAGACGAGTCCGAGGACGATCTTCTCGATGTGCTGTTCGATGGGGTTGACGCCTTTGAGTTTCATATGGTGCTCGCTTTTATGCGTTGAAATGAAGCGTTCTCGCGATCATCATGCGTTGGGCTTAGCCGCCCTCGCCGGGGTTGGTGACCTGGATCCCCAGGGTTTGTTTGACCGGGTCGGGCATGATGGGCGTGACCCACGAACGGAGCCAGACGGTCTCCACGCTGATCGTTGCGCGGACGACGTGCTCGGTGCCGTAGTAGTAGCCCTGACGCAGCTCTTCCCAGACATCGACTTCCTGCAGATCGACGTCCGTCACGGTCATGAAGTTGACCTGTCCGAACGCGTCGAGGAACTTGGGGAGGTCCTTGGAAGAGACCACCGCGGAGAGCTGCACGTGACGCAGGTCGAACGGGCTGTTGGGGGTCCCGCCCTCACGCCCGGTGTAGCTGGCCTGCACCTGCTCCTCCTGCGGATCATCGCCGAAGCCGCCACGCGGTGGGCGTCCGCCCGTGTCATCCTCGCTGGCCTGACCGCTCGCGATCTCGAGGCCGGAAACGCGGATGTAATCGATCCGCTTGACGGGCGCCTCAGGGATCGCCATGGCGCCCGACGCCGCGTTGCTATTGGCCAGCGCCGCCGCGTCGAGGATGTCGCTGATGATCCAGTAGTCCCAGAGCCACGTGAACGCGACGCTCTCGGTGACCTGGCTCGGGGGCCAGTTGACCGCGGGGACGATGGAGTATCCGTCCGGGCCGACCGTGGTGATCTCGCCGCCCGCGTTGCCGTTGATGATGGCGTAGGGGGAGCAGTAGAAGGTGAGCGACTTGGAGCGTGCGATGTACTCGGCCATGCGCCGGGCGGTGAGCTTCTCCTCGATCTCCTTCTGCTGCTCGGGCGTGACCTGGCTGTTGACCGCGGCGCTCTTGTATTCCTGCTCGAGCTGGGCCTTGTACTGGTTCAGGGTTGCCTCGAGCCCGTTCTCTGAGGGCGGCGCACCGGCGTTGAGGCGCCGGAGCTTCCGCTGGTACACCGACGGGGTGTCGGGCGTGCCGACGATGGCCTCGCTCATGGCCCGCCCGAGACGCTGACGTGTCCGGGCATCGGGCGCCTTGGGCAGGAGCCCCTCGACAAGCTGGACGTGCTCGCCCTGATTGAACGAGGTGCCACGGTTCACCACGTCCTGGACCTGCTGCTCTCGGGCAGACTTGGCGTCCAGGAAGAACTCGGTGACCGCGTCGTTCGGGGCACGCGATTCGCTGATGTCCTGCTCGCCATCGAGGACCGCGGGGAGGGCGTAGTTGACCCGCCCGCTGGAGGTGAGCGATCGCTTCTCGGTGTCGTACGCGTCCTTGACCTTGGTGGAAACCTTGTCGTTCCACTTGCCCGCGAAGATGTAGCCGACAGGCAGCAAGGCCAGGATCAGCACGATCGAGATCACGATGATCAGGTTGCCTTTGATGAATCCAAGCACTTTGTTCACGGCTCGTCTCCGTTGTTCTCTATCGAGTCTTCGTTCATGGGGTCGAGGACCGCGTACCAGGTAAGAGTCACGAGCGAGCTCGACGACGGATCCAGACCGGAGTTGCCGGTGCGGCCGCTCTGCGCGGTCGCGGGGTTCTCGATCGGGGCGAGCTGCTCAAGATTCGTCGATCCGCCGGTCCTGCCCGGGTTCGTCATGGGGTCGATGCGCGGCGCCATGGTCCCCGGTCGAGGCCCACGCGGGCGGCTCGAGCCCGCGCCCTGCATCGCGCCACGATCCCACGGCTCGGACTGGCTCATGACGATGGTGTACGGCGAATCATCCCGCTGCATACGGTTGCGGAGGAACGGCTCGACCATGTCGAGCAGGAAGACCTGCGGCTCGGCCAGCGGGATCTGGAACTGGGCGGTCACCTTGATGCGACGCCTGTCCTGAATCGACGCCAGGGCCGGGTCCATGCCCGCCAGCGGATCTTCCTGCGTCATCGGGCGTCCGCCCGGCCGACCGCCGCCCTGCTTGCGGAGATCCGTTTCAGGGATGGTCAGGTACTCGTTGTTGAGCGAGACGAGCTTGAAGGGCTCCTCGCCCCTGAACGCGTCCGCGAGCCGCTGATCCGAATCGGCCGCTGCGCGGGCGTTGGCGTTCACGCTGGAAATCAGTCGTGACGTGTCCTCGAGGATGTGCGTGTAATACGCGTTCTCGTCGAGCAGCCCCACGATCTGGGCACCGCGAAGATCCGCCTGCGCGCTGTCGGTTACGCCCGCCTCCTCCGCATCGTTCGCGAGGGAGCGAGCCTCGTTGGCGACCGTCGACAGGATGGTCGGCCTGCTCGCGCCCTCGAAGGCGCTGGAATCGAGGAGCGGGCGGATGAACATCGCGCCGGCCGCGGCGGCCGCGAGCCCGGCGGCGGTCGCGAAGTACGGCACCTTGCGCTTCCACATCGCCTCCTTGATGACGGGGATCGGCATCAGGTTCGCCTTCATCGGGGCGTGCTCGAAGTTCTGCAGCACGCAGCCGTAGGCGGTGGCGAGGTTGAAGCTCGACGCCTGGAACTCACCGGCCTGCGGCCCGTCCATCGCGATCTTCTTGAACTGCTCCAGGCGGTAGACGTCCATCCCGGTCTGCTGCTTGAGGTACTTGCGGAGCCCGGGGAGGCGGAAGGTCGAGCCGAGCCCGACGAGGCGCTTGAGGTCCGCGTCGGGGTGGACGCTCTGGTAGAAGCCGATCGAACGCTGGATCTCCTGGACGATGTCCGAGAAGACGGGGCGCATGGCCTGGAAGACGTGGCGGGCGTGCTTGGACTGCTCCGCCTCGCGCTTGAGCTTCTCGGCCTTGGTGTAGCTGAGCTTGAAGGCGCTGACCAGCGCCTCGGTGAACTTGTGCCCGCCGATGGGGAACGTACGGACCCAGACGCGACCCGCCTCGGCGATGATCATGTCCGTCGAGACCGTGCCGATGTCAAGGATGATCGTGCCCGGGGTGTCGTCGGTGAAGCCGAGGTCGACGGCCAGCGCGTTGTAGGCCGCGATGGGCGACAAAGTCACGAGGTCCGGGGTGAGCCCGACGTCGGAGAGCATCGAGAGCTGGTCCATGATGCGCTGACGCGTGACGGCGAAGATGCCGACCTCGATATCCGGCGAGTCGGGCGACACAAAGGTCTGGTAGTCCCACTCCACCTCTTCGAGGGGGAAGGGGATCTGCTGGACGGCCTCGAACTTGACGATGTCGGGGACCTTCTTGGGCTCGACGGGCGGGAGCTTGGCGAAGCGAGCGAAGCTCTGGTGGCCCGGGAGCGAGACGGCGATGTGCGCGTTGCTCAGGTCGTGCTGGTTCACGAGCGTGCCGAGGGCGACGCGCATCGCGTCGGCCTGGTCGAGCTCGGGGGTCGAGAGCACCTTGGGGTGGTTGATGATGGCGTAGTCGAGGACCTTGTACTCGCCGCCGTCATTCTCGAGCTTCAGGGCTTTGATGGCACCGTAGCCCATCTCGATGCCCCAGCAGATATTCGAAGAAGCCATGGGATCTCCGGGTTGGAATCGTCATGAACACTCACGCCTGTACTGCGGGCGCGAGGGGGTGAATCGTATCCGCAATCCGCGGCACATGCACACGATACGGGTTCAGAACGGGCTTGTTCCCCATCGTAACGGGGTTGTGACACACGCGTGACAATACCGCGAATGCAGACGTGCTCGTCCGAATCAGCTGTAGACGGCGACGCTCGCGGAGGAGACGAAGGCGCTCCCCTGCGGGTCCATCGTCGCGGCGTAGTTCAGGATGTCCACCTGAGAAGGATTGATGGTCCGCATCATGGCGCTGATGTTGCCGATGGAACACCAGCGGGTGGGGTTCTGCTGCCACGCCATGTTCCCGATCAGGTCGTCAACCTTGCGGTCGGCGACGAGCTTGAGCATCTCCTGATCGTGCTGGGCGACCTTGGAGCGGAACTGGATCGTCTGCTCGTCATCCCCTGCGAGCGGCTGCTGATCCCCGAAAGCGGGCCCGACGTGGCTCAGATCGGCGGAACTCACCACCAGCGTCTTGCCCCCCACGTCACCGATCGCCGCCTTGAGCGCTTCAACAAACGGGTCCAGGCCGAGGCCGTTCCCGTCGTAACTCTCGCCGTTGTTGACGGTTGGGTCATGGATCAGGGCGGCGAAGACCTTGGGGTAGTTGCCGTTCTCGTCCTTGCCGAAGACGTGCTGGATCCACGGGATGTGCAGCTCGATGGAGTGCTCGTTCTCGTGATCGAAGCGGTTCGCCAGCATCTGCTGGGCCTGGTCCTGTCCGAGGGCGCTCCCGAGCGACTCCAGGAGCTGAGCATCAAGCTCACAAACACCGAACGGCGTTTCGAACCCCTTGTCACAGCCGCAGATACCGGTGGATTGCCCGAAGTGGTTGGTCCCGAGGATCACGATCCGGTCCGGGCGGTCGACCACGCGCATGCGACCGTAGATGTGGGCGTAGTTCATCCAGCCCCGCACATAATCGAGGTGTGGGGCGATGATTCCGGCCGGCAGCGCCTCAAGACTGGGTGTTTCCGCATCCTTGAGCGCGTCGTCAATCCACGCATCAATTTGTTCGGCGAGTTTTTGGGGCCCCATCTCCTTCTTCTGCTCGTCCGTGGCTTCTTCACCGAGCGCCTGGGCCACCAGCAGGTCCGCCATCTGGGCGGTGGATCCGGGGGGGAGGGTGTCATTGGCGTCGAAGTCGTCCTGCATCTTCTTGGCAAGGGCATCGAAGTTGGGCCCAAAGATCAGCCCGGCGTCGTCGAGCTGGGCGACGAGTTGCTCGAGCATGGGACGCTGGAGCCCCTTTCCGACCTCGGAGATGATCTGATCGAGGTCGCGTGAGCCGTCCATCATGGGGAGCACGGACTGGAAGGCGGGGTGCGTGACGACCATCTTGGTGGAGATCTGCTGGGCATCTGCGAGCCCGAGCATGGTGATTTTCTTGCCCTCTGGCCCGTTGACGGGGACCGGGACGCCGCGGATGTTGCGGAGCTTGGGGCTCTGTTGGTGCGTGGCGCTGGGGTCGAACTGGGGCTGGGCGGGTTGTTCGGGTGGGGTCTGGGACATCGGCGCTCCTCTGCCTGTCTTCTTCTCTCGTTGGATGAGTAGTGTAGGGGTGAGGGTGGACCAAATGAATTTCCCGGCTAAACTTGTCGTCCCGCGCAGCGCAGAGCCGTGCGGAGACAGAGACTCGCAACCCCTGCGGACGCAATTGCTTACCGGATCACCCGGCGCACCTGCACCCGCGAGATGAATCAGTACGAGGCAGCGTCATGATCGACACACTCAACGCCGGCGACACGATCAAGTGCACCATCAGCAAGGTGCCAAGCAACAAGGGCTCACGCGACACCATCACACGCCTGATGCGTCGCGATCCCGACATCAAGCGTGGCCTGGCTCGTGCGCAGCGGATGCGTCGTCAGCGCATGCACGCGTACATCCGCGGCGGCCGCATGTGGTACTCGCGTGAGAGGGCCGCGAAGATCGCGATCTGCGAGCAGGGCAACACCTGGTCGATGCGTTTCACGCACGACATCGCCCCGGACCTCTCGTCCGTCGAGCAGTTCCTCTCTGTCGAGAAGGCCTGACCGCCCGCGAGCGATCGAAAGCGATTGAAGAAACATGCCCGCTCGAGCGAGCGGGTTTTTTCATGTCGTCTCAGCACGAGACTACCATATTGCTGACACCCAGGCACAACCGCCCACCGCAAGGAGGACACGCATGAAGAGCATGATCACACCCGGCGCGATCGCGCTGATCGCGGGGCTCGCGCTCGTCGCCTGCAGCGACAAGAACCCGAGCAGCGACGCGCCACAGTCCGATCCGCACGCCCACCACGATCACGATGGCCATGACCACGACCACGATCACGGGGACGAGGACCGCCAGCCCGACACGTACAGCGGCATCCGCGGCGAGATCGCATCGCTCCCGGACCCCAACGTGCCCAACAGCGAACTCAAGATCCGCCACGAACAGATCCGTGATTTCAAGACCAAGGACGGCACGATCAGCGTGACGCCCGACGGGATCGCCGGGATGCGCTCCATGTCCATGCCCTTCCCCTTGGGTGACGATGTCAGCCTCGATGGCTACAGCGTGGGCGACAAGGTCGAGTTCGATTTCACCGTCAACTGGGGCGGCGGCTCGGCGCCCGCGTGGTTTATCACACGCATCGAGAAGCTCCCAGCCGACACGGAAATCGATTACACCAACGTGATCGAAGAGAACCTTGAGGATCTCGAAGACGCGGCCCACGACATGATGGGCCACGATCATGATCACGAGGACGAAGGCCCGTAATCAAGACGGTGCACATGCTGCCCACAAAGCACACCCTCGGGTGTGCTTTTTTCGTGCCTGTGTGGTGCCGCGACGCGCTGAGTATGCACAAAGAAAAACCCGGCACTCAGCCCGAAGGCCAAGCGCCGAGTCTCGTGGGGGTCATGATTGGGCAGTCACCGAGGTGCTGCGATGGGCCGAAACCCTCGGCACATGGTGCCGATAACAAACCGTGCGTGTCTTCTTTTCATCACCCGTGCGAGACCTGCAC
>CAXREY010000010.1:0-35113 GCA_964229845.1 Phycisphaerales bacterium UBA1924
GAGCAGGCGGAGCAGCTCGATGTAGAGCCACACGAGGGTGACCATCAGGCCCCACGCGCCGACCCACTCCATGTACTTGGGGGCACGCTGCTGCACGCCCGCCTCGATGTACTGGAAGTCGAGCAGCAGGAACAAGCTCGCCAGCCCCGCGCAGAGCACCGTGAAACCGATGCCCATCATGCCGGTGTCCGCGTAGCCGTTCCAGATACCAACACCGACGAAGGAGAGGATCCAGAGCAGCGCGGTGTAGCCGAGGAGGCCGATGAGCATGGTCACCATGATCTTCTGCACCAGCGGGCCCACGCGGAGGATGCCGCTGGCGTAGCCGGCGAGCATCGCGCCGGCGATGGCGAGCGTCGCACCCGCCGCCTGCAGCGCGAGCATCGCGCTCGGGTTGGTGCCGTCCGCCTGCATCGGCACGAACTGCATCGGGATCACAAAGGTCGCGGCACCGACAAACACACCCTCAAGCACCGCGTGCACCGGCGCGAGGAACGGCGCGGACTTCGGCTTGAACGCGATGATCAGCGAGATGACGAGCCCGGCGACCATCGAACCGATCAGGGCGGGCCACGCCCATGCGGGCATCGAGACCCCACCTGTCGGGGAGATCACCGCGGCACTGTTGATCGCCTGCCAGACGAGCACGCCAACGACGGCAACGATCGACAGCAGGATGCCCGTCGCGGTGACGGTGCCGCCGAGCGTCATCACGCTCTGGCGTTCGACCGTCAGGACGTCTTCGTTTTCAAGGACCCGCATCGCGGGGTTACGTGACTGGAGAATACTCATTGCGATATGCCTCCCGGGGAAACGCGTTTTCAGCCCATATTCTACTGCCGAACACGGTCATTGGTTCATCGGCTCAACATGTTTCACGCCTGCCGAAATGGCACATTGCGGACCCCGGACTACGGATATCGGGGGTGCCCGTACCTGCTCCATTGCCGCACAATGCGGTCTTTGCGCACGCGTGCCACAGAACTGGGTTCAAAGCACTCGAAAGCCGCACCGCGCCCCTGCTGGGTGAGCACAGGCACCCCGAGCGTGGGCTCAAAGCTGGGCGTGGGTGTAGTTCGGCGATTCTTTGGTGATCTTGATGTCGTGCGGGTGGTTCTCGATGACCGTCGCGCCCGAGACCTTCACGAAGCGGGCGTTGGTGCGCATCTCGTCGATCGTGGCGCAGCCGCAGTAGCCCATGGCGGACCGCAGCCCGCCCACGAGCTGGTAGGCGAACTCGGCCAGCTTGCCCCGGTAGGACACGAGCCCCTCGACACCCTCGGGGACGAACTTCTGCTGCTCCTTTGCGCCCGAGAGCAGCTTCTCCGCCTGGCGGTAGCGATCGGCGCTGCCCGCGTTCATGGCGCCCTCGGAGCCCATGCCGCGGTACGACTTGTAGCGCCGCCCGCCGGAGATCACCAGCTCACCGGGCGACTCGTCGAGCCCCGCGAACAGCGAGCCCATCATGACGCAGTGGGCGCCGGCGCCGATGGCCTTGGCGATATCGCCAGAGAGGCGGATGCCGCCGTCGGCGATGACCGTGACGTCGGAGTTGATCGAGCGGAGCCCCTCGACGGCGTTCATCACCGCGGTGACCTGCGGCATGCCCACGCCCGTGACCACGCGCGTCGTGCAGATCGAGCCGGGCCCGATGCCCACCTTGACCGCGTCCGCCCCGGCCTCGGCCAGCGCGATCGCCGCCTCGCCCGTCGCGATGTTGCCCGCGATCACCCCGATGTCGTAACGCCGCTTGATCTCACGCACGGTGTCGATGACCGGCGCGGAGTGCCCGTGGGCGGTATCGACCACCAGGACATCGACCTCGGCCTCGATGAGCGCCTCGACGCGTTCGAACTGGTTGGGCCCGACCGCCGCGCCCACGCGGAGGCGACCGCGCCCGTCCATGCAGGCGTTGGGGAACTGGCTCTGGCGTTCGATGTCGCGCATCGTGATCAGCCCGGCCAGGCAGCCCTGATCGTCGAGCAGCAGCAGCTTCTCGACCTTGAGCTCGTTGAGGATGCCCTCGGCCTGCCCGAGCGTGGTGCCCGCCTGCGCGGTGACGAGGTTCTCGCTCGTCATCACGTCGCGGATGGGCGTGTTCTGGTTCTGGGCAAACTTGAGGTCGCGCCGGGTCAGGATGCCCAGCACCCGTCCCTTGGAGCGCAGGTCCACCGAGCCGTCCTCCGTGATGGGGAAGCCCGACACGTTGTGCTCGAGCATCAGCTCCATCGCGCGGGAGATCGGGTCATCGGGGCCCAGCGTGATCGGGTCGGTGATCACGCCGTTGGCGCTGCGTTTGACCTTCGCGACCTCGCGGGCCTGGGTCTCTACATCGAGGTTTTTGTGGATGATCCCGATGCCGCCCTCCTGCGCGAGGGCGATCGCGAGCTCGGACTCGGTGACCGTGTCCATCGGCGCGGACACCATGGGGATGTTCAGGGTGATGTCCTTCGTCAGGCGTGTCGCCGTGTTCGCGTTGGCGGGCATCACGCTCGAGGACTGGGGGATCAGCAGCACGTCGTCGAACGTGATGCCGTCCATCACGATCTTCGATGACGCGACATCGCCCGCCGAGGGCTGCGTGGTGCTCGCGGCGGTGGCGTTCCGGGACGATTCAGTTTTCGCGATGGTCTCCATGAGAGAGTATCCCACCCTGATACCCCCGTGTCTACCGGATCGTCCGCATCTGTGCGCGATTCTGGCTATCCTGCCTGCAGATGCCCTTGGACCTGCCCGAAAACACGACCGTGGACCTCCCCGAGCACCCCATCGAGTTTACGCCCGGCTCACCCGATCCGGACCACGCCGCGCTCGAGTGGCTTCTTGCGGATGCCCGGGGCGGGTTCGCGATGGGCTGCGCCGACGCCACCCCGATGCGGCGATACCACGGGCTGCTCGCCGCCTCGCTCGCCCCGCCCGTTCGGCGTGCGCTCATGCTCAGCGCCATCGACGAGCACCTGCACATCCCGCTGGGCGATTCGTGCGGCTGTCACCACGACACACGCCTCACCCGTTTCCGGTTCTCGAGCGCCGCCGCCCGCCCCGCGCCGCCGCCGACCCTCGCCGCCTTCACCAAGGGCGTCGGCTCGTGCACCTGGGATCACACCATCCCGTCGCAGATCGGGACGGTCCGGGTCCGCAAGACCCTCACGCTCCTCGACCGCGCAAACGCGTGCCGAATCGAGTACGAGATCGAGTCGGGCATACTCAGCGCCGACCTCGATGAGCCCATGACGCTGACGCTCTCGCCGCTGGTCGCGATGCGCGATTTCCACGAGCTGAACCACCCGGGGACGCTGTCGCTCGATCAATTCCGCTTCGATCCGATCGCCCAGCCCGCGATCGAGGGCGTGGTTGTCCACCGCGACGGGCTCGGCGCGGCCCTGCACATCCGGGGCGTCCACCTGAGCGCACACCACGAACCGAGCATCTGGCGGGGCGTGCGCTACGAGCAC
This sequence comes from Phycisphaerales bacterium UBA1924, assembly GCA_964229845.1. Lineage (GTDB taxonomy): Bacteria > Planctomycetota > Phycisphaerae > Phycisphaerales > UBA1924 > UBA1924. The sequence continues at coordinate 3,456 of CAXREY010000010.1, forward strand.
GAGACCCGGCGCGGGCAGAGCGACACCGAGGACCTGCTCAGCCCGGTCCGGTTCGTCGTCGAGCTCGACCCGCGTTCGACGAAGCATGTCGCGATCGAGGCCTCGCTCGATGACAAAGCGCTCGACCTTGGCGGGTGCGAGACGCGCCGGAAGACGCGCGTCCGCTCTTCGATCGACCACGCGCTGGATCAGGCGGGCGATCCGCGCGATCCGGTGCTGCGCGGAACCATCGCACGACTCGCATCGGCCGCCGACGACTTCGTTGTCGATCGCGTGTTCCCCGAGTCCGCGTCGACCTCGGTCATCGCGGGCTACCCGTGGTTCAGCGACTGGGGACGCGACACGATGATCTGCGTTCCGGGGCTGCTGCTTACAACAGGGCGGTTCGACGAGGCCCACGCCTGCCTCACCACCTTCGCGCGGGCACGGGCCCACGGGCTGATCCCCAACCGCTTCGATGACGACGCGGGCCCGGCCCACTTCAACACCGTCGATGCGCCGCTCTGGTTCATCCACGCGTGCCGGTCATGGTCGATCGCCTCGGGCAAGCCCCTCGAACGGGGGCTCATCGAGGCGTGCGACGACATCCTTGAGGCGTACGCACGGGGCACGATCAACAAGATCGCCACGGACCCGCACGACGGCATGGTCCGCTGCGGCGATGCGCACACCCAGCTGACATGGATGGACGCGCTCCGCGACGGCGTCGCCTTCACCCCCCGCCACGGCAAGCCCATCGAGATCAACGCGCTCTGGATCAACGCCCTGCGTGCACGCACCGCGATGGGATCGATCGAGGCGCTCCGCGCCGACGAGCTCGAGTCTCGCGCCACCCGGGCGGAGCAGTCCATCGTCCGCACCATGACCGCCGGACCACACGGCGGGCTGGTCGATTGCCTGATCCCGCACAACGCCGTCCGCAGCTTCAGCTGGCGGCGCAGCGATGAGTGCCGCCCCAATCAGGTCTTCGCGACGTCGCTCCCGGGCGTGCGCCTCCCGGATCACATCGCCCGCGACGTGCTCAACGCGGTCGAGCGCCACCTGCTCACGCCCGTCGGGCTGCGCACCCTCAGCGCGGATCACCCGGAGTATCAGGCCCACTACCGCGGATCCATGACCGACCGGGACCGCGCCTATCACAATGGCACGGTCTGGCCCTGGCTCATCGGCGCCTACGCGGACACCAAGCTCCGGGTACGCGCCTTCGACGACACGGCACGCAAGGACGTGATCGACCACCTTGTATCGCTCGCAGCGGTGATGGATACGGACGGCGTGGGCTCGATCCACGAGATCTACGACGCGGAGCCGGGCGTTGACGAAAAACACGCCCCGCAGGGCTGTCCTGCGCAGGCGTGGTCGGTCGCTGAGGTGTTGCGTGGGCTGGTGATCGCGTCACGCGGGCGGGCCTAGCCGCACCGGCTCTCGATCTTGCCCGCCTTGAGCAGGCGCTCGCCGTCCTCCGGCGTCATGGACCCCTCGGCGATGTACGCCGCGATCTCGCGCCGGGATTTCTCGACGTTCGAGCTCACGACCATCCGCTTGACCGCGCCGAAGACGATCGCGACAACCGCGATGACGGTCCCCGAAACAAAGATCACCGTCGGGATGAACATGTCCTCGTCGCTGGTGATGTTGTGAAGGATGTCTTCCATGGCGTGTATCTCACACATTGGGTTCAGGGGGTTCAGGCGTGGGCCGGTCGTGACTCAAAGACCATCTCGTTCGTGGACTTCTTCTCGCCCGCGTTCATCAGGCGTTCGCCGTCCTGCGGGGTCATGGAGCCCTCCGCGATGTACGCGGCGATCTCACGGCGGGACTGCTCTCGCTCGCGGGCGATGCGCACGTTCTGGCGCGTACCGAGGACGATGGCCGTCACCGCGATGATCCCCCCGATCGTCCCGCCGACCCCGAAGATCAGGAACATGGTGAAACTGTCGGAGTTGCTCGTGATGTTGTGGATGATCTCTTCCATCGGGGATGATTCCTGGCTGGTTTGTTGGTGCTGGGCTTACGCGTGGCGTGCCTGCTGCTCGTGCGCGAGTTCGCTCGCGGTCTTGGGGTTGCCCGCCTTGAGCAGACGCTCGCCGTCCTCGGCGCTCATGGAGCCCTCGGCGATGTACGCGGCGATCTCACGGCGTGATTTCTCGCGCTCCTTGGTTTCCGCGGTGCTCTTGATCGATCCGAAGACGATCCCGATGATGGCGATCAGCCCACCCATCCCGAAGATGATGAAGATGGTGAACATACCACGGTCGCCGGTGATGTTTTGAAGGATGGTTTCCACCATGTTTCCCCCTGTAGTTTGGTGGCCTCAGCCGCACATGTTGATGCCGTTGTTCCGCTTCCCGGCCGCGAGCAGACGCTCGCCCTGCTCAGGCGACATGGAGCCCTCGGCGATGTACGCCGCGATCTCTCGGCGTGTGCGTTCATGGGCCAGTCGTGACACCATGCCCGTCAGCGCCTTGAAGACGGACACGATCGTGATCGATCCAGCGATCACGAGGACGAAGAAGAGTTCTTCCTTCTGTATGATTTCGCGGACGATGTCTTCCATCTCGAGCTCCAGATCCGTTTTTGCCGCAGGCGATGTCGCCGCGGCCTTGGCGGATGAGTTCATTGGGAATCCCGATCAGGGGATTTCATGCATTCATCGTAAACTCTACCCGCTTTTATGGAATTCCGGACAGCAAACCCCGAATTTGAGCCGCACCCCCGCCTGAACGCCCCCGCGCGTGCGGGCAGGGTGATACCTGGATGAAGAATGTGAGGTTCGGGGAAATTTCTGTTCCGAACGCGGCAGTACTTTGTTATCTTGGGTCAACGGCGGGGGCGATTCTTCGACCCTGCCCGTTCTTGGGGCACACACAGCGTAGCGGGGGCTGCGCGATCAGGGGTGAGAAGATGTTGAATCGAGAGGTCGATGGAGAGTTCCGGTCCGTACTCACGTTTTTGCCTGCACAGACGCCTCGTCGTCGGCAGCTGAGCCGGTGCGGTGTCATAGCGGCTGTTCTGGGATCCGGGCTGGTTTCGCCGCTCGCAGCCGAGCCGCTGAACTTCACAAACGAAGCCGTCGTACGCGGCGTGCCGTTCCGTCTGGGGTTCAACTACCACCAGGTCGGCGCGGGCAACATGCTCGTCGATCTCGATAACGACGGGGATCTCGATATCCTCATCGCGGGCGGGCTCGGCGGTGCGTTCGGGCTCTACGAGAACGATGGCAGCGGGTACTTCACAGACCGGTCGCCGGGGTCCGGGCTCGCGCCCATGATCAACGCCTCGGGCCTGTCGGCCGCCGATTACGACAACGACGGCGATCTGGACATCCACGTCCCGGGCTGGTTCGAGCCCAGCAAGCTCTACCGGAACAACGGGGACATGACCTTCACGGACGTGGCCGCGGAAGCCGGCGTGAACCTCAGCGCCCCCTCGATGGCCGCGGCCTGGGGCGACTACAACCAGGACGGCTGGCTTGATCTCTACTGCGCGGTCCGCACGTTCACGGACAATGTGGAGATCGAGAACCACTTCTACCACAACAACGGCGACGGCACGTTCACCGACGTCGCGACCACGCTGGGCGTGCACGCCCCGGGCGATCCGTCCTGCCTGCCCGCGTTCTTCGATTACGACCGTGACGGCGACGACGACATCTACATCGGCACAGACAAGGGCACCACCGACGGGCTGATGCTCCACAACAAGCTCTACCGCAACAACGGCGACGGTACCTTCTATAACGCGACATACGAGGCCGGGGTCGAGGCGTGGATCTTCTGCATGGGGATCGCCGTGGGCGACCTCGACTTCGATCAGCACTTCGATATGTACCTGACCAACATCATGCAGGGCAACATCCTTTATATGAACAACAGGGACCTGACCTTCCGCGACGACACCGCCGCGTCGGGGATGGAGAGCCTGCGCGTCGGCTGGGGCACGGTCTTCGCGGACTTCGATAACGACACGCACCTCGACACCTACGTGTGCAACATCCAGGGCGCCAACCGCCTCTACCGGGGCAAGGACGTCGCGGACTGGCCGCTCGTCGATGAGGCACCCGAGGCGGGCGTCGATGTGTTCTGGGATGTCTACTGCGTCTCCGTGGGCGATATTGATGGCGACAACGACCTCGATATGCTCGTGGGCAACACCAACCGGCGCGTCAACCTCTTCATCAATAACTCCGTCGATGCCGGGAAGAACAACTGGGTCCGTCTCCGCGTCGAGGGCACGCAGGCCAACCAGCAGTGCGTGGGCGCGTGCGTGGAAGTCGAAGCCAAAGGGAAGACCCAGACCCGCGAGGTCCGGTCCGGCACGAACTACAAGTCCCAGGACGAGTTCACCCTGCACTACGGGCTCGCGGACGCCGAGAAGATCACCGAGGTCCGCATGTACATCTCGGGAGACCAGATGCGCATCATCAGGAACGTGCCTGTGAATCAGGAATGGACCCTCTACACGCCCGATCGGCTGGGCGATGTAGATATGGACGGCATCATCTCCGTCGATGAGATCCGGGCCGCCATGCTGGCCCGCACCGGCCCAGGGGTCACCCTGAGTCCCGGCAACGAGATCTTCGATATGGACGGCGATTTCGATATCGATTCGGACGACATCCAGCTGATGGGTGAGGGCATCCTGAACCCGAGCGTCCGCTAACCCAGTACCCGGGCGAGCCGCTGCATACGCCTGAGGGTGCTGAATCTGTGCAGGAAACCCGGATCCGCTGAATTTCAGCGTATCTTGGGTTCTGCCCTCTTTTGTGCGACCGAGACTTGCAGTATCTTGGGATGCGGAGGGGAATAACACCCACGTGGAACCAGAATCGGGTTACGCGGGCGTGAATGTCCATCGGCATTGTTTCCGGCGGATATCGAGTGCGGGTTTTGTGGTGCCCTGTGCCCACAAGGGAGAGGAGATCAATCATGCGTTCGCGTGATGTTCGTAAGCGTGTGCTGACCAAGGCGTTGGTGCTTCTGGGGACTGCGTGCGGGGTGGCGAGTGCCGCGCCGCTGAGTTTTTCTGAGGAAGCCGTCGCACGGGGTATTCACTTCACAATCGGAATCAACTTCCAGCAGTACGGCGCGGGGATGCTCATGAGCGACCTCGACAACGACGGGGACCTCGATATCGTGGTCTCGGGCGGCTCCACCGGCAGCTTCGGCATCTATGAGAATGACGGCTCCGGCAACTTTACCAACCGATCGTTCACCGCCGGCTTCGTCTTCATGAGCATGTCCTCGGGCATGGCCGCCGCCGATTACGACAACGACGGCGACATCGATATCTTCCTCTCTGGCTGGTACACGAACTCACGCCTCTACCGCAACAACGGCGACTTTACGTTCACCGACGTCGCGGTCAGCGCGGGCATCGTCGATCCAAACACACCGAACATGGGGGCGTGCTGGGGCGATATCAATCAGGACGGGCACCTCGATCTGTATGTCTCGGTCCGCACCGGGCACAACGCCCACCCCGGCAGCAACGCCATGTACATCAACAACGGCGACGGGACATTCACGAACCAGGCCGAGGCGTTGAACATCGACGCCGAGGGCGACCCGACCCTGCTCAGCGCGTTCTTCGACTTCGATCGCGACGGCGACGACGACCTCTACCTGGGCACCGACAAGGGCTCGGGCGGGTTCTGGAAGAACCGCCTCTACCGCAACGACGGCGGCGCATTCACCGAGGTGACCACGCAGACCAACTCGGCAGCGTACATCGACTGCATGGGCATCGCGGTGGGGGATCTGAACTACGACGGCTACTACGACATGTACCTCACCAACATCCAGCAGGGCAACAAGCTCTTCGTGTACGACCCGATCGCCGGGGAGTACAACGACGAGACCGCCGCGGCGGGTGTGGGCTCCTACGAGATCGGCTGGGGCACGTTCTTCGCGGACTTTGACAACGACACCTTCCTCGATACCTACGTCTGCAACCATCAGGGCCCGCTGCCCGCTGCCGACGGCGCGAACCGCCTGTACCGAGGCGCGGACATGGCGGACTGGCCCATGGTCGACGAGGCCGCCAGCGCTGGCGTGGGCACGACCGCGCCGGTGTACTGCGTCGCAGAGGGCGATATCGATGGCGACGGCGACATCGACATGCTCGTCGGGACCAACGGCGGACGCGTCCACCTCTACATCAACAACTCCCCCGATGCGGCGAGCAACAACTGGGTCCGCTTCAACGTGGTCGGCAACCAGGGCGAGCTCAACCAGCACGCCATCGGCGCCTGCGTCGATATCGTCCACGACGGCATCCCGCAGGTCCGCCAGGTCCGGGCGGGCACCAACTACAAGACCTCGTCAGAGATGACCGTGCACTTCGGCCTCGGCCAGTCGGACACCGTGGACACGCTCAGCGTGATCTACCCGGGCAACACGATCCGCGACCTGACGAACGCGCCCGCGAACGAGACCTGGACGCTCTGGCCGGAGAACCGCCTCGGCGATCCCAACGGCAACGGTCGGATCGACTACTTCGAGCTCTACACCGCCATCATCAGCCGGACCGGGCCGGGCAACCCGATCACGCCCGGGCTCGAGATCTTTGATATGGACGGCGATTTCGATCTCGATAACGACGACCTGGTGCTCATGGATCTGCGGATTCGCACGCCCGGCGTCAAAGGCTTCTCGCCTGGGCCGTAATCAGCGCCAGCAGCACGAACGCAGAAGGCCGGGCATCGATGCCCGGCCTTTTTTCTGCGCATGAAAAAACCGGACACGGGCTCTCGCCTTCCCATGCCCGGCATCTGGAGTTGGCTCGTCATGACGACTCGCCTCGTCCTCTCGAAGACGCCGATCGGGTGTACTCCACCCGATCGGGCCCGCCCTTGGAACGGTTGGGGACGATGACGATCCGCCCCAAGGACAAAGTCTGGTTCCTCGCCGATGCGGAGGGAAGATCCCATCCGCTGGAGGATTGGCCCACCCGGCGCCGGTGACGCGGGGAAAAACGGGGGTGAGCCGGGGAGCGATCCACGACGCCGACACAGGGGAAGTTCAGGCATCCACCGCCCCCCGGCACCCTCGTTGTAGATCACCGTCGGCTGCGCTCGTGAAGTGCCGACGATGATGTCAGGGAGTCTCGTTGTGGCCGCCCGATGCCCCATCCGCACCGGGCGGCCGAAGTCCTCGGCGGTTCCCTCTTCGCCGAGGATGTGATCCGTCATCAACGAGTCATACTCCCAACCGTCCAGTCTCCTCTTCGTTGTGCTCTGCGACTCATCGAGTCGACAGCGATCGCGCCTCAGGGGGGCTGTGGCCCTCCCAGTGGGCTTATTTCCAGTTGCGTCATTGGATGAACCGAACGGTTCGGCTCGTCCCCATCTGTCGCCGAGCGTTGTCTTGCTCAGCACACACAACTTCGCAGCGAAAGCGCGATCGGTTTCAGCACGCTCGAGCACCCACGTCGTTAAAGTGGCGTTTATCGCCGTCAGAACCGATGCGACAAATGGATTATTCCGAATCTAAACAGCCATAGTGGTCCGCAAAGAGCCCCCGGGTGAATTGTGAAACTTGCATGCAACAGGGCCGCGAAATTTTTCCCTGCGTGAAGAAACCGCTCACCCGGCACAGATCTGCGCAAGCAAATCAGTGAAACGCCATCTGAGAATCTTCGTATGATGGAGGCGATGCCAGCGCACGATCCATATCAACTCGGCGCATGCCACTGCTGTGGGTTGGTCCATCAAATACCTGCGGTTGGGAATCGTTCGGTGGCGTGCTGCACAAGGTGTCATGCCGTCATCCGCCACGGCATCCACCCGCGATCGACGAACCGGGCCGCCGCCCTGGCGTTCGCGGCGCTCCTGCTCTACCCGCTGGCGCTCTGGCTCCCTGTGATGCAGATCGAACGCTTGGGGCACGAGTCCCACGCCTCGATCTGGTCGGGGACAGTGGCGCTGCTGGCGGAGGGGCACCTGTTTGTGGGGTTGGCCGTGCTGCTGTTCTCGGTGGTCGCCCCGATCGGCAAGCTCGCCCTGATCTTCGGGCTCTGCGTGGGGCAGGGGCTGATCGCGCGTCAGGACCGGGCGCGGGCCTACCGCCTGATCGAGCTCATCGGAAGATGGGGCATGGTGGACGTGCTGCTGGTGGCGATCCTGGTCGCGGTGGTCAAGCTTGGGGATTTGGTGGAGGTCACCCCCGGACCCGGGGTGGTGACCTTCGGTGTGGTGGTGATCCTGAGTCTGCTCGCGTCGGCGGCTTTCGACCCGCACGCGATCTGGGAGGAAGCGAATGACTGAGCCAGGAGCCAAGCCTAAACACCCGGATCAGGCGGAGTCGATCCCGACGGCCGTCATCAAGCGCCGGCGGGTTTCCAGCGTCTGGATCGTCCCGGTCTTTGCGCTGGCGGTCGTTGGGTATCTCGTGTGGTCGCAGACCATGCGCGACCGCGGCCCGATGGTCACCATCGTCTTTGGCGATGCCGGCGGGCTGGAGCCGGGCAGCGAGATCATCCACCGGGGCGTGACCGTGGGGGTGGTCCGGGACATGGCGCTGACGGCGGACCTGCAGTCCGTGTCGGTGACCGCCGAGCTGCGCCCGGACGCGGCGGGGCTCGCGGTGGAGGGCACGTCGTTCTGGGTCGTTCGCCCGGAAGTGAGTCTGGAGCGCATCGCGGGGCTCGAGACGCTGGTCGGCCCGCAGTACATCGCCCTGCAACCGGGCGACCCGGAAGGGAATCGCGTGGGCTCGTTTGTGGCGCTTGACGCGCCGCCGCGCATCGCGCGGGCGGACGAGGACGCGCTGCGACTGACGCTGCGGAGCGATCGCCTGGGCAACCTGAGCGCTGGCAGCCCGGTCTTGTATCGCGAGATACGCGTAGGCGAGGTGCGGGACGCGGTGCTGAGCAACGACGCGACTGGCGTGCTGGTGACGATCGACATCGAGCCGCGCTACGCCCCGCTGGTGCACACGGAGACCCGGTTCTGGCGTGCCGGTGGCGTCGGGTTCGACTTCGGCTTGTTCACGGGTCTGAGCGTGGAGGCCGATTCGCTCGATGCGCTGCTCCAGGCCTCGATCTCGTTCGCGACGCCTGAGCGTGAGAGCAAGCGAGGTGAACGCGTCAAGTCCGGCGCGAGCTTCGAGCTTGAGGACGGGGCGGATGAGGATTGGCTAGAGTGGGTGCCGGTGGTGGAGTTGGGGCAGCCCTGACTGTCCTTGCATGCTGGCAGATTGAGTGAAGAGTTGCGGAGAACGACTTTGATGTTCAAATGCATTGATCGAGTTATGCGAATTCATACTTCGTTCCTCGCTTTGTTTCTCTTTGGTTGTGCGTGTGTCTTTGCCAGGGCACAGGGCGCGAGCCATAGCGATCCGGGGGACACCATTCGTGCGTCTGGGCAGATCAGCGACTATGTGCGCGAGGTGTTTCAGGATGGTGCAGGCATCTATTGGTTTGGCACGAACGATGATGGTGTTGCCCGCTTTGATGGGGAATCGCTGACGTTCTTCACCATGCGGGATGGATTCGGCGGCAACGCCGTGCGCGGGATCGTGCAAGGCAGCGATGGCGATATGTGGTTCGCGACCGACGGCGGGGTCAGCCGTCTGCGTTCGGGCAAGTTTACGAACTACACGACCGAGCACGGCCTGAGCGACAACCAGGTGTGGAGTCTCATGGAGGATCGGTCGGGGACGATCTGGGCTGGTACGCATCGCGGGGTGTGTTCGTTTGATGGGACGTCGTTTGTCCCGCTCCCGCTGCCCGAAGCACAGGTTGAGAGCCGTTCATCTCGATTCTCTCCGGGCGTGGTCTTTGCTATGACCGAGGATGGGGATGGCCATCTCTGGTTCGCTGCGGCTGGAAAAGGCGTGTATCGATACGACGGCGAGTCGTTCACGAGCTACAGCACGAAGAACGGCCTCGTCAGCAACGATGTGCGATCGATCCATGCCGATCGCCAGGGACGGATCTGGGTTGGCACCGATGGCCGGGGTGTGAGCTACCTCGCAGATGGTGTATGGACGAGCTTGACGAAAGAGGACGGGCTGAGCAACAACCGCATCTACGAGATCTTTCAGGACCGATCGGGCAACATGTGGTTCTCGACACTCGGTATGGGGGCAGTACGCTATGACGGGAAGGCCTTCACGGCGTTCCGTGAGGATCACGGCCTGATGATCAATGGTTTCCCCGCACGTGGGCATGTGCAGGAGTTCTACGAGGACAAGGATGGCGTGCTCTGGATCGGATGCTCAGGCGGGCTCTTCCGCTTTGATGGGACCACGTTCGTGAATGTGAAGCGAAATGGCCCTTGGCCATCACGCGCGAGGGTGTCCGAACCCGCCGATCAATCTCCGTGATTGGGGCGTGGTCGTGCAACAGATGAAGCTGTGAGCATGTGTTTCTGTTGAGATCGAAGCACGACTTACGCTCTTTTGTTGTGTATACGTCTCTTGAATCAGACCCGTTATGGATCGTCCCACTCTGACAAGAGCTGGATCCAGGTCCGCGCGCACAACCCTGCCGCGCGTGGTTATCGAACCATCGAAGCCGAGCATCGTTGAGTGGTTGCTGGGGCGGTACACCCAAAGTTGAGGCAGATGGTGTGTGGTGCGTCGGACTCCCTACTTCGATTGCATCCCGGCGATGATCGAGCCGAGTTTCTTTCGATGGGGAAACTGTTTCTCATGCCATGGAGCGGTGATTCTTGATGTTCTTTGCGATGCACACAAACCGGATGCACATATCGGTCGCGGTCTGCGGCGAAGGGAGCTGCGATGCAGGCAACAACGACTGATCGAGCGGGCTTGCTGTTCCGCGAGGCGGAAGCGCGGGTTCATCGACGCACGGATGTGATGTTCGGTGTGCTCTTCGTGCTGCAGTTCGTCGGGGCCGTGGTTGCGGCGTTGACGTTGACGCCGCGGACCTGGGCGGGCAGCGAGAGCTCGGTGCATATCCATGTCTGGGCGGGGCTGCTGCTCGGGGCCATGCTGTGTGTGATGCCGCTGACGCTGATCATTTTCCGGCGTGGTGAGGCGATGACCCGGTACACGATCGCCGTGTCTCAGATGCTGTTCTCGGCGCTGCTGATCCATCTGACGGGCGGTCGGATCGAGACGCACTTCCACATCTTCGGCTCGCTCGCGTTCCTCGCGTTCTATCGCGACTGGCGGGTGCTAGTGCCGGCGACCGTGGTGATCGCCGGGGATCACCTGCTCCGGGGCTTCTACTGGCCCGAGTCCGTGTTTGGCGTGCTTGTGGCCAGCCCGTGGCGTGCGTTTGAGCACGCCGGGTGGGTCGTGTTCGAGGACATCTTCCTCGCGGTCAGCTGCGTGGTGTCACGACGCGAGATGATGGCGATCGCGGATTCGCAGGCGCAGCTCGAGACCGCGTATCAGGAAACCGAGCAGAAGGTGCAGGAACGCACCGCGGAGCTGCGGGCGCAGAGCGAGACGCTCGCCCTGAGCGAGGAGCGGTTCCGCATGGCGGTGCAGGGGTCGCAGCACGGCATCTGGGACTGGAATCTCGAGTCCAACGAGGTGTACTACGCTCCGCAGTGGAAGCAGCTGATCGGTTGCGCCGAAGATGCGATCGGCAGCTCGCCCGACGAGTGGTTCGGTCGGATCGTCTCGGGGCACCTGACGAAGTTCCACGATGCGATTACCGAGCTGAGCGAGGGCGAGACCGAACTCCTGGATATCGAGCTGGAGATGACCCACGCCGACGGGATATCCCGGTGGATGCTCTGCCGGGCAACCGCGCACCAGGACGAGCAAGGGAAGGTCACCCGCCTGGCGGGTTCGCTGGCGGATATCTCCGAGCTCAAGGCGGCGCAGGAGCGCCTGCGCGTGCTCGCGCACCACGACCGCCTGACCGGGATCCCGAACCGGGCGGTGTTCACCGAGCGTGTGAGCTACGCGCTGGCCTGCGCCAAGCGCGACCCAAACCGGAGCTTCGCGGTGCTCTTCGGCGACTTCGACGGCTTCAAGAACGTCAACGACAGTCTGGGGCACGCGATCGGCGACGCGATGCTGATCCGGGCCGCCGAGTGCTTCCGCTCGATGCTGCGTGAGGTCGACACCGTGGCCCGCATGGGCGGCGATGAGTTTGCGCTGATCCTCGAGGATGTGCAGAAACCCGAAGAGGCGATGGAGACCGCCGAGCGCCTGATCGATGCGTTCCGTGAGCCCTACAGCCTCAAGGGGCACGAGGTGATCTCGACGCTGAGTCTCGGGCTCGTGATGTGCGATGCGAAGTACGAAACAGCGGAGGCCATGCTCGGCGATGCCGATGCGGCCATGTATCAGGCCAAGACCACGGGCAAGAACTGCGTGAAGATCTTCGACGAGGAGATGCACCAGGCGGCCCTGCGTCGCCTCGATGCCGAGCGCGAGCTCCGCGCCGCGACGCGTGACTTCGCCGCGATGGACAAGGAGTTCCGCCTGCAGTACCAGCCCATCGTGGAGCTGTCCGACGGGCGGATCGCGGGCTTTGAGGCGTTGGTGCGGTGGGATCACCCGGTCAGCGGCCTGATCTCCCCGGACCAGTTCATCCCGATCGCCGAGGACGCGGGCATGATCATCCCGCTGGGTGAGTGGACGCTGGTGCGCGCCTGCGAGCAGGCGGTGATCTGGCGGCGCAACCTCGGGCCGTCACGCCCGTTCAAGGTGAACGTGAACCTCTCGCGTCGGCAGCTGATGCAGCCGGACCTGATCCCGATGCTCGAGCGGGTGCTGGAGCAGACCGGCGTCCGACCATCGGACCTGGTGCTGGAGCTGACCGAGACGTCGATGATGGACGAGCGGATCGACGCGGTCGAGATCATGAACCGGATCAAGTCGCTGGGGATCGGCATGGCGATGGACGACTTCGGGACGGGGCACTCGTCGCTGAGCTGCCTGCGCCAGTTCCCGATCCAGACGCTCAAGATCGACCGTGCCTTCCTGCTGACCATCACGGAGAAGCGCGAGTTCAGCGCGGTGGTGCAGGCCATCATCACGCTGGCCTACAACCTGAACCTGAACGTGGTGGCCGAGGGCGTCGAGAACGATTCCCAACTGGTCCAGCTCCAGGCGATGGAGTGCGGCTGCGCCCAAGGGTTCTACTTCAGCCGAGCCGTTGACGCACGGGACGCCACCAGACTGCTGGATGGCGGGCTTGAGCTTCCCCGGCTGCGGGCGGCGTGAGGCAAGTCGTCGCCCTCAGATCGCGGCTTCTCGCTGAGGAGCGGTGTGAAAAAACCCGACGCGTCTCGTGGCCCGCGTCGGGCGCGCCCGGCCCCTCAGAAACCGGGAAGCAGGGGTGTGGTCTCTCTCGCTCGTTCCTGCGCGTGCCGCTCAGACGTCCGACCAGCGGCTGCGGTCCAACCCCTCGAACATGATGTTCACGATGGTCCACTCGCCGTTGACCTCCATGAGGTGGAAGTAGTCGAACCAGACGCTGCCGGTCATCTTGGCGGCGGCGACGTTGCCGCGGATCTCGTAGATCTCGACCTCACAGCGGGCGTCGGCGGGGAAGTTCCCCTCTTTGTTGAAAGTCTCGCCGAGGATGCGGATTTCTTCCCAGGTGATGCCGCGCATGAAATCGAACTCGGTGCCATCGGACAGGCGTGCCTGCTCGACGACGCGTTTGCTCAGCAACGGGTGGCAGGTTGCCTGGACCTTGTCGCCGTCGATTTCGTAGAAGCCGACGCAGTAATCGCGCGAGATCTGCTCGATGGTCGCTTCGTGGCGTTTCGAGGTCGCGGGGGGCTTCTGGCCCGGGGCGTCGAGGAGGATGACGGCCGAGTCGCCGATCAGCCAGCGCCCGTTGACGCGGATCATGTGGAGATAATCCACGGCGTCCTCCATGATGACGCGGGCCGAGGCGCTCCGCTGCTCGATATCGAAGATCTCGATGTCGCACCGCCCGGATTCGGGGTTGTCGAGGCGCTGGGCGGACGCGGGGTCGGCGTAGAAGGCCAGCAGGTCGCGGGTGTAGGGGCGTACCCATTCGTCGCTGGGTTGCCCCCAGTAGGTGTCGGCCACGGTCCGCCGCGCGATGTTTTCGTGCACGCGGGACTGGGCGGTCTCGGCATCGCCGGCGTAGCGGGCGCGGACGTACTCCTCGATGGCCTTGGCGACGGCCTCCTCAGTCAGCGCCTCGGCTTCCGGGGCGGCTTGCGTGCGCGTGGTGTGCGCCTGGGCCTTGCTGTTGGCGACGAGCAGCCCGCTGAGCGATGCAACAGCAATGGCGGCGGAAAGGGCGAGTGGTGAGGCGATGCGGCGGTTTTTACTGTTCATATTCACTCCTGTGTATGAACAGTGATACGGGGGTGTGCTTCGCGGGTTGCGGGGGATGTGCGAAAAAAAAGCCCGCCGTGCGGCGGGCTGTGGGAGAACAGTGGCTGCGAGGAGCGTTTATGGGCAGCCCTGCATGTAGAACTGGAGGAACAGCGAGACGTCGAAGAAGTTCCATGAGCCGTCGTTGTTCATGTCCGCACGCGGATCATGATTCATGTACTCGGTGAGGAACAGTGAGACGTCGAAGACGTCCAGCACGCCGTCGCCGTTGCAGTCCGCGGGGCACAGGCCCTGCGGCTCGCACTCTGGCACGATGACCGTGATCTTGATCGAGCAGCACTCGTCGAGCGTCTCGTCGTGCATGGTCATGAGGAAGCAGACCTCCTCGCCCGGCTGCGCACCGCAGATGGTGATCGGGCCGACGGTCTCGGTCCCCAGCGGCGCGACGGGTGAGTAGTCCCAGCGGGCCGGGTCGGTGTTGCCGGTGTCGATCGTGATGCCGGCGGGTGTGAGCGGTGAGAAGTATGAGTAGTAGATCGGGATGCTCGTCAGGTTGTCGACGTCGAACGTCATGGTGAAGCACCCGGTGCCGTCGCAGAGCGATTCGACAACCACGTCGTGGATCTGAGCGCACTCACAGTCGGGGACGGTGATGCATTCCCGGATCACGCAGCATTCCTCGAAGTCCACGGTGTTGAGCGAGATGATGAAACAGAAGTCATCGCCGGGAACACCGCCGCTGAAGGTGATGCTGACCTGCGTCGTCCCCGAATCGGGGAGGATGGTCGGCAGTGTGATCAGCCCGCTCGGGACCACGTTGTAGCCCGAGTCGGGAAGGATGATCAGGTGCTTGACGTCACGCCCCGAGTTGTTGGTCAGGTCGAACGTGTAGGTGTAGTTCCCCGACCCGTCGAGATCGCAAAGGATCTCGCCATTGGCGATGGTCGCGCACGGGTCCTCTTCATCGCCCGGGCAGGAGACCTCGACCGAGCCGATGCCGGTCTTGTCCTGCTGGATGATGTCGGCGTCCATGTCGATGAGGATCGAGTTGGCGACGTTGCCGCCGCTCTGGGGCACGCCCTGGATGCCGTACACGTTGTCGGGCGCGTTGAGTCGGAGGGCATCGCCGGTGACCCAGACGCGGTCATCGGGCGCGGTGCCGTACGAGTAGTCGCACCCGCCGGCGGAGTTGGTGCCCGAGCCCGCGCCGATGAGGAAGTTGTTGGGTGATGGGTTCCAGCGTTCGTTCTCGCACACGAACTCCAGGGCACGCGACGCGTGGGCGCTGGTGTTGAACCGGCCCGCCGAACCGTCGCTGTTGAGCTCGGTGGACATGGTGCGCTCGGCGCACATCATCTGCCCCTCTGGGCCGAAGGAGATGTCCGCGACCGGGTTCGAGTAATCGGCAAACAGGTACGGCATGGTGATCTCGAGGCGTTCGGTCCCGGCGACGAACTCGCCGCTGGCGTCGCACGCGATGGACCAGATCTCATTGTCCGCGGTGGCCGAGGGTGCGCCGCCGTCCTCCGCCCAGACGGAGTAGTACACACGCCCGTTGAAGCTCTGAACCGCCCAGACACGCTCACCCAGCGGCACGACGCCATCGTCGTCGCCGGCCTCGGGCGAGCAGTCCGATACGATGGCGGTCGCGTGGTCCCACGTGCTCAGGCAGGCGCCGCTCGCGTCGATGCGGTAGATGCGTCCGTCCTCGAAGTTCGTGACGTAGAGCACCTGCTTGGTCGTATCAAAGCAAAGGTTGCCCAGCCCGGGGTAGGACTCATTGAGCCCATGGACCGAGGCGATGTTCGGGTCGGACACGTTCGGGAGCGTCGCGAAGACGGTCGGCGCGCCGGTCACGGAGTTGATCTTGAACACCTGACCCGGCTGCCCGCCGATCGAGCCGATATGGTCCTGGATGTATATGGCGGTGTGGCTGGTGAATACGTTGCCTAGGTCATCGAGGGCGACGCCGAACACCTGCCCCATGCGTGAACGCACCCAGTCCGGGTGGTTGTAGATATTGACCGGCCAGTCGACCCCGGTCGGGGCGACGCTCTGCCCGCTCAGGTCGTATGCCGTCAGCACGCCCTGCGCGTCGTCGAATCGCCACTGCGTGCCGACGGCGACCTGGCCACCTCCGAACAACTGGTAGCGGTCGTCCTCGAACTGCGGGCGCGCGCCGTCGCACTCGCCCGGGCCGACATCGGCCTGGGCCATCGATGCGAGCATTGCATAGCTCGCCGCGAACGCCAGAGCGTTCCGCTCGTTTCTCTTCAACATGTTGTACCCCACTCTTCGCTTTGTGATGCCTCGCGGGCGATCACCGTGTCTGTAGACGCATGACACTCACGCGCCGGTGTGCATCCAGCTTAATGATTTCTTAACCGGATCACAATCATCACGGGTAAGGCATCGGCTTTCTTCCCGCTTATTCCGGGCGATGGTGGTACTCTGTTTGCAATGCGTTTACAGACTGTTGGCGGGTCTGGCACAACTCGGGTGTGCGATCCCTATGATCCTGCATGAGTTTAATAGTGACAGGCACGATCGGGATCGACACCGTGGAAACACCGGGTGGCGGTCGTCATGAGGATCTTCTGGGTGGTTCGGCGGTGTACTTCGCGGCAGCGGCTTCGTTTTACTGCCCCACACGCATGGTGGCGGCCGTCGGCGATGATTTCCCCGAGCCGTTCATGAAGACGCTTGAGTCCTTCAAGGACCTCGATCTTGAAGGATTGGAAGTCCGGAAGGGGTCAAAGACCTTCCGCTGGGGCGGCAAGTACCACGAGGACATGGACCAGCGCGACACGCTGTTCACGGACCTGGGCGTGCTCGAAGAGGCCCCGCCCGCGGTGCCCGATTCGTTCAAGGATTCGCAGGTCGTCTTCCTCGCGAACTCGCACCCCATGGTGCAGATCGGCATGCTCGAGCAGGTCAAGGAACCGACGCTGAGTGTGGCGGACACGATGAACCTCTGGATCGATATCGCCAAGCCCGAGCTGACCCAGCTGCTGGGCAAGGTGGACGGGCTGGTCCTGAACTTCGACGAAGCCGAGCAGTTCACCGGGCACCGCAACCCCGTGAGCGCGGGCAAGCACCTTCTGGAGCTTGGGCCGCGGTTCGTGGTGATCAAGAAGGGCGAGCACGGGTGCATCCTGGTGCACCGCGACGGGATCTGCGCGTTGCCGGCGTACCCGACGGAGAATGTGGTCGATCCGACGGGGGCGGGCGACTCGTTCGCCGGCGGCCTGATGGGGCGACTGACCGCACGCGGCGGGCACGATCTGGGTTCGTATGAGTCCGTCCGCGAGGCATTGGCCCACGGCACGATCGTGGCGAGTTTCAATGTGGAATCCTTCTCGCTCGAGCGGATGCGCGGCATCACCCGCGGCGATGTGAACAAGCGATTTGATGAGTTCGCCCAGATGGTGCGGCTGGACTGATTAGTCTCCTCTCTGGGTGCCACTACTCGCGGCTTGCCCCGCAGTAGTGTCTTCTGAACTGACCAAGAGCACTACTGCGCCGCTTCGCGTCGAGTAGTGGCACCCGGAGCCGAAGATGCTTGGCAAGAAGAAACCAGACCGCTCGTACCTGCAGCCCTACGAGGACGCCACGCGCCGCAAGGGGCCCGGCTTCGATTCGCAACTGTGGATGAGCAGGGAGGCGCAGGACACCCGCTTCGGGGTGCTGTGCGACATGGGGCGGTTCAGTGATCGCGTCGTGGCGGACCTGGGCTGTGGCATCGGTGATTTCCCGATCTACATCCAGAAGCACCGCCCGAACGATTTCCCCAAGTCATACATCGGGCTCGAGGGCGTGCACGCGATGGCCGAGCACGCGCGCGAGCGGATCGAAATCGAGGAGATCGATCGGACTCTCATCGAGGTGGGGGACTTTGTCGCGGACGAGTCGCTGCCCGACCTGCTGGTGAACGACGCGGGCGCGGAGGTCTTCGTGTTCTCCGGCTCGCTCAACACGCTGCCTTTCGAGGACGCGGTGCGTGTGCTCGGGCGGTTCTGGGACGCGCTGGCCAAGTCCGGGCGTGGGACGCTGATTTTTAACTTTCTGTCGCTGCGGCATAATAAGGATCGCACGCCCGCGCTGCCGCCGGCGGTTCGCTTCGACCCGGTGCTGCTGCTGGAATGGTCGCTGGAGCGGACCCCGCTGGTGCGGATGCGCCACGAGTACCTCAAGGGGCACGACGCAACGATCGTGATGGATGTTGTTTCGGATTGAGGATGATGGCCGATGAATCGGTCATGAACATCTCACACCATATCTCGGCATCGTTGGTTCTTGGTTCGGTTTTGGTCGCGGCAACGCCCGCTATGGCTGAGGAAGTGGGGGTGAGCTCGGTCGAGTTGATCCCATTCCCGGAGGACTCAACCAGCTCTGTCAATGCGAGTTTCAGTGGCGATGGACAACTGCGGCTCCTATACGACTTTGGTGGCCAAGATTCTCTCATCTATAGTTATGTCGGTGGCGAGTGGGTCCTGATCCGGCGTGAAGTGATTTCGGTTCTGCCTGGTCTCACGGCGATTGATGCTTCGTCTGATGGAAGCCGGATTGTGTTGAGTGATTTCGTCCGGGTGGATGTCGTTGATGGCCCGACGGTGATCACCCTGCCGCGTGAGTGGACATATACAGATCAGGACGGCCGCGTTCAGCGTGTCTATGGCACGGTTTCTGGTGGTGGGATTTCAGGGAACGGTGAAGTAGTTACTCTGAGCGGGCGTCAAACAAGTTCAAATGTGAGCGATTCGTTGATCTGGGCTGACGGGGGTGAACTGATCAACATTAGTGATGGATTGCCTCGTGGTGAGATTTCCTACAGCGCGGGTATGCCCGACGAGGTTGGGGCAGTCGTCGCTTTTGGCTCCACATTTCATGGGAGTATCAACAACATTCGGAGTCTCTGGAGTAGTCATGGCGATGCTTGGGTCTGGGAGGATGGCGCAGCCCAACGCGTGGAGCATCTTGATCCGGGTTACGATGTGCTGATGCAGCTTCGTGCCATCTCAGGCAACGGAGAAGCAGTCATTGGTACTGCACAAGGTATCTGGCGTGCTCCCGGAGCTTTTGATGAGCCATTGACAATGCAGTCGCAAGGTTTGGTCCGTGGGCCAGAGCTTTCCTGGATATGGACACAGGCATCGGGCACGCAACAGATCACCAGCCCTCAGTTCAGTGAGATGACTGTAGTATCCATCAATCATGATGCGAGTATTGTGCTCGGTCGGGGTAAGCTCGTTGATGGAACATACGATTCATTCTTGTGGTTCAGGAATGGTAAGGCTTTGCTGTTGAGTGAGCTCTTCCACACACTCAACATCACAATCGACGCCGACTTCTACGCGTTCAATGAGATCTCTGACGATGGCACCAAGCTCATGGGGCTCGCGTCTGTGAACGGGGAGACATACTCCCACGCCATCATCGTGACCATCCCCGACCTCGCGCCCTGAGCGGTCTCAGATCCGCGGCTGATCCACCACGGTGCGTTCGAGCACCTTGTCGCCGGTGTGCTTGGTGGCGGCGGGCTCGAAGAGGAGCACGCTGGTGCCCGGGTCGGCGATGGGGTTGTGCTCGATGCCGCGTGGGATGACGATGATCTCGCCGGGCTCGACGATCTGTTCGTGCTGCTGGGAGGCTTCGTCGCGCATCTGCATGTTGATGCGTCCGGTGAGCACGAGGAACAGCTCGTCTTCGTCGGCGTGGTCGTGCCAGGTGAACTCGCCCTCGAGCTTGGCGAGCTTGACCTGCTGCCCGTTGAGCTCGGCGATGATGTGCGGCGTCCAGGTCGCGCTGATCTGGGCGAGTTTGTCGTCGATGTTGATGGTTGCGGGGCGTGTGTGTGGCGTTGGCATGCCCAAATGATACCCAAACAAAGTAGGGTGGGTTGCGGTTCCGACCCTGAAACTGCGTTTGAGGGCGGTGCGTGTGTGTAAATTTTCTTTATTTGTTTCAGAAACACCGCTTGAATCAAGGCCGGCTTCGGGTAGGTTGGGTGCATGGCCCCCGGCATGACCCAGATCGAGACCCAAGGCGCGGACGCCTCGCCCGATCGCTTCTCAAGCGACACGATTGAGGCGGTCACGCAGGTCCGCGAGGCCTGTGCCCGGATCATCGAGACGAAATGCCCGGGTTCCAAAGCAGTGACGGCGGTCAGCGACGCCTTTGGGATCCATCGAAAGCTGGCGTGGCAGGTCGTGAAGGTCGCGTATGCCGACGACCCGTTCATCGCGACGCGTCACTTGCCGCCGAGCAAGAGCATGCGTTCCTGGCTCAAGAGCGCCAAGGTCGCGGGGATCGAGGGCGAGCTGATCGAGAATGCTCGTGAGGCGTTCGAGCGCCTCGAGGTCGTGATCAAGACGCACGCGGGCTCGCGGGCCGAGTTCGAGATGCTGATTGAGAGCGTCGGGCAGGCCAGCGACACCCAGACAGAAGAAAAATGGCGTCAGCACGCGTTCCTGGGCAACAGCTACACGCTGGGTGTGCAGTGCCGGGTCCTGATGTCACTCAACGTGCTGCTTCCCAGCGATGATAAGGAAGACTATTTCCATTCCGCGCAGATCCGAGGCTTGATGGGCTACCGCCAGACCCGCCCGAACGTGCGCTGGGTCGTGAATCAGTCGGTCCTGATCGACGACGACCAGAAGGACGGTCAGGGCATGACCCGCCAGCCGCTGGACGCCGAGGGCGCGCAGCGCTGCGGCGGCGTGCCGGTGATCTCGGAGTTCTGCTCGGACCCCATGCCGGCGCTGCGGCGGATCGAGGCGGAGCGTGGCATGATGCAGGACGAGCTGCTCTCGGGCGAGGTCGGGCTGACCGGCCAGCGTACGCTGGTGACGGGCGAGATCCTGCGCAACGTGGCGCCGACCTACGCGAGTTCGGAGGGGCGCCGGGCGCACTTCGGTGTAGCCGTGCGTATCCCGACGGAGATGCTCCACTTCGATTTGTTTGTGTACAAGGGGCTCTTCGGCAAGGTCGAGCGTGAGATCAGGGTGTTCTCCGAGCTGGTGTCCGACATCACGTTTGATGAGAAGGACGAGATCCGCGTGAGCGACGACGTGAAGCAGCTTGGCATGGGCGTCTCGCTGGCGCAGACGCAGGACATCCCCGGCTACACGGACCTGGCCCGCTCGATGTTCGGGCGGCTGAACGCGGACCCGAGCGATTACGAGCTCTACCGCATCCGCATGGCGTACCCGCCCATGCCTTCCACGGTGGTATACAGGCATCCCATGCTCCCGAAGGGGGAGCGTGGATAAACGATTTGGTTCTTTCGAGTGCGTGCCGAAGCTGAGGGGTGGCACGGGTGGTTTAACAAGTTCTCAAGAATTGGAGACAGAGACATGAACAGCAAGGCAATCACGATTTCGGCCCTCCTGGGCGCATGCGCAGCGATGAGCAGCGCGGGCTCGACCACGGTCAGCACCTACGACGACCTCACCGAGGATTTCTACGGCGAGTCGTTCCACTACAACGGCGTGACCTACTCCGACGTGAACAACGTCGCGGGTGTGTTCCCCAGCGGCGATACGTTCGACGCGGACGGCATCTTCGGGCTCGGTCACGAGGTGATCGTCGAGAACGCGACGCTCCTTTACAACGATTTCCCGGGCTGGGGCTCCGCGAACAACGCGCTGACCTTCGGCACGACGTACGTCGTCGGCGATAACCTCTCGCTCGGTGCGCTCTCCACGGTCACCATGACCCTCGACGAGGTCGCCGACTTCGCCTCGCTCGAGATCGCGTACTACGAGAACGGCCCCTGGGGCGGCATCGAGTACCACCTCGACGCCTACATGGGCGGCTCGCTCGTGGCGATGGACTCGTTCTCGATCTCGGACCTGGGCGGTCGCGACAACATCGCCTTCAGCAGCCTGAGCGTTGGTGGCGCCGAGTTCGACTCGCTTCAGCTGTACGCGACCTACGGGAGCGAGTACTCCGGGCCTCGCGCGCTGCTTGACAACCTGACGATCAACACCGTCCCGGCGCCCTCCGCGATGGCGCTGCTCGGCCTCGGTGCGATGGGCGCGGCCCGTCGTCGTCGCTAAGACATTCCCCCGCCTTCACAGGCGGGCCCGGACCCCTCTTGTACGCGCGTGGGCTCAGCAATGAGCCCCGCGCGTCTTTTTGTGCGCGCGTATGATCCGTTCATGCCCGGCAGCACCCTCAAGATCGACGCCCCCGACGACTTTGACCTCGCGCGGGACGTGTGCTCGTACGGGTACTTCGTGCTCATGCCCAACTACTGGGACGTGAAGAACCAGTCGCTCTCGCGGGTGCTTGAGTTCGATGACGCGCCCAGCGCCTGCGTGATCGATCAGCGTGATGATGGTTCGCTGCGGGCGCGGTTTGATCGCAAGCTCACGCGCGATGAGCAGAAACAGGCCCGCGAGCAGATCGCCCGCATGCTGAGTCTGGATCTGGATCGAAAGGAGATCAGGGCGTTCCACAAGCTCGATCCGCGATGGAAACGGTCCGGGCGGGCGCGCCTGTTCCGCTCGCCGACGCTTTTCGAGGATGTGATCAAGACGGTGACGAGCTGCAATGTCGCCTGGCCCAACACGGTGAACATGAACCGTCGGCTCTGCGAGGTGTGCGGGCGCAAGAGCGCCAGCGGGGCGTACTCGTTCCCGAGCGCGAAGAAGCTGGCGCGCACGCGTGTGGGCACCCTCCGTGGGCGCTGCCGGGTGGGGTATCGCGATCAGCGGATCGTGGATCTCGCGAAGATGTTCCACAAGGGCGAGATCGACGAGGGTTGGTTGAACGATCCTTCCACGCACGACGACGAGGTGTTCAAGTTCCTGATCACGCTGCCGGGCATCGGGCCTTACGCGGCCGGCAACATCATGCAGCTGCTGGGGCGCTGCTCACGCCTGGCGATCGATACCGAAACCATCCGCCACGCCAAGAAGGTGCTGGGCTACACCGGGACGGACGCGCAGATCACGAAGAAGATCAAAGCCCACTACGAGCCCTTCGGCGAGCACAAGTTCCGCAGCTACTGGTTCGAGCTGTGGGCGTTCTACGAGGGCAAGGCCGGGCCGTCGCACACGTGGGAGCGGGATCAGGTCAGCACGACATTTACCGCGGCGAACTTGTGAGAACCGGTGGCACAGGCGTCTTGCCTGTGCGTGTGTGGATCACAGGCGAGACGCCTGTGCCACGGGCTCTTGAGCTGATGCATGCCCACTCAGGTCCTGCAGCGCCGTCACATCCCAGAACCCCGCCTTGAGCGCTTCGATCGCATTGACGGCCTGCAGCGCCGCGGTGGCGGTGGTCACCATCGGGATGCCGAGTCGCACGGCGGTGGATCGGATGCGGCCCTCGTCGGTCTGCCAGCCGGTGCGGGTGGGGGTGTTGATGACGAGCTGGATCTCGTTGTTCTGCATCAGGTCGATGACATTGGGGCGGGCGCCCTCCTGGATCTTCTTGAGGATCTTGGGTCGCAGCCCGTGGCGTGCCAGCAGCTCGCCCGTGCCCTTGGTCGTGAAAACCTTGAATCCCATCGCCATGAGTGAGCGGACGACGGGGATCATGTCCTGGCGGTCGCTCTCACGGACGGACACAAAGACGCCGCCCTCGGTGGGGAAGCGGGTGCCCGCGCCGAGCATGGCCTTGAGGTAGGCGTTGGGCAGCGAGACATCGACGCCCATGACCTCGCCAGTGGAGCGCATCTCCGGGCCGAGCACGAAGTCCACGCCGGGGAACTTCTGGAAGGGGAAGACCGGGGCCTTGACGGCGAAGTAGCCCGCATCCGGGATCTCGCGGGCGTGCTGGCTATCGAGGGTCTGCTTCATCATGGCCTTGGCCGCGATCGACGCCCAAGGCGCGCCCTTGGCCTTGCCTACATAGGGCACCGTGCGGCTTGCGCGGGGGTTGACCTCGATGATGTACACCGTCTCGTCCTTGATGGCCATCTGCACATTCATAAGCCCGCAGACGCGCAGCTCGCGAGCCAGCGCCCGCGCCGTGTCGCGGACCTCCTCGACGAGCCCGGGGCGGATGTTCTGCGTGGGGATCATGCAGGTCGAATCGCCCGAGTGCACGCCCGCCTGCTCGATGTGCTCCATGACGGCGCAGACGAGGGCTTGGCCCTCTTGCGGTGGCACCGGCGTCCCGCCTGTGCTGTCTGCGCTGTGCACAGGCGAGACGCCTGTGCCACCGGGTTCATGTTGTGCAAAGTCCGCGACGACATCGACATCCAGCTCCGTCGCGGCCTCGAGGAACTGGTCGATGAGGATCGGCGCATCGTCGAGCCCGGAGGCATCGACGGCCGTGGTCATGTAGTGACGCAGGGCCTTCTCGTCGGGGCAGATCTCCATCCCGCGTCCGCCGAGCACATAGCTCGGGCGAACCAGCACGGGGTAGCTGATCCGGTTGGCGATCTCGACGGCCTCGTCGATCGAACGGGCGATCCCCGAGCCGGGGCGTTTGAGATCGAGCTTGGTGAGCAGCTGATCGAACCGGTCACGGTCCTCGGCGCGGTCGATGGCGTCGAGCGAGGTGCCGAGCATGGGCGTGCCGGCCATGTCGAGGCCGTGGGCGAGGTTGAGGGGCGTTTGGCCGCCGAACTGGACGATGGTGCCGAGCATGTTTGTGCCGAGCTTCTCGGTCACATTGAGCACATCCTCGAGCGTCAGCGGCTCGAAGAAGAGCAGGTCGCTCGTGTCGTAGTCGGTCGAGACGGTCTCGGGGTTCGAGTTGATCATGACGGCCGCGTGGCCGAGATCCTGGGCCGCGAAGGCCGCGTGGACGCAGCAGTAATCGAACTCGATGCCCTGGCCGATGCGGTTGGGGCCGCCGCCGAGGATGACGACCTTCTGCTTGGGGTCGGTCTCCGCGAGGAGTCGATCACGCAGCTCGCACTCGGGCGCGACATCGACGACGGTGCCCGAGTCGTCCATCCGCTTGGAGCCGGGCTGGTAGGTCGAGTAGTAGTAGGGGGTGATCGCCTCGAACTCGGCGGCGCAGGTGTCGACGCACTTGAACACTGCCTCGACGCCGAGCTCCTTGCGCTTGTCGCGGACCTTGAGGATGTTCTCGGCGCTGATATCGCCGAGGTAGAGGTTGGCGAGCTGGGCGTCGGAGTAGCCGAGCTGCTTGGCCCGCTGCATGAGCTCGCGGGTCATGCCGTCGAGCGAGTCGATCGCGCACAGCTCGTCCTCGAACTCGACCAGCTCGTTGAACTGATGGATCCAGAACGGGTCGATCCGGGTGTACTCGCAGACCTTATCGACGCCCCAGCCCATCTTCAGCGCGTACCGGATGTAGTACATCCGACCCTGCGAGGGCACCGCAAGCTTGCGGGTGAGCTTGTCCTCCTCGATGGGCCACTCGATCGGCTGCCCGTCGGCCTTGCGACCGTCCTCGGACTGGCGCGCGAGCAGCCAGTTGTCGTTTTTGTCGAGCCCGAGCCCGTAGCGTTTCACGTCCATGGAGCGGACGACCTTCTGGAAGGACTCCTTGAAGGTGCGGCCGATGGACATGGCTTCGCCGACGGATTTCATCTGCGTGGTCAGGGTCTCGTCGGCCTCGGGGAACTTCTCGAAGGTCCAGCGGGGCATCTTGGTGACGATGTAGTCGATGCTCGGCTCGAAGCAGGCGCTGGTGGTGCCGGTGATGTCGTTGCGGAGCTCGTCGAGCGTGTAGCCGATCGCCAGCTTGGCGGCGATCTTGGCGATGGGGAAGCCGGTGGCCTTGGAGGCGAGCGCGGACGAACGCGAGACGCGCGGGTTCATCTCGATGACGACCATCTCGAAGGGCTTGTGCCCGTTCTCGTCGGGCTCGGGGTTGGGGTTGACCGCGAACTGGACATTGGAGCCGCCCGTCTCGACGCCGACGCCGCGCATGATGGCGAGCGCGGCGTCACGCATCTTCTGGTATTCCTTGTCCGTCAGGGTCATGATCGGCGCGACGGTGATCGAGTCGCCCGTGTGCACGCCCATGGCGTCGATGTTCTCGATGCCGCACACGATGATGCAGTTGTCGTTCTTGTCGCGGACGACCTCGAGCTCGTATTCCTTCCACCCGATGAGCGACTTGTCGACCTGGACCTGGTTGATCATCGAGGCGCGGAGCCCGCGGGTGACGAGTTCCTCGAACTCGGCGCGGTTGTAGGCGATCCCGCCGCCCCAGCCGCCGAGCGTGAAGGCTGGGCGGACGATCATGGGCAGCCCGTGCTCATTTAAAAAGTCGAGCGCCTCATCGAGGTGCTCGACCGTGAGCGAGTCGGGGGTTTTCAGGTTCAGGTCATGGCAGATGTCCGCGAAGGTCTTGCGGTCCTCGGCCTTGTGGATGACCTCGCGGTTGGCGCCGATCATCTCGATGCCGTGCTTCTCGAAGACGCCGGTGTCGTGCATCTCGCAGGCGCAGTTGAGCGCGGTCTGCCCGCCGAGCGTGGGGAGGACCGCGTCGATCGGGTTGCCCAGCTCCTTCTCCTTGACGATGATCTTCTCGACGGCCTCGGGGGTGATGGGCTCGATGTAGGTCCGGTCCGCGAAGGCGGGGTCGGTCATGATCGTCGCGGGGTTGGAGTTGACCAGGACGACCCGGTAACCCTCGGCCCGCAACGCCTTGCAGGCCTGCGCGCCGGAGTAGTCGAACTCGCAGCCCTGCCCGATGACGATGGGGCCGGAACCGATGAGGAGAATCGTGTGGAGATCGTCGCGTCGGGGCATATGTGTGGGTGTCCTTCGATGGCCCTGCCGGGTTCTGCCAGGGTCCAATAAAAAGGGAGTTGTGACTCGGTGTGCCTAAACCACATGAGTGTATGCACCACCCCGCCCGCGGGCGGGGTTTTCGTCCGATCCGGGGGTGAAATGGGCAACTGGGGGGATTGTGTGGGCTGCGTTCTGGATGAGTCGATGAACCCGCTTCGCCGGTGGTCGTAGGATCATGCACGCCGACGGATCGGCCGATTGACCCAGAGAGAATCTTCTCCCGTTGGGGAGCATTCACGGAGAGCCCCAAGCATGTGCGGAATTGTCGCGTATATCGGGAACAAACCCGTCCAGCCGCTGCTGATCGAGGGGCTCAAGCGCCTCGAGTACCGCGGGTACGACTCGGCTGGCGTCGCCTCGATTGACGCCGGGAAGCTCCAGATCGCCAAGGCCGTCGGGCGGGTCGCCAACCTGGAGAATGAGCTGGAATCCATCGGGGGCGTCTCGGGGACGATCGGCATCGCCCACACCCGCTGGGCCACCCACGGCGGGGTCTCACAGATCAACGCCCACCCGCACCGCGACCGGGACCACGGCATTGCCCTGATCCACAACGGCATCATCGAGAACTACGCCTCGCTCCGCACCCTGCTGGAGGCCAAGGGCCACGAGTTCAAGACCGAGACCGACACCGAGGTGCTCGGTATGCTCATCTCGCACCTCTACGACCCGGAAAACGGGGTTGATCTGGAGAAGGCCGTGCAGGCGGCCCTGCGTGAGGTCCGCGGCGCGTACGCGATCGCGGTCATCTGCGAGCACGAGCCCGACGTCATGGTCTGCGCCCGCAAGGGCTCGCCCTTGCTGGTGGGCATCGGCAACGGTGAGTACATCGTCGCCTCGGACCCCGCGGCCATCATCGCGCACGCCTCGCAGGCGATCACGCTCGATGACTACTCGGTCGCGCGCCTGACGCGTGACGGCTTCCGCACCAGCACCGTGGACGACATCGAGATCTCGCCCAAGGTCATGCAGCTGGAGATGGATCTCGAGGAGATCGAGCTGGGTGACTTCGAGCATTACATGCTCAAGGAGATCTACGAGCAGCCCGACGCCATCCGGCGCTGCCTCAAGGGGCGCCTGGACAAGAACGAGGGCAAGGTCGTGCTGGGCGGGCTGATGAGCTACGCCAAGGAGCTCGTCAAGTCCCGGCGGATCATCCTGACCGCCCAGGGCACCGCCCTGCACAGCGCCATGATCGGCGAGTACCTGCTCGAGGACCTGGCCAAGATCCCTGCCGAATGCGAGTACGCGAGCGAGTTCCGCTACCGCAACCCGCTGATCGAGGACGGCGCGGTCGTCGTCGCGGTGTCGCAGTCCGGCGAGACCGCCGACACGCTGGCGGCCCTGCACGAGGCCAAGGACCGCGGCGCGCTTTCGCTGGGCGTCATCAATGTCGTCGGCTCGACCATCCCGCGCGAGACCGACGCGGGCGTCTACCTGCGCGTGGGCCCCGAGATCGGCGTCGCGAGCACGAAGGCCTTCACCGGGCAGGTCGCGGTGCTCACCATGATCTCGCTGTTCATGGCCCGGCGGCGCATGATGTCGCCCGAGGCCAGCGCCCGCCTGATGACCGAGCTCGACCGCGTGCCCGATCTGATCGAGCAGATCCTGCAGACCAACGAGCTGATCCGCAAGGTGACCGAGAAGTATGTCCACCGCGACAACTGGCTCTTCCTCGGTCGCGGCTACAACTACCCGACGGCCATGGAAGGGGCGCTGAAGCTCAAGGAAATCAGCTACATCCACGCCGAGGGCATGCCCGCGGCAGAGATGAAGCACGGTCCGATCGCGCTGATTGACGAGGGCATGCCGGTGGTGTTCATCGCCAACCAGGGCAACCAGTACGACAAGGTCCTGAGCAACATCGAAGAGGTCCGCACACGCGGCGGGCACGTCATCGCCGTCGCCACCGAGGGCGACGAGCAGATCAAGACGCTGGCCGAGGATGTGCTGTATGTGCCGGCCGTCGAGGAGTGCCTGAGCCCGATGCTCACCGTGGTGCCGCTGCAGCTGCTGGCGTATCACGCGGCGGTGCTGCGTGGGCACGACGTCGATAAGCCGAGGAACCTGGCGAAGTCGGTGACGGTTGAGTGATGGGGCGGAAGAAGCCCTGGTGCGAGCGAACTGAGAGCCGACAGGCGGAAGAGGCCATCAAAGACAAGCATGCATGGAAACACGCCCCGCGCATGTACTGGGGCGGTGGTCTTGAAGCACTTGGGTTCTCGTGTGCCCTGGTGGTGATTGTGGTCGTTCTGTTGATGTCGATCAAGATGTGGGTTCGAGACCGGAATGATCCGCTCTCGCCCGGCATCTGGGAAGTCGCGCTGCCCGTTGGCGGAATCGGTGTCGGGCTATGCAGCGTCATCTTCGTCGCTGGTCTCTGGCTTTCGCTGTCGGGCAAGCGGAGCATGAAGCGGCAACTGCTCCCGGTCCGTTGCCAGCGCTGCCCCAAGTGCTTCTATGACCTATCGAACCGCCCACGCGGCGGAGAGCTGTGCCCGGAGTGCGGCATCGTCGCCCCACGACGCGAATGCGTGCGGCTTTGGTGCAAGCTGCTGCGTACGCGGTTTTGAGCGAAAACCTTGAAGCCAGTGGCAATATATGGCATAATCAGCACATGGCCCAGCACACCTTCAATATCTCCCTGACCGACGAACTCGCCGCGTTCCTCGACCGTCAGACCGGCCCGAGTACGGCTTGGTCCACCCGCAGCGAGTACCTCCGGGGTCTCATCCGCGAGAAGATGGAACGCACCGAGGCGGCTGCCTTGCGTTCGGGGGTCATCGAGGGCTTCGCCGACGCCGCCGCCGGACGGGTTCACGCGTATGAGGGTGACCTCAGGTCCATCATGAACGCTGTCCGTGAAGAACCTGACGCATGACGCGTCTGGCCTTGACGCAACGCGCGGCCCTCGATCTCATCGAGATCGAAGACTACTCGATCAAGGCCTGGGGGCGCCGCACAGCGGCAGCATACATCGGCAAGTTCGAGACGGCCTTCGGTCTCCTGCGTGAGTCTCCTGACCTGCTCCGCCCCGTTCCCGATTTCTCCCCGCACCTGCTGTTCTACCGGGTCGAGCAGCACTGGGTCATCGCGCACCGCACGTCCAAGACGACATACGTCCTTGCGATCCGCCATGGCGCGATGGATCTTCCTTCACGGCTCGCCGAGCTTGAGCCCGTGCTGGCTCAGGAGATCGAGATACTCAGCCGCCGCTTGCGCGAAGATGAATGAAGTCGTGTTCGACCCTGCTTACGCTACGCGTAAGCAGGGTACCGGATTTCAATCTCGATCCAACGACAACAAACCTGTGCCGAGAGTGGCCAGCATATATCCCGGCGCGAGGCCGTGCGCGTATGGGCCCGATTCTGCCGCTGTGATTGCGGACATTATCGGCCTGAGCAGAATTCCATATATCCGGACCTCATTTCTTTTCAGTTCACTATCGGAACCGTCGATCTATCGGACACATCCGTTTGGAGTCCGATACATGAACCCCTCCGCTGCACACGCTGTTCCGTCGAGCCCACACACCAGCTGCATCATTGCTGGCAGGCGTGTGGTCGATCGGCGCATCGTGGAGGTGCTGCCCAAGCCGGAGCACACCACCCAACGCCTTGTGTACCGCCTGCTGACGCCGCGTGACGAGCAGGCGTTCGTCGATGCAATCACCCGCTCGCGCGAGACGCTCAGGCGGTGGATCCCGATGAACCATGAGGGTGAGCGCGATGATCACTTCTTTCATCGCACCATGACGCGGGCTCGGGTGCAGGATATCGAGGGGACCGCTTGGCGACGGGCGGCGTTCATCGACCGCGGCGAGCACGCAGGGCAGTTCCTGGGGATATTCAACCTGATCAAAATCCAGCGTGGGCTCGAGTGGTCCTGCGAGGCCAACTGGTGGATCGATTGCCGGTTTGCGGGCCAGGGGTACGCTTCTGAGGGTGTGCAAGGCATGATCGACTACGCCCTCGCGGATCATCCGCTTGGGCTGGGCATGCACCTGGTGCGGGCCCAAATTTGTCGCGACAACCCGGCCTCGATCCGGGTCGCCGAGAAGTGCGGCTTCAGCGCCAACGGTTCCCGTGACCTGCTCGAGGTCAACAAGGCCCTCATTCATCATGACGAGTTTGAGTGCTGGTCACGCTGCACGACCAACTCATCGACTGCCGTATAAAATCCAAACACTTGTGTTCGATGCCTGTACGCGCTGAAGAATTTTCAAAGTTCTCCGTCGCCCTGTGCGTGAATTGTGAGCGTGCGTGGAGGCTTGGCGGCGAATCGCCATAACAATCTGAAATCAAAGATTTTAGAGTGCTTTGTTCGCAAAGAATTCGCATAGGTATCGCCTTGTCGAGACGGGGGCGAACCCGTCCGAAATTTGCCTTTTTTCGACATGCTCATAGGGTCTAGGCCCACGCCGATGGTTGGCATTGACCATCGGCTCGCCTGGGATGAACGCGATCCGCAGGCACACACTCGATTCCGCTGTAAAGCGTTGTCACAGGGGTACTTCATGGCATCAGTCAGCTTCGACAGTCGCACCCTCATGATCGACGGCAAGCGCGTCTGGATCGTCTCCGGTTCGATCCATTTCCAGCGCATCGCCCCCAGCGAATGGGCCGATCGCATCCGTGCGGCCAAGCACGCCGGGCTCAACTGCATCGAGGTCCCGATC
>CAXREY010000011.1:0-73883 GCA_964229845.1 Phycisphaerales bacterium UBA1924
TCCTGACCCCAGTGTATTGGGGTTGATCGGGCCGGGGGTGCACATCGCGTCAACTTGCGGGTTGTATGGGTTGACCTGTTCGGGCGGCGTGTCTAATTTACCTTCCCGCCGTGGTTTGCCGCGGCACCGTTTCGACAAGCATGCGATCAGATCTCGATCTATCGCCCGCCCTGCCCGGTAGGCAGCGTACCAAGCACGCCCGGCGTTGTCGGCACCTCGTGTGTCACCACCCGTCGAGCCGTTGGAATCAGCCCTGATGAGTTCAATCAGGAGCAAGGAGTTTGATCATGGGATCGACCAAGAAGCACACCCACCTGCGTCGTCAGACCTTCATGGCCAAGAACGGCGAGGTCGTGAAGCAGTGGCGCACCGTTGACGCGACCGACCAGGTCCTCGGGCGTCTCGCCGGCGATATCGCGACCGTCCTCATGGGCAAGCACCGCCCCGAGTACACCCCGCACGTCGACTGCGGCGATTTCGTCATCGTCACCAACGCGAGCAAGATCAAGCTCACCGGCCGCAAGGCCGAGCAGAAGATGCGCCAGACCTACACCGGATTCCCGGGCGGTCAGAAGACCGAGACCTACGGCAACCTGCGTGAGCGCAAGCCGCAGCTCCTCATCGAGGACGCCGTGCGTCGCATGCTCCCCAAGAGCCGCCTCGGTCGTCAGATGCTCAAGAAACTCAAGGTGTACGAGGGAACCGATCACCCCCACGCGGGCGTGAACGCGATCGACCTCTACTGATCTGAATCACTCCCTGCCCAAAGCGCGTCGGCATGTGATCGGCAGCGTGGATGCGGGCAGCTCTCGAAAGGTACCAACACATATGGCAGGTTACGAGACCACCATCACCAACCCCGACATGGCCGGCGACTCCGTCGCGGCCGCACCCGAAGCCGAGCAGCAGACCCGCGTGCTCCCCGATCCCAAGCCCGCCGACAAGCACGGCTGGTGGTGGGGCGTCGGTCGCCGCAAGACCGCGGTCGCGCGCGTCCGTCTCCGCCCCGCAAAGGACTCGGGCAACGGCGGCCTGAAGGTCCAGATCAGCCGCAAGCAGTTCAAGACCGTCGAGGAGTACTTCTCCGAGCCGCGTGACCAGAAGGACGCCGTCGCGCCCATCAAGCTCACCGACACCGAGGGCAAGCTCGACATCTTCGTCCGTGTCCACGGCGGCGGCTACATGGGCCAGGCCCAGGCCATCCGCCTCGGTCTCGCCCGCGCACTCGTGAACTACGACCCCAACTTCGAGCCCGACCTGCGCGACGCCGGCTTCCTCACCCGCGACGCACGTAAGGTCGAACGCAAGAAGTACGGCCAGCCCGGCGCCCGCGCCCGCTTCCAGTTCTCGAAGCGTTGATCCGGCTGTTGCGATCAGGGGTTTTTCCCCAGCCCGTCCGCGGGCTTATGTGAAGAACACACGCAAACCGGTCCGATTCGTCGGGCCGGTTTTTCATATGCACCGGTCGGATGTGGTACAGTTTGCGCGTGCCCCGCTCAGCGCGATCATTCGTTGAAACCGTCGATGCATACTTTGTGCACGGCGCGATCGCGCTCATATCGCTCAGCGTTATCCTCGGCTCGGTCGTGATCTACATGCTCTCCGGGCTCGACGAGGTCCCGCGTTGGTGGCACGAGCGGGACGCGATGAATGTTGCGGACGCCGCGGTCATCGGGCGGGCAGAGCGGATCGAGAACGCCATCACCACGCAGCTCACCGCCGTGCGCGACCCGGAGAACCCACGCTGGAACGCCAAGGTCAGCGACGAGCAGGCGAACGCCTGGATCGGCGTGCGCCTCCGCGACACCATCATCACCCACATGGGCGAGGACGCGTGGGACAACCGGGTCGAACGCATGCTTATGCGCTTCGAGGAAGGCGGCATCACGATCGGTGCCCGCGTCCGCCACAGCTCAGGCACGTCCATCGTCTCGGCCCGCGCCCGACTCTCGCTCGACGAGCAGGGCGATCTCTACGCCAACATCGGGTCCATCCGCGTCGGGTCCACCCCGATCCCGGCTTGGGTTGTTGATGTGCTGGGCGGCGGGAACATCCAGCCGGGTCGCATGCGCCTCGGGCCCGGGGAGCTGGAACTCGGAGACGGGCGCACCGCTCGCCTGGTCGCGATCCGCACACGCGATCAGTGGGTTGATGTGGCCGTCGAAACGGTTTCCGATTCGAGATGACGCGCAACCCATGACGCGACGGGAACGCCTCAGGCCCGTGCCTGATCCAGGATCGCGCGGGCGGCTTCGTGCGCCAGCGCATGCCCTGATCGGACAGCGCTCACCCGCGCCACGAGCGGGGCCCCAACCAGCGACAGGTCGCCGATCAGATCCAGGAGCTTGTGATGGGCGCACTCATGATCGATGCGGTACTCGTTCTCGATCGGGCCGTTCTCGCCGATGACCAGCATGTCACGCGGGCTCAGGTGCGTAAAGAGCCCCGCGCTCTGCATCTGGTTCGCCTCGTGCTCCAGCGAGAACGTCCGCGCCGGTGCCACGCTCTGAATGTACGAAGCCCGATCGCCGTCCCACTCGGCCGTATGCGAGCCGATCGGTGTTCCCGGGTAATCGATGGAGTACGCGTAGCGGGGCGTGTCGCTCGCCTCGATGACGATCGACGCGTCGCCGTCCCGGACCTCGATCCGCTCCCGGACCGTGATCGGCACAACCGGCTCGCTGAGCTCACGGAGGCCCGCAGCGAGGCAGGCGTCCGTGAACGGCCTCGCGGACCCGTCCATGATCGGGATCTCGGCGTGGTGCGACTCGCAGCGGACATCAACCACCGCATCGGTCACCCCGAGACCGGCGAGCGCGGAGAGCACGTGCTCGATCGTCGCGATGGTCCCGCTGTCATCGCCGATGCTCGTGCAACGCGGCTTGAGCTGCGCGAAGACCGGGTGCACAGGGCGCGTCGAGAGCGCACCGATGTGCGCAGGGATGGCCCGGCCGTTGAGCGAGAAAACGATGCCCGACGCGGACGTGCCCGGCTCGATGACAAGCGTGGCAGCCCGCGCGGAAAAGAGCCCGGTGCCGGAGATCGCTCGCGTGGGTTGTCTGAGGGTCTGGCGTTGCACGCACCAGTGTATGGCCGATCAGGTGCTGGGCGGCTTAAAGCCCGGGTCGAGTTTCTTGAGCGACTTCTCAACACGCCGGCAGAACTGGGCGAGGTTCCGCTGCGCCGCGGCGTTCGCCAGCGCGACCCGCGAGGGCATGGCGGGCACGCCGAGCACGGTCTGGTTGTCGTCGATGGAGTCGAGCACGATCGAGCCGCCAGCGATCTTTACGTCCTTGCCCACGCGGGCCTGGTCGTTGAGGACGACCGCCCCGCCGACCATGGTGCGATCCCCGATCATGGCGGACCCGCCCAGCGTCGTGCGCCCGCACAGCAGCACGTCGTCGCCGATGATGCAGTTGTGCCCGATGTGGACCTGGTTGTCGATCTTGGTGCGGTTGCCGATCTTGGTGATGCCGAACTTCGCGCGGTCGATGGTCGAGCAGGCACCGATCTCGACGTCATCGCCGATGACGACGGACCCGATCTGCGGCACCTTGATCGCGCCGCGGTTCTCATCGCCCGGGAGATAGCCGAACCCGTCCGCGCCGATCACGGTGTTCGCGAACACGAGGCAGTTGTTGCCCAGCGTGCAGCGGTCTCCGATGACGACGCCCGGGTGGATGAAGCACCCCGAGCCGATCGCGGCATCCCCGCCGATGAACGTGTTCGCCATCAGCACCGTGTCCGCCCCGATGCGTGCGCCCTTCATGACGACGCAGCCCGGCCCGATCCGTGCCGTGGGATCGACTTCGGCGTCCGGGTCGACCTGCGCGGTGGCGTGCGTCCCCGCGTCGGGGTGGGCGACGCCCGGGTCGATCATCTCAAGGATGCGGACGACCGCGACGTCCGCGTCGTCGACATAGATCAGCGCCCGCTTCTCCGGGTCGTGGTCGGGGACCTCGACGCCGCGGGTGACCAGCGCCGCCTCGCACCTGGACTCGGCCCACTGCTTCGCGAACCCCTGCGCGCGGATAAACGTGAGCGCCCCGGGCGCCCCGGCCTCGATGGGGGCCAGCGTGGAGAGGATCACATCGGGGTTCCCGACCAGCTCGCCCTGCACGATCTGCGCAAGCTCATCAGCGCGCACCCTCGGCGACTGCTGCTGCTCGGGCGCGGCGGTGGTCGAACTCATGGTCAGGTATCCCTTCGTGTGAGATCAGGGCGTGTATTCGGAGTTCATCAGCGACACAACCTGGCCCGTGATGTCCACGCTGTCGTGGCGGTACATCAGCGATCGGGTCACGATCGCGCGGTACACGTCCTGATACGCGGCGTTCTCCGGCACGATGAAGGTCGAATCGTCGAACAGGACCACGTCGTACCCCTCACGCTCGGAGATGCGTGAGAGGGCGTCGCTCACCTTGTTGTACAGATCGCGGGTCATCGAGCCACGCTCGATCGACAGGATCTGATTGAGCGCCTCCGAGCGGGCCTTGAGCACCGCCTGGAGTTCCATCGCGTCCTTGACCTTGTTCTTGTAATCCTCGGTCCCGCGGGTCATCGCCTCGAGATCGGCGCTGATGGTCTTCAGACGCGTGTTGACCTCCTCGAGGTCCGCCTGAGAACTGGTGCGACGCTGTTCGAGCTTGGCCTCCAGGTCCTTGAGCTCGGTGAGCTGATCGAAGATCGTCACGATGTCCACCGTCGCGACAGTGGTCGGCTGCGCGGGCGGACGCGTGGTGTTCGCGGAGTTCGCGCCCGCCTGCCACGCGAGCGCGGCGATGAGCACGAGCAGCGCGGGGATCAAGGGGTGCAGCGTTCGTCCTGATGTGCTGAGCATGTTGGTCCTCCGGTGTGATCGGGCGGCTGGAACGTGACCAGACGCCGCTCACATGGTATACCGCCACTCGATGCGCATGTTGACAGGGATCCGTCGTTTGTTTGCGGGATTTGGTTGGGAATTGCCGGATTCAGTTGAATGGCAGATCGATCGAGAACGTGAACAGGCGGCTCTCGTCCAGATCTTCCTTCACGATCGGGAAGCCGAAGTCCAGCGCGAGCGGCGCGGGGCTCAGCTGAGGCACGTAGAACCTGAAGCCGAACCCGGCAGACACACGCCAGTCGTCAAGCCCAGGATCGAAGGTCACCGTGCCCGAATCAACAAAGAACACCACGGAGAGGATGTCCTCGTAGAACGGCTGCTCGATCTCCGCGCCGAGGAAGAAGAGCCAGTTGCCGCCGATCGGATCGTCGGACTGCATCCCGTTGTCGTTGCGGATCCCCTTGGGCGAGACCGTGCGGAAGTTGAAGCCGCGGAACGACTGGCCGCCCATATAGAAGCGCTCGTACGTGGGGGTGTCGTTGCGGTCCTGCGGGATGTAGCCGATGCGCCCCTTGAGGTTGAGCACCGTCGATCGGCCCAGGTAGTCCTCGCGGATGGGGATGAACACCGAGTGCGCGATCTCCATCTTGGTGAACTCGAAGTCGCCGAACACCTGCTCGGTGCTGATGGTCGAACGCGCGCCACGCGTCGGGCGGGTGAGCGAGTCGAGGGTCGTGCGGTTCAGCGAGACCTCCGTGCCCATCAGCAGGTTCGCGTCCGAGACCCGGAACACGTCCATCGGGCGATCGGGCTCGATGTCCGAGAGCTCGACCTCCTCGGCGCGGAACGTCAGGTTCCCGTTCCAGCGCGTTCCGAATCGACGCCCGAGCCCGAGCCGGGCGCCGGTACGCTTCTCGTCGAACTCGTCGAAGTCGCGCGCGCGGTAGAAGATGCTCGCGGAGCCGGAGTACTTGCTCTCGAGCAGGTACGGCTCGGTCAGCCCGATCGAGTAGGTCTGCACCCGGTTGCCGGGCAGCAGCTCGATCTGGAACGTCTGCCCGCCGCCGCGGAACGCCCGCCCGGAGAAGAACTCGCCCGGCGAGTCGGGGGTATCGCGGATATCAAAGTTCCGCTGCGTCAGCGCGATGCGCCCGATGACGCCCGAGTCCGAAGACACGGCACCACCGATATCGAACGAGCCGGTGTTCGTCTCCTCGATCTCGATCAGCACGTCGCGGTACGTCCCGTCCGTGTCCGGGCTCAGCGTCAGCGAGGTGCTCGGGTCCCTCGACTCCATCTTCTTGGGGCGTCGCGCCCTGGGCAGGTACTCGTCGTCCCACACCTCGGAGAAGAACTCCACGCCGGGCGCCTGCGGCGTGATCCGTGCGCCGGTCCGCTCGTTGAAGAGACGCAGGCGACGCAGGCGCACCTTCGAGCGTTCCATCGCCGTCGTGTCGAGCGGGCGGGTCGGACGCAGCTCGATCTGGCGCCGGATGACCTCCTGACGCGTCAGGTCGTTGCCCTGAATGATCACCTCACCGACGCGGTAGCGGGGGCCCTCGGAGACCGCGATGATCAGGTCGACCACCGGCTCGTCCGGATCGCGCTTCTCGACGCGGAACACGTTGTTCTGCTGCGTGTCCGCCGCGTCAACATAGCCCATCTGCCCGTACGCGTTGCGGACGATCTCGAGCGACCTATCCAGCTCACGCACCGAGTACACGTCGCCGGCCTTGATGCTGATCAGCCCCGCGATCTGCTTCTGATCGAACACGGGCTGCTGCCCGGGCTCGGAATCGATCTGGATCTGCACCGAGCGCAGCGTGTACAGCGAGCCCTCTTCAATGATGTACGTCACGATCGACTCGCGCCCGTTGGGGGCCGGCTGCACCAGCCGGTCCGCGCGGATATCGAGGTACCCGCGGTCGCGGTAGAACGTGATCAGGTTCGCGATGTCCGTGTCGAGCTTGTCGTCGTCGAGCTGGCCCTTGCGGAAGAACGACGACGTCTTCGTCTCCAGCTCACGCCGCAGTTGCTTGTTCGTGAACGACTCGTTGCCTGTGAAGCGGATGCCGGTCACCTTGAGTCGGTCGCCCTCGAGGATGCGGAAGAGGACGAGACCCGTGTCCTCCAGCTCCTCCTCATCGATCGACACCCGGGCGTAGTAGTACCCCTTCTGCCGGTAGAGCTCCTCAATACGCCGCGCGGAGCGGTCGATCTGGAACCGATCGATGGGCGTGCCCGTGACCACGTCCACGACCGCGGCGATCTGCGCATCGTTGATCTGCTCGTTGCCCGCCACCTGCACGTCCGCGACGACGCGGCGCTCGAGCACCTCGAAGACCAGTGTCACCGACCCGTCCTCGTTCACGCCCGCGTACACCTCCACGCGTGAGAACGTGCCGAGCCGGTTCAGCCGCCGGATATCGTCGCGGATGGTTTCCGCGTCGAACACGTTGCCGGGCTGCGAACGCGTGTTGTTGATCGCCTGCTGCTGGGCGCTCTCGCTCAGCGGCGAGTCCTCGCCGTCGACCTGTGCCGGGCGGATGTACACCTCGGAGATGATCCGGTTCTCGTACACATCCAGCCCGTCCGGCGCGACCTCGGATTCCGCGTCTGGCTGGGCGGCGTGCGCGAGCGAAGCCGACTGGGGCGCAAGCCCAAGGATGGTCCCCGCCACAAGGGCGCAGCGCGTCGCGCCATGGATGTTGCGGGTGATTGTGCGTCTGTGCGTGGGCAAATCGTACCTCTTTGATCCGAAACGATACCAGCGCCGGGCGGGATGCACAAATCATTGGCGCGTCGGGGCGTGTCATCGGGCACCGCATGAAGATTGCGCATCAGTTTCTACAGGCGCATAGGATGGATGCCCGATGCTCGGGTGCACTCGATTGGAAG
Organism: Phycisphaerales bacterium UBA1924; assembly: GCA_964229845.1. Taxonomy (GTDB): domain Bacteria; phylum Planctomycetota; class Phycisphaerae; order Phycisphaerales; family UBA1924; genus UBA1924. The sequence continues at coordinate 7,721 of CAXREY010000011.1, forward strand.
TGAGGGACGACATTGTCACAATCTCAGGATGCGTTTGAGCGTGCGGCTCGCCCCATGGCCAGCCCGCACGAGCGGTCGGTATCCCCGCCCGGTGCCCGCGTGGTGCTCAGGGGGATCGCTGTTCTCTCGAGCGTGCTCGGTATCATCCTGATCTGCCTCGCCGCGAATCCCGAGGTCTTGTCCACAATCAGCACCGCTCACCTGCTGGGCGCGTTGATCCTGACCTTCGCCCCGGCGCTCACGCTCCTAGCCGTCCGCCTCGATCGGCGAATCGCGTCACAAGTCGTTGTCAGCACTGATCGTGCGAGCAGCGAGCACAAGCTCCGCATCGCGAAGCACGACGCGCACGCCAGGGTCAAGCGGGCGCACGCACGCGCAGACGACGCACAGACTGCCAATCGCCCGCAGGAGCACGCGGCCTGAGGATCGCCAACACGACTCAGCTGAGATTCACGGGCATGACCACGTACAGGAAGTCGTTGCCGGCCTTGAACAGCCCGGGCTTGTTGGGCGCCTTGAGCTCGATCATGATCTGCGGGTCGTTGATGACCTTGAGCGCATCCGTGATGAACGCGGGGTTGAACCCGATCTCGATATCCGCGCCGTCGTAGTCCGCCAGGTCCACGTTGATCGTCGCCTCGCCCATCTCGGGGGCGCGTGAGGAGAGCATCAGCGACTTATCGCCGCCGGTGAAGGCCATCCGCACGCCGCGGGATTCCTCGTTCGTGAGCAGCGCCGCACGCCTGACCGCGGACGCCAGCGTGTCGCGGTTGAAGGTCACCCTGATGTCCAGATCACGCGGGATCACGTCCTCGTACGGCGGGAACGTGCCCTCGACGAGGTTCGTCGTGAGCACCGCACGCGAGTCGGTCGGCTCGTCGCCGAACGCGAAGACCGCCTGGTTGTCCGTGATCGCGATGTGCACCGGCTCGTTCTCGTCGGCCGTCAGCTTCTGGAGCATCGAGAGCGCCTTGCTGGGGATGATGCACTGGGCCGCGTCGCCCGAGGTCGCGATGGTGACTGCCGACTTGGCCAGTCGACGCCCGTCCGTCGCGACCATCTCCAGCTTCTTGCCGTCGCGGACCATCAGCACGCCGTTGATCGCGTAACGCGAGTTCTCACGCGCCGCCGCGAAGAGCGTGCGGGAGATCAGCGAGTCCAGGATCCCCGCGTCGGTCGAATACATCGTCTTCGCGGGGGATGCCGCCGGCGATCCCTCGGCGAGCGTGTTGTATTCCGCGATGACCGGGAAGTCGTTTGGATCGAAGCCGTGCAGCGTGAAGTGCGCGTCCTCGCCCTTGATGTGGGTCATGTCGGCGTTGGTCTCGATCGTCAGCGTGTTCTCGTTGTCCTCAGCGGAGACGATCTGACGCAGCTTGTCCGCGAGCACGAGCGAGCTGCCCTCCTCGACAACATCAACGCGACCGATCCGGACCGTGAGCGCAATTTCCGCGTCCGTGCCCGAGAGCACCAACTCATCACCCTCGGCGCTCTTTGATGCACTGAGCTTGATGCATGTCAGCTGCGGACGCGGCGAGCGCGACGCGACCACGCCGGAGACCTGGTTGACGGCTTCGAGCAATGCGGCTCGTTCACAGATGACTTTCATCGCGCAACTCCGTTGCGAACCGGTGCTTGGGTCCGCGGGGTGTGTGTTCGGGGTAACCCGTGTTCTGATCCTGAATCCTAGGCGTTTCAGCCATGTGGATGCCCCGATTGCATCCCAATACCTAGTGGTTCAGGCAGAGAAAATTCGCTCCCGTTGTGGTTTACCCAGTCTACCACCTCCGCTCAGATCTGCTCGCCCAGACCCTCCATGTGGGTCAGCTGGGGATCAGTTGTGGATGAGTACTCGGGGGTGGGCTGCCTGATGCTGCAAACGACGGGCCAAGCCGTAATTTGCTGCACTTTCACGCACCCGAGACGGGCGACTGCGATCCGGGGCTCCTACGATGTGCCCACAGCTAGAAATGTACGCGACGCCGTGCTCTGGGACTCCCTGATCCTCGTGACGAGGCGTCGGGTCGAAGAACAACCAGACGCGGCGTTGGTCGTTTTGGGCACTCGGGCAGCGCGACGCGATAGATCGGAAGGACCACACACATGTCATACGAAGCAGCCGTTCACGCACAGGCGATCGAGCTCTGTCGACTCAGCCTTGAGATGACCGCGGCGTCGGGCTCCGGGCACCCCACCAGCGCGATGAGCATCTCGCACATCGTCACCTCGCTCATGTTCTCGGCCATGCGTTGGAGCCCGGACTACCCGAGCTACCCGACCTCCGACCGCCTCGTCCTCAGCGAGGGGCACGCCGTCCCAGCCGTCTACGCCGCGATGGCGACGCTCGGCGTTGTGGTCGGCAAGGAAGACGACCGCCGCAAGCTCACCCCCGACGACCTCAGCGGTCTGCGTGACTGGCACTCCGTCCTCGACGGGCACCCCAACCCGATGGAAGGCGTGGACTTCTTCGACGCCGCCACCGGCTCGCTCGGCCAGGGCCTCAGCGCCGCGGCCGGCGTCGCCAAGGCCGCCCGCATCGATGAGAACGACCGCCGCGTCTACTGCATCGTCGGCGACGGCGAGTCCCGCGAGGGGCAGGTCTTCGAGGCCCTCGACTTCATCATCGACCACCAGCTCACCAACGTCTGCACCATCTTCAACTGCAACGACTACGGCCAGGCCGGTCGCGTCTCGGGCCAGCAGGGCCCCGAGGTCATCGTCCACAAGCTCCAGGCGTTCGGCTTCGAGGTCATCGATATCGACGGGCACGCGCCCGATCAGATCAAGGACGCCCTCGACCGCTTCATGGCCGTCTCCGACGACGAGAACCAGAAGCCCATCGCCATCGTCGCACGCACCGTCAAGGGCTGGGGCGCTCCCTCCATGCAGGGCGGCGGCTGGCACGGCAAGCCCGCGACCGGCGACGCCCTTCAGAAGGCCGTCACCGAGCTCAGCGAGCGACGCATCGAGCTCACCAGCTCGCTCAGCGGCACCGACGAGTTCACCATCCAGCCCCCCGCGGAAGCGCCCGCCAAGGCGGAGAACGATTCCGAGCTGCCACCGCTCAGCGCCGCGATGCGCGACATGGACATGGAGCACGTCCTCCAGTCCGGCAAGTTCGCAACACGCAAGGCCTACGGCGTCGCGCTGCGTGCGCTCGGGCACATCAACCCCGACGTCGTCGTGCTCGACGCGGACGTGAGCAACTCAACCTTCGCCGAGACCTTCGCCAAGGACGCGGCCCTCGAGAACCGATTCGTCGAGTGCAAGATCGCCGAGCAGAACATGGTCAGTGTCGGTGTTGGCCTCAGCGCCGCGGGCAAGGTCCCGTTCTGCTCCACCTTCGCCAAGTTCATGAACCGCGCCTACGACCAGATCGAGATGGGCATGAACTCGGGCGCCAACCTCAAGCTCGTCGGCTCGCACTCGGGCATCACCCTCGCCTCCGACGGCCCCTCGCAGATGTCGCTCCCCGATGTCGCCTGGTTCCGCTCGTTCTCAACGATGACCGACCACCGCGGCAACCCGGGCTGCTACGTGCTCCAGCCGGCCGATGCCTACGCCGCCTACGCCCTCACCGGCGTCATGGCCGAGTACGACTCGATGTGCTACATGCGGACCATCCGCGCCGACACCGAGCTGCTCTACTCCGACGACCACGTCTTCAACCTTGGCGGCTTCGAGACCCTCGCGCAGGGGCGGGACATCGTGCTCGCCGCGTCGGGCATCATGGTCCACGAGGGCAACAAGGCCGTCGAGCTCCTCGACAAGGCCGGCGTCAGCGCCACGCTGCTCGACATGTACTCGATCCCGTTCGACTCCGACAAGCTGCTCGATATCGTCGCGCAGAACGGCGGATTCGTCATCTCGCTCGAGGACAACTACGGCGGCGGGCTCGGCAGCGCCATCGCCGATGCCCTCATGGAATCCGGCGACGGCTTCGAGCTCGCGCAGATGCACGTCACCCGAATCCCCAAGAGCGCACGCACCCCAGACGAGATGCTCCAGATGTGCGGCCTGACCGCCCAGGACATCTTCAGCCGCGTCATGGAACTGCTCGGCGTCCCCGCCTGATCCGATCTGCAGATCGCACAAACATAAAGCCCCGTCCGGATCGGACGGGGCTTTTTCTATGGCGACCAATCCTGAGTATCACTCTGGTCTCAGCATCCCGCGTTGAAGACCGAGAGGAACCCAGAAACATCGAAGAAGTTGTACACGCCGTCCCCGTTGAAGTCCGCCTCGGGCTCCATCGCGTTGTACGCACTGAGGAACGCGCTCACGTCGAAGAAGTTGAGCTCGCCGAACGGCCCCGCGAGGTCCGCGTCCGAGCACGGCGGGGTGATGGAGAACACGTAGACCCGATCGTCCTCGTTCGACGAGATCACGATCCGCTGGGTGGTCCCGTCGTCATCGATGTTGATCCCGCCCCAGTTGGTCGTCGAGATCCCCAGCCCGCTGAACATCAGCGTCGCCTCGCCGGTGGGCTTCACGCGGTACACCGCGTCCAGGTCCGCATCGATGACCAGCAGGTCCATCGAGCGCGTGTCGAACACGACGCCCTGCGCCTCGGTGAAGGTCACGCCCGTCGTGGTCAGGGACGAGACCGAGGCGTCGTCGTTGAGCAGCCTGATCCCGCCGCCGCGATCGGCCATCGCGATGACCGAGCCCTTGACCGCGATGTCGATGGTGTCGGTGAGCCCGACGTTATCCACCGCGACCTGCACCTCGTTCTGCGCCAAGGCGGGTGACCAGGTCCAGATGTCCCGCGTACCGTTGAACCCGCGGTCGGTCGAGACCATCATCCCGGGTGTCAGCAGCGTGCCGGTGTAATCCATCGGCACCGGCGTGATCCCGACCGGGTCGTCGTCGCCCGAGTGGAAGCCGGTGACCCACGTCGTCTCGGTCGCGGTGCCGTCCATGTTCAGATCGACACGCATGATGTTGCCCGGGAAGTCCTCCGAAAAGAACAGCGCGCCGGTGCTCGGCTCGTAGCTGATCCCCGCGATGTCGTCGGTCTGCAGCAGCACCTCGGTCGTGCCGATCGAATCGGCGCGATAGAGATCACCGGAACGGATCGCGAGATAGATGAACCCATCATCCGGATTGATCAGCGCGGACATCGGGTCGCTGAAGGCGAAATCGGATTCGAGCGACCAGCCCGATTCAACAATCACCGGCCCGGGGCCCGCGAGCGACAGGGTGGCGGCGACGGCGAGCCCGGCGCACGCCGGGACGAACAAATGCTTGCAATCCATGGTAAAACCTCTCAGACTTGGAATCCTCAATCGTAACACGCCGTGAGCGCTGTACACAACAAAAACCGGGTCCTGAGACCCGGCAGTAGGTGTGAAGATGGGTAAGCAATCCGGCGTTACGGGCAGCCGTCGTTGAACGCGACGATGAACGCCGTGACATCAAAGAAATCGAACGCGCCATCGCCGTTGAAGTCCGCGATTGGATCCTGGCTGTTGTACGCCTGAATGAACATGGTCACGTCAAAGAAGTTGAGGTCGCCGTCGCCGCTCAGATCAGCCGGGCACGCGCACGAATCGATGATCCCGTCGCCGTCCGCATCGAGACCGAAGTCGTGTGTCCGGTACTCCAGCCAGATCGTCAGGTTCGGGCTCGAGCACACGTCGGCGCCAACATAGAACGAGGGGGCCACGCGCAGTTCGATCCCCTCGTCGAGGATCTGGGCAAACTGTGCATCGCTCGCGATAACGTTGCGGATCGCGCCCGGTGCGTAGCAGTCCGCGAACGATTCTGCGTACACCTCCGAAGTGAACTGACCGTCGTTGAAATCCAGCAAGAGGCTCTCATCGCTCTCACCGATGTCGCCGACGATCCCGACCTCGATCGTCACGTCCGAGGCGGGCGCGGGGAGCGGATCGGTGGTGAAGACCGGCTCGATGCCGAAGCCGAACTCGGTGGTTGTGCCGAGCATCACGCGCACCCGTGGCAGCACCTGCTCCTGATCGATCACGCCATCACCGTTGCAATCGAGCGATGGGTTCTCCGCGATCTGCGCCGAATCCAGCCGCCCGTCCCGGTCCATATCCAGGCCCGGATCGACCGCGATCTCCAGCCGGTCGGGCACCGCGTTGCTGTCCTCGTCGATGCCCGAGCCATCACCGAGACGCATCGTCGACATCGCGTCGTGGGTTTCGTCCAGCACCCGCGCGTTGTCCCGCTGGTTGGCGATGCCCGTCGGGAAACCGCCCTGCAGCACGTCGGGGTTCGAGAAGTGGGGGACCCGCGTGCCCGGGGAATACGCCATGACCGAACGCGTGGAATCGTTGTTCCACCGGTGGCCGTAGCCGTACGGCGCCGACGACGATCCGGAGTTGTCCGGGTCGTGCGCACAACCCTGATTGTGGCCCAGCTCGTGCGCGAACGTCAGGTTCCCAAGCGCGCAGTCGGTATCGCTGACGGACATCGCGTACTCCACGTTGCCCGGCGCCAGCCACGCGATCCCGCAGTATCCCGGCTGATCAACGAGCATCGCGATCACATCCGCATCCGTCGCGTCGCGCAGGCTGTGCATTGTGTCGCCCACACCGTCGTAGCGGTTGGTCACCTGACGAAGGACAGTGCCGAAGTCATCGCTGAACTGCTCGTCGAGCAGGTACGCGCCCGCGAGCTCGATCTCGACCACATCGGTCACGCTGTTGTTGTATGCTTCGTTTGCGCTCGCGATCATGGCCGCGATGTACGCGTTGATGTCCGACACATCGCCCCGCGCGTCTTCGTTGTACACCACCAGCACGCGGGTCGGCTCCACGCCGCCGCGCGAACGACGATCGGTCTCCGGGCGCGGCCTTACTCCCGCGTCGCCCGCGGGCGGAATCACGCCGGGCTCCAGCGCGCCTCCGCACCCCGCGCCGCCCTGCTCATGCTCGTACGGGAGGATCTCGTACACGCCGCCCGCGTGCGAGCCCCGGATGGTGTAGACGCGATCGCCCATCCAGACGCACCCCTCGATCCCCGCCGGTCCCCGCGCGACGACGAACGTGCCGTCCTCGCCGGCACGCCCACGAACACTGACCGCGTCGAGCTGCTCGTGCACTTCCCGGTGCTCGGGGAAGAGCACCAGCGTGCGGCCCTCCAGCGAGACCGACGCGGCATGCTGATCAGCGAACAGCGCGTCGAAGTCAATGGCCACCTGACCGAGTGAAGAACCGGCGAGAGCGCAGAGCGAAACCAGCGCGGCTGACGTGTGCGGGATACGGATCATGATGCTTGAGACCTCTGAAATGGTGTTACTCGTGGGACATCCAGTGTAATCCAACAAGCGACAGATCCAAGATCAAACCACGAAAAACCGGGCCCCGAGGGGCCCGGCCGGGTGAAAACAGAGTTGCCGATCGGCGATTACGGGCAGCCGATGTTGTACGCGCTGAGGAACGCCGAAACATCGAAGAAGTTGTACACTCCGTTGCCGTCGAAGTCCGCGATCGGGTTCATCGCGTTGTACGCGCTGAGGAACGCGGACACGTCGAAGAAGTTCACGAGACCGTCGCCCGTCAGGTCGGGCACGCACTCGATGACCGTGATCGTGTCGCTATCCGCGATCGAGTTGTTCCCGGTGTTGGACTCGTTGTCCGAGGTCTCCACGATCGTGCCGATGTAGTACGTGCCCGGCGCGAGATCCGCGGGGATCTGCACGTTCGAGATCACCCAGACATCGTCGTTGGTCGCGACGGTGCCGTAGTTCCGATCCTCCATGAACGTATCGAAGGTGGAGATGATCGTGTTGGTCGAGGCGCGGAACTCGACGCGTGTGTCGTCCGCGGGGCGGTCGCCGAAGTTCCAGGTGCGGTGGGTCACGGAGATCGTCTCGCCCTGGTAGTACGTGCCGGAGACGGCGTCGCACTGGGTCGCCTCAAGGTCCGCGAAGGCCTCGAGCACCGTGACCTGCTGCGCGTCCCACGTGTCCGTGTCGTTGTTGCTCGCCCAGGCATCGGTGCCCGTGTCCAGCTCGACACCGATCCAGTAGGTGCCCGGAGGCGTGTCGAGCGGGATGACCGGAGGCGGCACGACGAAGTTGAAGTTCTGCATCGCCGCGAAATCGACGTTGTAGTTCCACGTCGCCAGCAGCGTGTCCGCCGAGGAGATGTTGTTGTTCGTCGAGAGGTACACACGCAGCGTGTAGGTGTCCTGCGCGGGGTTGAAGTTGGTGGCGTTGACCATCGTGACATCGCACGAATCGTTCATCGCCTGGCCCTGCAGCACGCTGGTCGAGCCGCGGGCACGGAACCGCAGCGGCTCGATATCGAGCGCGTTGCCGCGGGTGTCGTTCTCGAAGTCGATCATGTCGTTGACGAACGTCTCCCACAGGCGGGCGTAGTTGCCGCTCGTGGTCCGGTTCGAGTTCGAGCAGACAGCATGCACGTAGCGGTTGCTGTCCGAGATGTAGTACATGCCCGAGCCGGACATCCCGCCCCAGACCGTGTCGTAGCAGTTACCGCCGCCCGTGTCCAGGTGCAGCTGGTTGCCGGGGCAGTCGTCGATCGAGCCCGACCAGAAGTACATGTCACGACCGTTGTGCAGCCCGGGGAGCGGGCAGTTCTCGGCCGGGTAGGAGAAGTTGTTGTACGTGCGCGACTGGATGGTGGCGCAGCTGCCGCCCCAGGCCCACGCGAAGTACCCGGTCAGCGCGCCCACGTTGCGCGAGCCGCCGCGGCTCAGCCGGATCAGCCCGCAGTCCGAGTCGAAATCGCCGCTGTTGATGTAGTTGGTGCCCGCGAGGAACTGGGTGCCGTACGCGAAGCCGAAGTTCTCGATGACCTCGTCGCTGTCGGGGAAGCTGAACACGCCGTTGTTGCTGTCGCCATCCCAGGCCGGGTACACGTACACCTGGTCCGCCCAGTCGTTGATCGTGATGCCGTTGGGTGTCCGCGCGTACACGCAGTGGGCGGCGCTGAGCACGACGCCCGGGTCCTGCATCGATCCCGAGCACGCGAACCAGCGCTGGATCCCGTTCACATCGGTGAAGCGCATGATGAGCTTCACGTTGCCCGAGCGGGGCCACGAATCCAGGCTGCCGGCCAGGGACATGCTCCCGAACGAGCGCGAGTTCTCGATATCGGTGTCGACGATGTTGTTGAAGCCGGGGTACTCACCCTCGAGGCTCTGCCCGCCGATCGCCTCGCTCGTCGGACGACGGTCCAGCTCGTACGTCTCGCCCGTCTCCGCGTCGTGGAACGTGACCGTGGACGGCAGCGCCGAGACCGGGCTGACACCCGGCGCGACCGGCTCGGGCATCGGCATCTCCGGGATCTCATCGAACGGCGGGTGCGGCAGCGAGATCCGCTGGTCGTTCGACCGACGCGCCAGGAACGACGCGTTCGGGTTGTTCTCCCCAGAGACCGGGTGGGCGGAGGTCCCGTCCGTGGCGACAGGACGCATCCCGTCACGCAGATCCGTGTTCTCCTGGTCGGCGCTGCTCGCCCCGACCATGGCGCAGAGTGCCGCTATCAACGCCGCGCCGTTCAATACCTTGTTTTTCATCGTTTGATCCTCTCAGTACGCGTGAAACCACTGCGAACTCGAGAAGGTCCGGCTGAAACAGCTTGTTGACGTCGATTTCAGACGAATGTTCCGTCGAACAAGTGCTCGTCTTCCCCCCTCAAGTTGACCCAACGTTGGGTTCCTGCCGTTACTATAAACAGGACCCACCCGGAGTTGCTGCCAGATGTGTGCAGAAAGGGTTTGCATTTTGATTTTCACATGACGAACTTTGCGCTGAAGCGTAATAAAGAACGTCACCATGATCCGCCACGGAGAGTTCATGAGCAAGAAGCGAAAAGCACCGAAAGACATGCATGTGATTTATGACGCGAAGACCATGTGGGTCCTCGCGTCTCCCATCCGCGTCGACGTGCTCAACGCGGTATGCTCGCTCGAAGAGTGCTCCGTCGCCGAGGTTGCCGAGTTCACCGGGCGATCACGCACATCGCTCTACCCGCACATCGAGCAGCTCGTCGAAGCAGGCCTCATCATCGAGAGCGAGAAACGCCTCGCAGGGAAACGATACGAGCAGCTCTACGTGCCCATCGCACGCTCCGTCGCCACCAAGCACAACATCAAGGACCCCGACAACGTCGCGTACCACCAGGCATACGGCAACGCCGTCGGGCGGCTCATGTCCCGCCTGCACGAACGCGCCACCTCCAGCCCCAAGTCCGTCGTCCGAGGCCCGAACCGGGACACCCACGCCGGGCTCTACAGCGCGTGGGTGAACGACGAGGAACTCGAGGAGATCAACGAGCTCCTCGGAAGACTCTGGGATATCTGCAAGGGCTCGCACCCGGGCGACGACAAACGCCTCGTGAGTCTCGGCGTCGTCCTCGCGCCCGACCGGCGCACGCAGGACGAGTGACCCCGCCACCCAATCCCACTAAAAAAAAGCACCGGCGGATGCCGGTGCTTTGCGTTGCAGATCGTGCGTGTGCCTTACGGGCAGCCCGCGTTGTACGCGTTGAGGAACGCCGACACGTCGAAGAAGTTGAACACCCCGTCGTTGGTGAAGTCGGCCACCGGGTCCATCGTGTTGTACGCGTTGAGGAACGCCGACACATCGAAGAAGTTCAGCACGCCGTCACCGGTCAGGTCGGCCGGGCACGGGAGCACCAGCTCGAGCAAGCCCTCGTCCATGTCCATGACCGGGCTCTTGCCGTTGACGACCCACTCGTCGTAGATCTCCTGCCCGAGCGTGTTGGTCGTGTTCTCATCGCGGAGGAACTCGATGTACTCCTTGCTCGTGAGCTGGTAGCGGAGCTTGGCCTCCGCGCGAACCGCGCCTGCGGGGATCGCGAACTGCGTGTCGTCCCAGTACTGGCCGTCGGTGTAGCTGTAGCCGACCGGCGCCGCCTGGATCATCTCGAAGTTCGCGTTGGTGAACCCGCGAGGCGGGATGCGGTTGTCCTTGAAGACCTTGTTGGCCAGGACCAGGTGGAACGACTCGCCCTCCGGGATGCCGGTCAGGGCGCTCGCGTGCGCATCGAGACCGATCTTCATCTCGTAGACCTTGGTGTCGTTCTGCGTCAGCTCGGCCGTCGCATCGTCGTACGCGCCGTGCTCCGCGATCAGCGCGTCGCCGGCGTCGAAGAACTTCACGTTCAGCCACATACGCCGCCCCTCGGGGTAGCCAGTGGGCAGCTTGTGACCGGTCTGGTTGATGATGCGTACGTTCAGGTTGTCGCCCACAACCGAGAGCTCCATGTCCGAAGCGTCACGCATGAACTCCTCGGTGCGCGCGATCTGGTTCGCGACGAGGTTCGGCTGCAGCCCCGTCACGAAGTCGTTGGGGTTCAGGTTGCGGATCGCGTTGAGCACCCAGTTGTTCGCGCCAACGAACGAGTGGTTCGAGTAATCCGGGCGGTCGTCCTCGAAGAGGCACGCCGGCGACTCGAGCTCGGGCATGTGGCAGTCCTGACAGCTCGAGACCTCGTTGAGCTGGGTCTCGTAACGGTCGCCGATCGCGATCGGCCCCTGCGCGAAGTCGCTCATCAGCCACTCCGAGTACGTACGCTGCTCGGGGAACGTGTCGTACACGTTGCCCGTCGGGTGCGCCGCGTCGAGGTCGTTGAGCGTGTACGTCCCGTCCGGCTGGGCCGAGTAGATCGGGTTGGACACGTCGTGGCACGAGGCGCACATCTGCGATTCCTGATGGAACGGCGACTGCTCCCACTGGTGGTAGAAGAAATCCGGGCCCATGTCGTACGGGCCGCGGCGGCGGTCCTCGGGGTCCACGATGAACGCCGCGCTGTGCGTCTGCGCCACCGTCGGTGCATCCGCACCCAGATCCATGATGATCTGCTCGTCCACCATCGGCGAAACGCCCGGCTCGTACACCGGGTCCACCATGCGGTGACAGAAGTTACAGCTCACGCCCATCTTGTCGATGTCGTTGAGCGCCGAGCCGTCCGAAGGAACATGACGCCCCTCGAGGAACGCGCTGGGCGCGTGGCAGCGGATACACAGCGAGCCCGAGAAGTCCGCGTCCTGGTTCGCGATCGTCATCGCCGCGAGGAAGACCGGGTCGCGCATCGACTGGCCCATCATCGAGGTCGACCACGTCGAGTACGGGTCGTGCATCTCGTCGTAGAAACCGTGACAACTCGCGCAAGAATCCGCGCCCACCATCGGGTGGTTCGGGTCCAGGCCGCCGGTCTGCGTCCCGGGCAGCGCGAAGTCATTGAGCGTGGTCGGCACCGGGAGACCCCCGCCGCCGCCCGCCAACGCGTATGTCACAATGATGCCGCATGCTGAGACGCCGCCAATCAGCGTCGCCTTGCGGCGCAGTGTACCGAAACGACTCGGGTTGTTCATTCCAACTTCTCCACCGAACAAAGATCGATCTTCGAGAGGTCGCCGAACGGCTCCTCCGGATATAGATTCTTGTCGATCGTCGGCATTGTTGCAAGAACATACCACGAAAAGCGGAGAATCTGGACCAAATTCAATCCGCCACGCCCATCCCCTCGGAACGGACCGCCCCGATTCGCGTCAAACCGGAAACGGCCCGAGCACGCGAGCCGGCGGGTCAGGGGCAGCCGGCGTTGAACGCCGACAGGAACTGGGAGACATCGAAGAAGTTGAACATCCCGTCGCCCGAAAAATCAGCCGCTGGGTCCATCGCGTTGAACGCGCTGAGGAACGCCGACACATCGAAGAAGTTCAGCACCCCGTCGCCGTTCATGTCAGCGGGGCACGCGTTGAGCACGTTGTAGTCCGTCGGCCCGTGCAACTCCGCGAAGGCCGGGTCGACCAGCTCGATCAGCACCGTGTCCGGGCGAACCGCGATCCAGTCGTCCACCGCCGTCCACACACCGCCCGCCACCGCCTCATCCGTCCGGTCGTCCGCCGTGAAGTTGTTCAGCCCGAACAGCGACCACTGCATGTGGTCCGCGATGGTGTTCCCATCGCCAAAGCTCACGCTCCCGCTCGTCCCGGGGAAGTACAGCCCCATCGCGAACGCGTCGAACTCGAAATCGGCAAACGCCCCGCCCAGGTCCGCGATGTTCAGGTGGTTGCCCATCCCCGCGGGCGCGTCATTGTTCAGGTGCAGCACCAGGTTCACATTCGGCTCGATCACCACGCCGTCGAGCCCGCCCGGGCTCGTGTACCGGCGCACGACGCTCGTGTTGTGCGTGCAGAACCGCCATCCGCTCAGATCGATCGGCTCATCCCCCGTGTTGTCGATGACGATCTGCCTCGACTCCGGGATCACGAGGATGAACTGCACATCCCGCTCGCCCGCGCACACCATCGTGGTCGCCGCACCGAGCAGCCCGATCGACACTTTGAAGCTCCGTTGTTTCATTTCTTGTTCCTCTCCGGATCGTGGTCCTTGCGTGGTTCCCTCTTCCTTCGCTTCAGTTGTATCACCGGATCTCGGTTTCCCGGACCCACTGAACAGTGGGGAACACCCGCGCACGAAAAACCCGCCCCGGAGGGCGGGCGGAAGAATCCGTCGTTTCAGGAACCTTACGGGTTGCAGCCCTGACCGTAGAGCTGGAGGAACACCGAGACGTCAAAGAAGTTGAACACGCCGTCGTTGTTCAGATCACCCCGGACGTCCTGCGCCGAGAAGTAGCTGAGGAACTCGGACACATCGAAGAAGTCGATCACCCCGTCGCCCGAGAGATCCGCATCGCACGTCAGGATGACATACACGCGGTCGGGCTCGTAGATCACGCGGTAGACCTGGCCGGGAGGCGCCATACCGGTGACGACCTCGTCGAACGTGCCCGTCGTCAACCCGTCGATCACGTCCCACGTGTCCCCGAAGCTCGGCGCGTAGCCCGTTTCGAGATTGATCGTCGCCGTCCCGTCGAGCGCCATCGTGTGCCCGCCACGCACATCGAAACGATCGAAGTTCGGCGCCGTATCGCCGCCCAGATCAAAGATCACGTGCGAGCTGTCCGCCAGCGTGATGTCGTCCGTCCTGAACTCCCTGTTCAGCCCGCCCGGGTCGATCGTGCCCAGGATCTCGAACGGGCCGTTGAGCAGCCCCTCGCCCCGCAGGGTCTGGTTCTCACCAAGCGTGCCCACGATATCCACCGTGTCGGTCTCGAGCTGCGCATCGTCCGGGTTGCCCGCGGCCGTCATCACGATCTCACCCGTGCCTGAGATCTCCAAGCCGTCTGTCATGAGCCGAAGGCTCGCGTTAAAGATGTTCGCGGTCGAGTTGATGTGGATGGTGCCGTTGTTGACGAACGAATCGGTGAGCCGGAGCGTCACGCCGCTGCCCCACACGCCCAGCGTCCCGTGGTTGACACCGTTCACAAGGTCAGATCCGCCAGCGGTCGCGGCCACCTCGCCGCTGCCGTCGGACTCAAGAATGCCGCCCACCAGGAATGCGCCGCTGCCGATCGAGAGCACGCACCCGTCGGCGGCTCGATAAGTACCGGCTCCCGCCATCGGGGTGCCGATATGGTTGCCCTTGAGCTCAAGCTGCATCGTCGGATCGTCCGCGAGGATCAGCCCGACGTTGATGATCCGACCGTCCGCCCCGCGCCCCTCGATCGTGCCGCTGCCCGCGACCGTCTGATCGAACCAGATGGTCCCGTCAACGCCAGCGACGGCGTCGAGCTGCGCATCGTTGAGGTTACCCGCCGCGATCATGCGGATCGTGCCCGTACCATCGAGCACGGCATCCGCCCCGAACTCCAGCAACGCGTTGAAGATATTGCTGTTGCTGTTGATCGTGAGGGTGCCCTCGTTCGTGAAGTCATCCATCAGGACGATCTTGCCGCCGCTGCCGAAGATACGCATGTCACCCAGGTTGGTCGTGTTGCTCAGCGTCGCGGTCCCGCCGTTGACCACACCAACAAATCCAGCGCCCGAGCTGTCAAAGGTGCCGTTGCTGAGCTCGAGCGTGTTGCCGAGCTGCAGGATCCCGTCGTCGGAGCGGTACACGCCCACGCCCATGCCGTCGTGATGGCCACGCAGCTCAAGCTCCCGCGCGGGCGTCATATCGAACGCGGCATCGTCGCCGTTGATGACCCCGAGATTCACGATGCTCCCCACCGGGTCACCGATCGTCTCGATCTGCCCGCTGCCCCGCACCGTCTGATTCGCACCGATCGTCAGGATCGCGCCGTCCTCCGTGTAGATCCGCGCATCGCCCGTGCTGCCCACCTGCTTCATCACGACGCTGCCGGATCCGCTGAGCGTTGCGCCGCCCAGGGTCCGCATGTTCGCGTTGAAGATGTTGCCCTCGGGGTTGAGCGAGATCACACCGTCGTTGACGATCGTGCCCTCGATGTCCAGGCGTCCGCCACCGCCACGGATGATCATGTCGCCCAGGTTCGTCGAGTCGCTCACGCTCGCGGCACCGCTGATGTCCAGCTCGACGCGTCCGCCCGCGGAGCTGTCGAAGACCGCGTTGCTCACGCTTGAGCCGTTCCGCAGGTTCAGCTCACCACCGTCGGCACGGTAAGTTCCACCATCACCCAGGTGGGCGCCATCGAGCCCCAGCGCCTGCGCCGGGTCGTTGGCGTTGATGGTGCCGCGGTTCACAACCAGGCCCATGCTCGCCGCGTCGAGCGAGCCGCTGCCCTCGACCGTCTGGCTGGTGCCGATCGTGATCGTGACCGCCCCGTTGGACAGCAGCTTGGCATCGCCGAAATCGCCCGCCGAGTGCAGGGTGATCGTCCCGCTGCCCTCGATCGTCGCGTCGTTGTCGAACCGCAGCGTCGCGTTAAAGACATTGAGTTCCGGGTTCAGCGTCATCGTCCCGTTGTTCTGGAACGTGCTGTCGATGATCAGGTTCCGCCCGCTGCCCGGCAGGACCAGGTCGCCCGTCAGGTTCACCCCGTCGAAGTGGTGGTTGTTCTGGTTGACAAAGATCTCGCCGCCGGTGTTCGTAAACAGCTCGCCGCCGATCGTCGTCCCGCCGCTCCCCAGCAGCAGGCGAGCGCCGTTCTCCGCGCCCGCCAAGCCCCCGCCGGTCTGGTCGAGCAGCCCCTCGAGCTGCAGCCCGGCCCCCGCCGGCTCGTCCGCAACGATCAGGCCGTTGTTATTCATCGCGCCCAGCAAACGCCCGGAGCCCCGGATGCTGTGACCGAGCGCGTGCGTGACCACGTTGTCGCCATCAACCCAGACGTTCGCATCATCCGGCCCGCCAAGGCCATTGAGCACGATCGAGCCGCTGCCGGAGATCACCGAGTCGGCATCGAAGTAGAGTGACTTGTTGAAGACCGTCGCGTCCGTATTCACCAAGACGGTGCCGTCGTTCATCAGATCGCCCAGCAGCGTGTGCTGGGTCCCCCCGATGGAGAGGGTCGCGTCCGCGTTGCTGATCGTCAGGTCGTTGATGCTCCAGTTGTTCGTCGTGAAGACGGTGTACGCACCCGACAGCCCGAGCATCACCTCCATCACCGACGAGTTGGGCGACATCCCCGTATCCCACTTCAGGTCCTCATTCCAGTTCCCATCAACCGGGTTGAGCCATGATGTCACCTGCGCCCCGGCGGTCGAGCCGCAGACAGCAAGAAGCGAAGCGATAACGAGCGTGCGTCGTGTGTGCATGTTGTCCCTCTCAGAATGATCGGTCGGCACCCCCTCGGCGCCGGGTCATCAAGGATATCACATCGACCCAGTAATCGGCGTGAAAACCCCCATCGTGCGGGGGCTTTTTCGTGTCAAGAATGCTGAACCGGGCCGTTGTTATCGGGCCCAGAGCTGATCACAGGTCGCAGCCCTGCCCATAGATCTGCAGGAACGTGGACACATCAAAGAAGTTGAACACCCCGTCGCCGTTGAGGTCGCCACGCACATCCTGGGCACTGAAGTAGCTCAGGAAGGTCGAGACATCAAAGAAGTCGATCCCGCCATCACCGCTCAGGTCCGCATCGCACGTGAGAATCAGATAGGTCTCATCGGGGTTCGTAAACACACGGAACACCTGCCCCGCAGGGGGATCGAGGATCACCAGATCCTGGAACTCGCCGGATTGGGTGCCGCCATCGATCAGGGTCCAGCGGTCGCCGAAGGCCGGGGCGTACCCATCGTCGAACTCAACCGTAACGGTGCCGTCGATTGTGAACGTGCTGGTCAATGAGATCACGTCATACTCGCCGGGGTCGGTTCCGCCGATGTTGAACACCATGCCTGAAGACGGGCCGCATACAACCGGCGATATCACCGAAAACGCACGCTGTGACCCGCCCGGCTCGATGGTCCCGTGATTGATAATGGTGCCCTGCCCGCCGATCTGGCCGCTGCCACGCACGGTCTGATCCGCGCCGATCGTGAGCGTGGTCGCGCTGCCCGGGTAGAGCTGCGCATCGTTGAGGTTACTCCCGTCCTCAACGAAGAGTTCAATGACGCCCGTCCCAGAAATCGTCGTGTCCGACTGCGACCAGAGGTGCGCGTTGCTGCCCGAGCCCTGATCGACAATCCTGATCAGTCCATTGTTGGTCAGGGTGCGATTGACATACATGATCCGCTGGCTGTTCTCGTTGGAGACCTCAAGCGTCCCGTCGTTCGTGACATCGGTGAGCGTCGGGTTGCCCTCGATCGCACCCACCCGTCCGGTGCCCGAGCTGCCGAAGGTCACGCCGCTGATCATCGCGTTGTAGAGATCCAGCGTGCCGGCACTCGCTGTGTACATCCCCAGCCCATCCGCATGGCTGCCCGTGAGCCGCAACAGACTCATCTCGCTGCCCGGATCGATGGTCCCGTTGTTGACGATCGTGCCCGGCCCGCCGATCTGGCCGGTCCCGCGCACGGTCTGGCCCGCTCCGATGGTCAGCGTGGTGGCGCTGCCCGGGTAGAGCTGCGCATCGTTGAGATTGCTGCCGTCTTCTACGGAGAGCTCAATCGCCCCCGTTCCCCCGATCGTGGTGTCCGACTGCGACCAGAGAAACGCATCGCTGCTTGAGTCATTATCGATGAGACGGACCAGTCCATCGTTGCTCAGGGTGTTGTTGATATACATGATGCGCTGGCTGTTCTCGTTGGAGACCTCAAGCGTCCCGGTGTTCGTGGCATCGGTGAGCGTCGGGTTGCCCTCGAACGCGCCCACACGTCCGGAGCCCGAGCTGCCGAACGTCACGCCGGTCATGCTGGCGCTGTACAGATCAAGGGTTCCCGCGGACGCTGCGTACACACCCGATCCCATCGCGTGCATGCCAGTAAGCCGCAGGTTGCTCGTATCGCTGTCCGGAGCGATTGTGCCGTTGTTGACGACGGTGCCCGGCCCGCCGATCTGGCCGGTGCCGCGCACAACCTGACCCGCACCGATGGTCAGCGTGGTGGCGCTCCCCGGGTAGAGCTGCGCATCGTTGAGGTTGCTCCCATCTTCCACGAACAGCTCGACGGCTCCCGTTCCCCCGATCGTGGTGTCCGATTGCGACCAAAGATACGCATTGCTGCTTGATCCATTGTCGATGATCCTGATCGTGCCATTGTTGGATATGACGCTGTTGATATACGCGATGCGCTGGCTGATCTCGTTGGAGACTTCAAGTGTCCCGGTGTTTGTGGCGTCAGTCAGCGTCGGGTTGCCCTCGAACGCGCCCACCCGCCCCGCGCCGGAGCTATCGAAGCTCACGCCGGTCATGGTGGCGTTATACAGATCAAGGATGCCCGCGGACGACGTGTACACACCCGAACCCATCGCGTGCGCGCCCGTAAGCTGCAAGGTGCTTGTATCGCTGCCCGGGTCGATGGTCCCGTTGTTCACAACGATGCCCTGCCCGCCGATCTGGCCGGTGCCGCGCACCGTCTGGTCTACGCCGATCGTGAGCGTGGTCGCGCTTCCCGGGTAGAGCTGCACATCACTCAGACTGCTCCCCTCTTCGACGAACAGTTCGAAGACCCCCGTTCCCCCGATCGTGGTGTCCGACTGCGTCCAGAAATACGCGTTGCCGCTCGTGCCGTTGTCGATCACGCGGATCAAACCGTCATTGATCACACCGCCGTTCATATACATATAGCGATGGCCGAGCTCGTTTGAGACCTCGAGCATGGCGAACGGATTGGATATCACCAAACCGCCCACCGTGGCATTGGCATCCGCAACTGTGACTTTGTAAGGTGAACCCCATCCAATAATCGCCGACTCGAGCGCGGTGTCAGGCACATTCCCATTCTCCCAGTTGATGGGGTTGCTCCATTCGCCGTCCGCGGGGTTGAGCCAATCAATATCCTGCGACGAAGCACTGGTCCCACAGAGCGCAAGAATCCCAGCGATACCAATCACGGTGTATGTATGCATGATCTCTCTCCGATACCATTTCGGACACGCCCCAATGGTGTCCGCATTCAAGATTATCATGCCGACGCGCATTTCATGCAAAAAAACCCCCAATCGATGGGGGATCTCGGTCGGTTTATTAGATTTTATCAGTCTTTGCGATATTGCAACTACGGGCACCCGGCGCTGAACGCGCCAAGGAACGCCGAGACATCAAAGAAGTCGAACACGCCGTTGCCATCGAAGTCCGCCGCCGGGTCCATCGCCGAGTACGCCCCGAGGAACGCGCTGACATCAAAGAAGTCCAAGTTCCCGTCGCCCGTCAGGTCCGCGGGGCACGCACTGGTGTCCTCGACGATGTCGAGAGAGAGACCGAAAGACTCCTCATTGATCTCATAGACCAACCCAGGCGGCGGTGCCGGGAGCATCGTGGTATCAAACGAGCCAAGGATCTCGGTGCCGTGGACACCCGAGACGATCCGGAATGAATCGCCCGCGGCCGGTGTGTAGGTCTCGGCGAACTGCACCCGCAGCTCGCCCGCGAGATTCAGCACCGCCCCGGCTTCCACATCGAGTTCGCCGTCGTTGTTCACCGAATCGTTCCCAACAACAACGCTCAACCGCGCGGTGGGCGCAAGCGTCAGCTCACCGAGGATATCGAAGTCACCTTGCGGCGCGAGCACACCCTCGACAATGTACAGGCCGTCAAAGTCGGCCCGCCCCTCGATGCGTTGGTCGGGCCCGAACGTGACCGTCGAGGTGCTCGATCCATCGAAGCCGCCGAACGCATAATCAACGACGAACTCGCCCTCTCCGGTGATCGTGGTATCGCCGCTGAACAGGATGTCCTCGTTGAGTGAAGTGCTCGGGTCCGTGATGATCGACCCGTTGTTCGTGAAGGTCTCGGAAATGCGGAGCTGCCCATCACCGCTGATGATGAACTGCCCATCGTTCGTGCCACCGATGAGATCGACGAGTGCGTAGTACACCGCGATGTACCCGTCCCCGAGCGTGTTGAAGTGGCAATCCTCCATGTCCGCGAACTCGCCCAGCCCGAGCCCGGAACCACTCGCGGCACCGAAGAACCCGGACCCAGAGAAATCGCCCAGCAACACAAGCAGGTAGTCAGGATCATCCGCGATGATTGCGCCGTTGTTGACGAACCCGCCCACGCCGTCGACGATCCCCGTGCCGCGGACCGTCATGTTCGATCCGATCGTGCAGGTCATACCGGATTCTGTAGTCATGTACGCCGCCGACGAGGAGTTCGAGTGCAGGACGACCTCCCCGTTGCCAAGGATCGACGCGTCGGAAGTGATCCGCAGCTCCGCCTCGTCCGCGTCCAGCTCGCTGTTGATCACGATCTCGCCGTTGTTCTGGATCGAGCCATCTACAAGCAACCGGTTGTACGAATCCAGCACATCGATGCGTCCGGTGATCTGCACGTTGTCGATCGTCGCCTCGATCCCGCTCAAGATATACGGCCCCTCCACACGGATCACCCCGCCGTTGGCCGTGAACAGCTCGCCGCCCGTGATCGAGACCCCGTCCTGAAGGAGCAGCTCGCCGCCGTTCGCCCCGATGCGTCCGCCCGGGCCCTGCGTGACAGTGTGATCGAGCTCAAGCCCGGGCCCACCCATGTCGTCCGCGACCACGACCCCGTCGTTGTGGAATGTTCCCTGGATCCGGCCTGATCCAGCGATGGTGTGCCCCGGACCGTTGGTAAGGGAGGCACCCAGCGCATCGATGGTCGCAAACGACGGCATGGCTGTAGCTCCGAGCTCAACCTGCCCGTTCCCGTCGAATCGTCTGTCGAAAATCATATCGAGCGTCCCCGATTCCAGCCGGAGCGTACCGTAGTTCGAGAGATCGCCCGCGAGGTCAAACTCCGCGCCATTGATCAGCAAGGTGGAGACCGGGTTCAGGATCGTGATGTCGTCGACCAGCACGGGGGCGCTCGCCGTAACGGTGTACGGGGTTGTGAAATCGAGAAGCACATCCGAAGACGCGTTATCCGGAACGAACCCGAGCGACCAGTTGGACGCGGTGTGCCAGTCACCATCAACCGGCGACACCCACTCATACAACTGCGCAGACGCAGACGACGCAACAACAGACGCGAGAAGCGCGGCCGAGACAGAAAAACGCATAGAACCCCTCCGAGCATGCATAGAAAAAGCACCACGCACAGGAGCGTGATGCCAAAGAATGTAGCAGATCGCAACGCGGGATCAAAGCCGAATCACGGACACCCGGCGTTAAACGCGTTGAGGAACCCCGAGACATCAAAGAAGTTGAATGCCCCGTTGCCGTCGAAGTCCGCCGCAGGATCCATCGCGTTGTACGCGTTCAGGAACGCGCTGACATCGAAGAAGTTCAGCACCCCGTCGCCGGTCAGGTCCGCCGGGCAGGCCGGGGGCGACCCGAGCGCATTGATCGTTAGCGCGATGCTCGCATCGAACGCGATCGACTGCGGCGACAGCGTGAACAGCACCCCGGCGGTCTCCTCGCCGAGCGTCGGCAACTCAAACGGGATCTCGGGCAGATCGAGACCCTCGATCGGGATCTCGTTCGTGATCGGATCGGGCGTCGCGCTGAGCGTCAGCGACGCGCTCCCATTGCCGAAGACTTCGATCTGCCCCGCGATCGGCACAAGCACCGGCAGGTCCTCGATCGGGAACGCCGTGGGCTCGCCACCGGGCAGACCGAACGCGACCGTCATGCTCAGCGTCGCGGGGATCACGCCGGTAACCTCGAACGCCTCGGGCAGGTCGGCGGGCGCGAGAGTGATCAGCGCAACACCCGACTGCGTGAGCGTCGCATCCGAGATGCTGCCAACCTCGCCCAGCGGGATGGTGATGGGGATCCCGCCGAGATAGAGGAAGCTCGGATCGAATGTCCGGAAGGTATCAAACCCGATCGTCACAGAGAGATCGGTGGAGGCGGCATCGCCGTTGAGCAGATCAACCGCGAACCCTTCGATTTCCCCGACACCATTGAGCGTATCAAGGGCGATGTGCATGCCGCCCGCCGGCATCGCATCGAGTGTCGTGGAAGACCCGAGCACGGTGAGCGTGTCGATGGGTTGGTTGCCCGACCCCCCAAAGAGCCCCGGGCGTGTCTGCGTGCCGTCCGGATTCGAGTCCGCGTCGTAATCACCGATCAGGAACCCCGACGCGTCAACATCCGTCGTCGCGTTGATCGAGGCGTTGCTCGTCTTCGTATCGATCGAAAACTCCAGGTCCTGCGCGCCCGCATACCCGGCCGACAACAACAACGCACAAACCGCGGCGCGATTCCTCAGGCTACTACACATACGCATTCTCTCTCTCAATCAAGACAATCATGGGCAACCGGCGCTGTAAGCACCGAGAAACAAGGACACATCAAAGAAATCAAAGTCACCGTCCTGGTCGAAGTCTACGACAGGATCCATACCGAAATATGCGTTGAGAAACGCAGATACATCGAAGAAGTTCAACTCGCCGTCACCATTCAGGTCCGCGACACACTCGTCGGGATCGCAGCCGCTCCCCATGCCACTTGCGGAAGGGTTCACAACACGGAACACCTTGCCATCAGAGCCAAAGTCGAAGTCAATCACATAAAGCTCGCCGTCCTCATCCTCACCGAAAGAGGCAATCCGGAGCGAGCCGCCCTGCTCCAAAGCCGCGGTATAACCATCGTCAGGGCTGAGCGTCCAGATGTTCCCAGAGCAGAAATCCCCAAAGAAATACCTTCCCCTGTACGCATCGCCGAGTTCGCACCCACGATATACGTATCCGCCCGTCACAGAGCAACCGTTTATGCCATGGCCGTACGAATGCTGCGGATCAGCCCACCCATCAACACCACACTTGCCGTACGCGTGAAGACCCTCACGGCAACGCCAGCCGTAGAACTGACCGCCAACGTTGCCCACGTTGTGATTAACTTCTTCCCAGTTGTTGAACCCGACATCCGCGATCCACAGATCCCCGTTCTCACGATCGAAGCTCGCTCTCCAGGGGTTCCGCAGACCGTACTGCCAGATCGACCCATTCGCGCCCGGCACACCGACGAACGGGTTGTCATCGGGTACGGCGTAGTCCTGATCCGGATCGCCGGGGAAGTCATCGCCACCCACATCAATCCTGTGAATCTTCCCGAGCATCTCATCGAGCCTGCTCGCATTATTGAACGGATCACCCGCACCGCCCCCGTCTCCGGCCGCAATGTACAGGTAGCCGTCAGGGCCAAACCCGATCCATCCACCATTATGAACCGGGAACGGCTGATCGTAATACATCAGCACATCACCCGAGGCCGGGTCCGCGAGATCAGGGTCCGAATCGGAAACCCTGTAAGACGCGATCCGCGTACCGCCTCCCACGCCGGTGTAGTTGATATAGAACAACCCGGCACCCGCCGAACCGACAACGCCGTAGTCAGGGTGGAACGCGAGCCCCAGCAAGCCCTGCTCGCCGTTCACGATCTCCAAAAGGCCAGAGACATCAAGAAACGGCTCGGCACCAAGCGTCCCGTCCGCATGAAGGATCCGGATCGCGCCGGTGCTCTCAACAACAAACAAACGCCCCGAGCCATCGCCGGCATGCGTGACGTACACGGGCCTGTTCAGGTCAGCAGCAACCTCGATCAACGCGAGCTGCCCGATCGCAGGCGTGCAGAGAGACACGAACGCAAGCGTAACGAGAAAACGAATCATCGGATCTCCGATCCTGTGCTGTAACACCGTCAAACATAGACCCTGCACGAATAACGCCCCGCGGAGCCAACGAAACAAGCCTGGTGGCGGCGCTCAACTACGGACACCCGGCACTGAACGCGCTGATGAAGACCGCCACATCAAAGAAATCAATCACCCCGTTGCCATCGAAGTCCGCCGCCGGGTCCATCGCCGAGTACGCCCCGAGGAACGCGCTCACATCGAAGAAGTCCACAACCCCGTCCCCCGTCAGGTCCGCCGGGCACGACGGCGCCGAGCCGCTCGCCACGATCGTCGCGGTCCCCGAAACAGTAAGCGTCCCGAGCTGGTTGCCCTGATCGTCCATCAGCGGCGTCGTCGCATCCAGCGGCAGCGTGCTCATCACCGACACCGTGCCGTCAACTACCGAGACCGAGCCCTCGATCGTCGACAGGAAATCACCCTGATCCGCGAGGTCCAGCGTCTCGCTTCCAGCGCCGACAAGGAAGATGTCGTAGCTGACAACCATCGTCCCCTGCAGCGCAACCGGCACGTCGGGCAGCACAAAGTCGCCATCGCTCACCGGCACCGGCCCGACGATGTTGTCGGTGAACCCCCAGGTCACCGCCCCGCCACCGAGCGTGGCGTCGGCGCTGCCAAAGAACCCGAACGACCAGTCGAATGCCAGATCGTTGTCGATCATGATGCCGAGGTCGTGCAGCGTGATCGCGGACGGGTTGCCGTAGTCGTCCAGCTCAACACGCAGGTACCCCGAGAGCGGGCTGCTGTCCGTGTCGGTGTCCGTCGCGACACCGACATCGACCTCGATCGAGAGATCGATCGAGGACAGCGCCGGGTCAAGCTCAACATCGATCGGCATCGCGCCCGCGATCGAAACCAGTGTTCCCAATGCAGCCACGGTTGTCGTGTGCGTACACATGCGTATTCCCCCGTCAGGTGTGAGATGAAAAGCCGGGCCCGCCGTATCTCAGCCGGGCCCGACGATAGTCGGTATCGATTACGGGCAGCCCGCGTTGAACGCGTTGAGGAACGCGCTCACATCGAAGAAGTCAAAGTTGCCATCGCCGGTGAAGTCAGCGACCGGGTCCATCGCGTTAAACGCGTTCAGGAATGCGCTGACGTCGAAAAAATCCAGAGCACCGTCCCCGTTCAGGTCGGGCAGACACGCCGTGTCGCACGAATCGGGCGTGCCGTCGCCGTCGCTGTCGGGGTTGTCGGGGTTCACGATCTTGTACACACGCCCGGCGAACAGGTCCGCCACCAGCATCTCGCCATTCTCCATCTGACCGAACGAGCTCACGTTGAACCCGCTGAGGAACTGGAGCGTATCGGCGAACCCGCTGTCGGGATCGAGCGTCCAGATGCGGCCCGAGCAGTAGTCGCTGAAGAAGTACAGCCCAGCGAAATCATCACCGAGCTCACACCCGCGGTACGCGTACCCGCCCGTGATCGAACAGCCGTTCGCACCGTGCGAGTAGTCGTGCACCGGCTCGGTGAAGCCAGAGGTCGCACCGCACGAGAGCCCCGTCGAGCGGAAACCCTCGCGGCAACGCCAGCCGTAGTGCTCACCACCGGTGGAGGACGCGGGCTGGAAGTTCACTTCCTCACGCACGTTCTGACCCACGTCCGCGATCCACAGATCGCCGGTCTCCGAGTCGAAGCTCGTCCGCCACGGGTTCCGCAGGCCGTACGCCCAGATCGTGTCGATCGCGCCGGCATCACCGAGGAACGGGTTGTCCGCGGGGATCGCGTAATCCTGGTTCGGGTCGCCGGGGAACGCGTCCGCGCCGTCAACGTCGATGCGGTGCAGCTTGCCCAGCGGGTTCGCCAGGTTGCCCGCGCGGTTGCCCGGGTCGTTCGCCGAGCCGCCGTCACCCATGCCGATGTACAGGTACCCGTCCGGCCCGAACCCGAGCCAGCCACCGTTGTGGTTGGAGAACGGCTGGTCGATGAACATGATCACATCGCCGGACGTGTCGTCCGCGATGTTCGGATCACCCGCCGAGACCTGGTACTCCGCCACACGCGTATCGCCGCTCGAGCCGGTGTAGTTCACAAAGAACCGCCCGTTGTTCGCGTAGTCCGGGTGGAACGCGAGACCCAGCAGCCCCTGCTCGTTGCCGCCCGAGTCGCCGCCAAACACCGTGCCGTCGATATCCATGAACGGCGTCGCCAGCAGGTTGCCGTCCGAATCAACGATCCGGATCGCCCCCTCCTGCTCGATAATGAACGTACGCCCAGAACCGTCGCCGGCATGGGTCATGAAGACCGGGCGATCGATGCCCTGGACAAAGAGTTCCGTCGTAAGCTGCGCCGAAGCGGTCGTTCCGACCACCGCGAGCAGACAACCACACATTGCGCGTTTCATGCTGATGCTCTCCCTAACTTCCGAATCGGGCGGAAAGAAGACCCGCCCGGGATCGAGGTTCAAAAAGTCTCGTTTCGATGGGCGAATGCCCGTGAGATGGTATTCGGCCCGCCCACCCTGCGGGTTGCCCCGCAGTCCGCGAACCGTACCGGAATTCACTCAATGATCACGACACCACCCGCACACGCCCCAAAAATGCCGGGTCATGGGCACCCCGCGTTGTACGCTGTCAGGAACGCCGACACGTCGAAGAAGTCGAACGCACCGTCGTCGTTAAAGTCCGCGAGCGGGTCCATCTTGTTGTACGCGGTCAGGAACGCGCTCACATCAAAGAAGTTCAGGTTCCCGTCGCCGTTCAGATCCGCCGGGCACGGGTTCACACAGTCGCTCGTGCCCGGGCCGGCCCAGATGCCGCCCACCAGATCGCACGTCGCGAGATCGAACTGCACGCACTCCTCCGTCGCCGGGATGAAGCACGCGCCCAGGCACTGAACGCCGGAACACTCGCTGCCCGTGCCGTTCCATACCCCGCCCAGATCGACCGCCTGCGCCTCCGTCAGCCCGTCCACGCACGACCCATCGGGCAGGCACGCCGCGCCGATCGGATCGCCGCCGCAGTCGATGATCGCCCGGATCACCCAGTCGCCGGAAACACCCAGCGTGCACGCGTTCGCCCAGAACACGCCGTTCACTTTCACCGCGTTCTTGCCGGGCTGGCAGCCCTGCGCATCGGACGCGATGCTCGGCAGCGAAGCGTTCGTGTGGTTCGAGTTGAAGAACTTCAGCGAGACCACAAACTCCTCGCCCGCGCTCACCGGCACCGAGATCGGGATCGTCTGGTTCTCATCCTCATACCGGAACTCGTTGAGCCCGCCGTCCTGCAACGCCGGACCGACAAACTCGTCCTTCACCGCGCCAGGGTTCGGGAAGCTCCCGCCCTCATAGATAATGATCGCGTCCTCCAGCGAGGGCTGCCCGTCGCCCAGCAACGAACGCCAGAAGATCTGGATCCCCACGATGTTCCCATCGCACGGCGAGGTCAGCCAGACCGCCGCCTCCTCGCCGCCCGCGAAGCACGGGCAAATCGCCGCGGTATCGCCGTTTGTCAGCGAGTCGTTCTGCACAACAACCTCGTCCGCGATCGCGTGGCCAGCAATCGCCGAACACACCAACCCGAGCGCCGCGATGCTGCCGGATTTCTTCAGTCGAAACATACTCACTCCTTACAACGAGCGCACACAAGAACTGCACATCGCCCCGTTTCCCAAGCCGAGTGTATCACACCCTTGCCGGATCCCGAACAAAAAACCCCCGATCGACGGGGGTTCGTGAAGGTCCGAAATGGTTATCAGCAATCGGGTCAGGGGCAGCCCGCGGCAAACGCGTTCACAAACGCGCTCACATCGAAGAAGTTGAACACACCATTCCCGTCCAGATCCGCGATCGCCTCGCTCGCGTTGTACGCGTCGATGAACGTTGTGACGTCGAAGAAATCGAGCGTCCCGTTGCCATCCATGTCCGCCACACACTCGGGCGTGCAAGACGCGATCATCGAGCAGAACGGCGTCACCGCCGCGATGTCAGAGCGGGCAAACCCGTCCGCAGCGTTGGGGTCCGCGATCAGCCACTGCATGTAGAAGGTCTCGCCCTCCATCGCAACATCGTCGATCGGGTAGAACATCGTCCCGTACCCATCGCCCGCGCTCATGCCGTTGAGCGTGATCGGCCCCAGCAGCGTGTCCTGCGCCACAACGCCGCTGCTCGGCGCAGAGCTCGAAACCGCCACCCACGCCTGAGCACCGCCCAGCGCAAAGTCCACACCAACCTTGAAGCCGGCGTTCCCAATGTTCGGAGGCACCACCGCGATGATCTTCGGGTCAAACCCGCCGGAACCAGCCGTCCCGCCGGCCATCACCATCGGGTTCGCATCGGCCTGCTCGCTATACAGCTTCGGGCGATCGAACGGGTACTCCTCATTCACCAGACGCGGGTCCGTCAGCGCACCAACAATGAACTCTTTCACCAACGCCTCGTCCTCAGGCGAGAACACGATCGGGTTGCGGACACGGAAGTCAAGGTTGTCCAGGAAGGGCTGCTGCCCGTTGCGGTGGGCGTAGAAATCAAAGATGTCGTCGAGCGTCTCGATGCCGCCCGTGTGCATGAACCGATCGCGGATACCCGCGTTCCGCACCGTGCCCATCTTGAATGCACCACGCTCCGGACCCGCTCCGGTGACACCCATACGCCCGAGGTCCTCGTGCGGCGGCCGGATGCCATCCACGTTGAAATCGAAGTTCGTGAACATCGGAGGCACGTGGCAGTCCACGCACGTCGAGCTGCGGTAACGCATGTAACCCGCGAGCTGATCCGCCGTCATCGCGCTGTCATCGCCATCGTTCCACTTGTCCCACGGCGTCCCGTTGGGCATCAGCGTCCGCTGATAGTTCGCGATCGCAAAGCCGATACGGCCCGCCGTGATCTCCGGTGTCCCGAACGCCTGCTCGAACAGCTCCGGGTACGTCGGGTACTGCTCGATCGCGTCGCTCATATCCTCGGGAAGCTCGCTCGCCAGCGCAAGCGGACGCGCGGACTCAAGCTTGCTCAGAAGCTCATTCCAGTCGCGGTCCTGATGCGCCATCTCGATATCGTTCATCAGCGGCATCAACGCCTGGATCTCGGTCGCCGCGATACCCGTCGAGCTCAGCACCTGGCCCGTCACCGGATCAGTGAAGATCCCCTCCGCGCGACCGTCCCAGAACAGGTTCGCCGTGAACGGCGCCATGAAGTTGGCCATCGAACGGCGAGGCGTGCTCTGCGGCAGCAGATCAAACAGCACGCTCCGCAGGTACTCGCCGTTCTGATCCTGAAGGATCAAACCCGGCGAGCCGGCCACATCGTCATCGGTCATGAAGATCCCGTCGTACGCCGGGTTCCGGCCCTCGCGCGGATCGTTGCCCGCGTGGCTCGGGATATGGCACGTCCCGCACGACATCGTGTTGTCGCTCGAAAGCTGCTCGTCCCAGAACAGGATCTTGCCGAGCACCTGGCGCTCCGCCATCGGCGGGTTCTCAGGCGGCGAGAACGGCTCAAACATCGGGAACGTGCGCCCATCCTGCGCATTGGCGCTGGAGATCATCGCACCGCCGTACACGGCGCAGGCAAGCACCGTCGCAACGCGGCGAAATCGACCCAAAGTTCTGGTATTCAAATGCATATCGTCATCGATCCTCAAAGAGGGGGGTATTGGGTGAAGGCATCGATAGCGCTCCCGGGCGCACACTCCGGGCTCTCACTACCAATATACACGCCCAAACCGGGGCCACAACCCCGATTTCGCCAAACTCGGCTATCGGACTCCGAAATTGTCGGCACAAACCCGAGTTCTCAGGGGCAACCCGCGTTGAACGCGCTGAGGAACGCCGAGACATCGAAGAAATCAAACACCCCGTCACCGGTGAAGTCCGCGACAGCGTCCATCGCGTTGAACGCGTTGAGGAACGCGGACACATCAAAGAAGTCCAGCACCCCATCCCCGGTCAGATCCGCCGCACACCCAGCCGCGGGCGTCGCGACAAACACGCCGATCGTCCCGTTTCGCAGGAACGCCGCGAAGGCCACCTGCCCCGCGTTGTTGATGTCCACCACGCCGTTCATCACCTGACGCCCGGTATCACCACCGAAATCAAAGCCCAGCTGAATCGGCCCCAGGTCCGTCTCAATCACCTGGTCATACTCGACCAGCTTCACCAGGTCGACCCCGTCACCAACCCACAGCGCCGTCGAGTCGTGCGTGATGTCCGTCGCGCGGAACGCGACCACGCCATCGTCGTTCACCACCGGCGGGAAGTTCGCCAGCGAACCGTTCGCGATATCCGCGTTGCTCCCCTCCGCGATTGTCACGAAGGACGACCCGTCCCAGTGCGTCACCTGCCACACCGAATCGCTCGTGCGCCGCGCGCTGAAGGCCGCGCCCCCGTCCTGCGCAATCGCCGTCGAGTTCACGAACGAGTTGAACAACCCGCCCGTCTCCGCGACGGTCGTCTCCGCCCCGTCGGGCTCGAACCGCACGATCCGCTGCGCCGCGCCCGACACCGGGAACGTCTTCATCAGCACCTGTCGCGCGTCGTTGATCTCGGGCGAGATCAGGAACGAGTACCCTGAGTTCGTGTCCGTCACCAGCGTCTGCGTCCGCGTGCTGCCCACGTACTCATCGATGACCACCTTATCGACACTGAACCCGAAGTCCCCCCGGTAGCACAGCGCCCCGTCGCTCGTGATCGTCACCCCGCTGAACCCAGACACGCCCTCCGGCCCCCCCGCGTTGAACGTGCGCACCAGCGTGCCGTCGATCGAATACAGGTACGCCCCATCGCTGAAGCTCCCCTGCTCAATCCCGATCAGCCCGTTGCGAAGATCGAGGGTGGGGGCCCAGAACGGATCGCCGCCACCGTTGCCCGTCACGATGATCCCCCCATCGCCGTCACGCCCATAGAAGATCCCCTCCTGCCCACTCAGGATCGCACGGATCGCCACACCGCCGTCCTCATCGATCGACACGTACTGCGACGAGAGCGAAGACGGGTAAGGCAGGTTGTACCCCGGGATCCCGGAATCCAGCGTCGACCGCGCCTGCAACTCAATGTCCCACGCCTGCGGGACACCGGCCAGCGCCTGGCCAGCGCAGACGGACAAAGCACCAAGAACGAGCATGCGGGAAGAACAAATCATGTTGGAACTCCAGAGAGGTTCGGGTATCTTTCGCGGCCCAACACCATACCCGATCGGGCAGGAGGACTCAACGGAAAAATCTCGCCTCACCCGCCAGCCAGCGCCTCGTTGGTCTCGAACCGCGACAGCGCCGCGAGAAGCTGCTCCACCTGCTGCGGCGGGGGCATGTTCATCATCCGACGACGAAGCGCCGTGATCGTCTGCAGGGGCTTCTCCTCGATCAGGAGATCCTCCTTGCGCGTCCCGCTCGCCGCCAGGTTGATCGCCGGGAACAACCGCTTCTCCGCGATCTTGCGGTCGAGGATCAGCTCCATGTTGCCCGTGCCCTTGAACTCCTCGAAGATCACCTGGTCACCCTGGCTCCCCGTGTCCACAAGGCACGTCGCGATGATCGTCAGCGACCCGCCCTCCTCGGTGTTCCGGGCCGCGCCAAAGATCTGCTTGGGCACCTCAAGCGCCCGGCTGTCGATCCCGCCCGACATCGTCCGACCCGAGTTCGCGTGCCTGCCCGAGCGGTTGAACGCCCGGCCCAGGCGCGTCAGCGAGTCGAGCACGATGAACACGTGCTCGCCGTTCTCAACCATGCCCTTGGCCCGCTCCAGCGTCTGCGTCGAGAGCTGGATGTGCCGCTCAAGCTCGTGGTCGTTGCTGGAAGCGAAGATCTCGATCTGGTCCTGCTCCCAGGGCTTGTCCCACTCTTCCTTGCCCTCGCGCTGCGCCAGGTTCCCGTGGAAGCTCCGCGTGAAGTCCGTGACCTCCTCCGGGCGCTCGTCGATCAGCAGCGCCATCACGTGCACGCCCGGGTGGTTGCGAAGCACCGACTCCGTGATGTTCTTGAGCAGCGTCGTCTTGCCCGCCTTGGGCGGCGAAACGATCAGCCCACGCTGCCCAAACCCGATCGGGCAGAACAGGTCGATCAGGCGGCACGCAGGCGCACACCCCGGGAACTCCAGCGTCATCCGCGGCTGCGGGTCGATGCTCGTCAGGTCCGCGAACGTCTTGCGGTCAGCGAACGCTTCCGGGCTCATCCCCTCGATCTCGATAAAACGCTCCACGACCGGACGCGCCTCACGCGGCTTGCTCGGGCCCTTGCCCTTGCGACGCCGACGACGCGGCTTCTTCTGGACGACCTCAACCTCCACCCGCAGCCCATCACGCAGCGGGAGCGACTCCCCGAAATGAACGGGGACGAACGGGTCGTCGGGGGATTCCACGATCTGAGAGCTGTCCGAAACCTGCCGGACACGCCCCTCCGATCGCTTCGGCCACTCCAAAATGCCGATAAGCGTATTCGGGGTCATATGTGCTTTGTGTGTGCAGCCGCACCGAGCGTGGTACGCACAACCGAGACGGATGCAGAGGTCAACCGGGCCCGGTCGGTACGCCTATGCGTGCACAACGACCGGACGGCCTGATGCAAAATAGTATGCATCCCAACCACGCAGGGCCATTTCCCGCAAACCACGCCGTCCGCAGCACACCGCCGCCCCGTGCTACCATACCCCCTCAGGCCCGCAGACGTGACGGGCATCAGACCGCAGGCAAGCAAGGGGCACATCGCGAACATGCAGAAGATCAGCGGCATCGCGGTCTCACCCGGCATCGTCATCGGGAAGGTTTTCGTCATCGACGACTCCCGATCGCTGCGGGTCGCCAAACGCGCGATCGACCCCGCAGACACCCCCTCAGAGCTCGAACGCTTCGAGTTCGCACGCAAGGCCTCCATCAGCGAGCTCGACGAGCTCCACAAGTCCGCAGCCGCGGAAATGGGCAAGGAAGCCGCCAAAATCTTCCTTTTCCACATCGGCGTCCTCAACGACCCCTCCGTCCTCGAGCCAATACGCGACTCCATCCGCGAAGACCGCGTCAACGCCGAGTTCGCCATCGCCTCCAACTTCCTCAAGGTCTCAAAAAAGTTCGCCGCACACCCGGACTCGACCTTCCAGTCCAAGGTCGACGACCTCCGAGACCTCGCGCACCGACTCCTGCGAGACCTCGGCTACGGCAGCAAGCAGAGCATCGCCGACCTCGAAGAAGGCACCGTCATCGTCGCCAGAGACCTCACGCCCTCCCAGACCGCCAACTTCGACCGCGACAAGGTCTCCGCATTCGTCACCGGGCTCGGCGGCTCAACAAGCCACACCGCAATCGTCGCCGGCGCACTCTCGCTCCCAGCCGTCGTCGGCGCATCCGGCGTCATGCTCGCCGCACGCAACGGCCAGGAGGTCATCGTCGACGGCGAACGAGGCCTCGTCATCTTCGAGCCAGACGAATCCACGCTCTCCAAATACCGCCACGAGCAGATCGAGGCACGCAAGGTCTCCCTCTCGCTTTCCGAGTTCGTCAAGCTCCCCGCAATCACCGCAGACGGCGTCCGCATCAACCTCATGGGCAACATCGAGTTCCCCGACGAGATCGAGCACGTCGCATCACACGGCGGCCACGGCGTCGGGCTCTACCGCACCGAGTTCCTCTACCTCACCGGAACACGCGCACCCACCGAAGAAGACCACTTCGAGTCCTACAAACGCTGCATCGAGCTCCTCGACGGCAAGCCCCTCACCATCCGCACCATCGACCTGGGCGCAGACAAATACACCCAGGCCCAGGAGGAGATCCCCGAACGCAACCCCTTCCTCGGGCTCCGCTCCATCCGCTACTCGCTCAAAAACCAGAAGATGTTCCGCACCCAGCTCCGCGCCATCCTCCGCGCCAGCGCCCTGGGGCCCGTCAAGATCATGTTCCCCCTCGTCACCAACATCGCCGAGCTGCGATCCGGCAAGTACTTCCTCCGCGAGGAGATGGAGGAACTCGACGAGCGGGGAGAGAAATACGACCCCGATATCGAGGTCGGGATGATGGTCGAGGTCCCCGCCGCGGCCCTCATGGCCACCGCATTCGCCCGAGAAGTCGACTTTTTTTCCATCGGAACCAATGACTTGGTCCAGTACACCCTCGCCGTGGACCGAACTAATGAACGGGTCGCGTCCATGTACACGCCCATCCACCCGGCCGTGCTCAAGCTCATCCGGGACGTCACACGGGCCGGACGAAGAAACGACGTCCCAGTCTCCTGCTGCGGCCAATCCGCCGCAGACCCCGCGTTTGCCGCGTTGCTGCTGGGGCTCGGCGTGCGTACTATCTCCGCGACGGCGTCCTCGCTGCCGATGCTCAAAAAGACCATCCGCAGCCTCACCGTCCCCCAATGCGAGCGGATCGTTAAAAAAGCGATCAGCTTCGATTCAGAGGCCGAGGCAAGCAGTTACGTGCTCAATCGGCTGAGAAAACGAGTTCCCGAGGTGTTCGACGGGCGTCCCGTCGGATAAACCCGCATCGCGGGCCCCCAGCTGCGCGAAAAGTCGCGAGCTGAGCCAGGTGCGAGTCCTCGGCCCAAACCACGAGCAGCCGCCCAATCACTGCACAACGCAGACCAAGGGCAAGGCCGCCAAGTGTTCCCGAGCCCCCCGCAACACATGCCGGTGGGGCACCCTGGCACGATCAGCCACCCGGCCGACGCGCACAAAGGGCAGGGGCACCAATGGCCGCTGCACATCCCTCAGCGAGCGACGCGTGCACACGCCCCGCAACGCAACCAGTCCGCATCCGAGTCGCGCACCTATACCTGCGCCCCTCACACGTGCCACAACGCACGCGCCGGACTGTCTGTGGACCACGGCAAACGCAAACCAAGCCCGCTGACCCACACAAGGTCAGACCATGACAGACGAACCCAAGAACACAACCGACACGCCCAGCGAAGACACAAACGCGTCCGAGACACAGGCCAACGCCGAAACAAAGACCACCAGGAAAAAGACGACGCGCAAAAAGTCCACGACAAAGAAGACCGCAAAGAAGAAAACCACCAAGAAAAAGGCGGCCGCGAAGAAGACAACAAAGAAGTCCACGCGCAAAAAAACCACCCGCAAGAGCGCCGCCGAGGACAGCGATGACTCCGCCGCAGCCGAGGTATCCACGCAAGATGCCCCAGAGCAGCAGGAACACGAGCAGGGCGCACCCGAGCCCGAAGCCAGCGAGAACGCCGACGACGACAACGAAGCCGCCGATACCGGCGATGACAAAGTGCCCGCGTCCCGCAAGCGGACAACCAAGAAGAAGTCCTCACGCCGCTCCACCAAGAAGACCTCGTCCAAGTCCGCCGACGCCACGTCCTCCAAGTCCGACAAGCCGGTCCGCAACCAGATGATCGTCAACTACGTGCCCGGCGAAGAGTGCCGCATCGGGATGATCGAGGACGGCAAGCTCGAAGAACTCATGGTCGAGCCCACCGACAAGGTCTCACGCGTCGGAAACATCTACGTCGGTCGCGTCGCCAACATCGAGCCCGCCATCCAGGCCGCCTTCGTCGACTTCGGCACCGAGGAGAACGGCTTCCTCCACATCTCCGACCTGCACCCCCAGTACTTCGCCAAGGGCGACGAGAAAACCGAACGCGTCGGCAAGAAAACCCCACGCAAGAGCCGCCCGCCCATCCAGGACTGCCTCAAAAAGGGACAGGAGATCATCGTCCAGGTCCTCAAGGAGGGCGTCGGCACCAAGGGACCCACCCTCACAAGCTACCTCTCCATCCCCGGCCGATTCCTCGTCATGATGCCCGGCATGGACAAGGTCGGCGTCTCCCGCAAGGAAGAAGACGACGACAAGCGCAAGGCCGCCAAGCAGATCCTCGGCCAGCTCGAACTCCCAGAGGGGTTCGGCTTCATCCTCCGCACCGCCGGCTTCGACCGCACCAAGGCCGAGCTCAAGCGCGACCTCTCCTACCTCGCACGACTCTGGAAGGACATGGAGACCCGGCGCAAAAAGGGCAAGAAGCCACGCCTGCTCTACACCGAGTCCGACCTGCTCGTACGCTCCATCCGCGATCTCCTCAGCTCCGAGGTCGACCGCGTCGTCATCGACTCCGAGCCCGCCCTCAAGCGCGTCGCACGATTCATCAAAATCGCCGCGCCCCGCTCGGGCGCCAAGCTCTCGCACTACAAGGGCGACCTGCCCATCTTCCACGCGTTCGGGCTCGAATCCCAGATCAACGAGATCCACGCACGCGAGGTCATGCTCCCATCCGGCGGCCGACTCGTCCTCGACCAGACCGAGGCCCTCGTCGCCATCGACGTCAACTCAGGGCGCTCCCGCGCCGCGCGCGACGCCGAGACCAACGCCTTCCAGACCAACCTCGAAGCCGTCGACGCCATCTGCCGACAGCTCCGACTCCGCGACATGGGCGGGCTCGTCGTCTGCGACATGATCGACATGCGCTTCTCATCGCACCGAAAGCAGATCGAGCAGCGCTTCAACGAACGACTCAAGCGCGACCGCGCAAAGTCCACAACCGCCCCGATCTCGCCGTTCGGCCTCCTCGAGATGACCCGCCAGCGCATGCGCGGCTCGATGGAGTCCCAGCACTTCGCCGACTGCCCCATCTGCCACGGCCGAGGGCTCGTCAAGAAGCCCGACTCCGTCGCATCCACCGCCATCCGCGACCTCGCCGCACTGCTCACGCACGACAAGGTCCACCGCGCCGAGCTCGTCGTCAACCCACGCGTCGCAAGCTCGCTGCTCTCAACAAAGCGCTCCAGTCTCACACGCATCGAGCTCGTCTCCGGCAAGCTCCTCGACGTGCGCGTCAGCGAGTCGCTCCCCATCGACCGCGTCGCCTTCTACGCGTACGACAAAAACAACAACGACATCGCCATCGAGAAGCTCAAGTCCCCCAAGGGCCCCGACCCAGAGCCCAGCATCGTCGAATGGCGCGACGAGAGCTCGCCCGACGGCTCGTGGGCCAAAGACCCGCTGGAAGAGGTCGACGAGACCACCGTCCAGAAACTCGCCGAGGAGATCGCCCGGAAGGCCGAGCAGGCCGAGAACGCCGAGCTCCCCGTCGAGGGCGAACTCGACGAGAACGAGTCCATCGACGCGCCCAAGAAAAAGCGCCGCAGACGCCGCCGCGGCGGGCGCGGACGCGCCCAGGGCGACGCCGAAACAACCGAGGATTCCGCCGAGGACAACGCCGCCAGCAGCGATGACGACGCCCAAGACAGGGACGATCAGGACGAGTCCTCCGACGACGATCAGCCCCGCAAGAAGCGCCGCCGCCGTCGCCGACGCGGCGGACGCGGCCGCTCAAACGCCGATGGCGAGAACAACAACGAGCACGGCGACGATCAGGACACCGAGTCGGACGCCCCCGCCCAAAGCGAGAACAAGCGCGACAACAAGCGCGACGCCGCGGACGAGGACACCGCCCCGGATACCGACAACGCCGATCAGGAGGACCAGCCCAAGCGCCGCCGCCCACGCCGCCGCCCAACGCCGCCGCAGAAGAAGGGCGAGGGCGAACAGATCGCCGAGCCCAAACCCAGCAAGAGCGACGCCAAGCCCTCGCCCAAGCCCAAGACCGAGCCCAAGCCCCAGGCCAAGGCAAAGTCCAAGGCCAGGAAGGAAGAGCAGCCCAAGGAAGCCCCGAAGAAGCGCCGAGGCCTCTACTCCAACTCGCGCAGAACACTCTCCGCGAGCGAGCTGGCCAAACTCGGCATCGAGTGATCGCGTACGCTTGGGAAAGGAGCGCAAGACCGTGACCGAGCCCGGACATCACGCACTGCCATCGTCGCGCAAACGCGTCATCGTGCTCGGCAGCACCGGATCCATCGGCACGCAAACGCTCGACGTCATCGCCCACCTCAACGACCTGCACCAGCGCCACGAGTACGCCACGCGCTACGAGGTCGTCGGGCTCGCCGCCGGCGCCGACCACAAAGCCCTCCTCGCCCAGGCAGAGCAGTGGGGCGTGCAGGACATCGCCCTCCGAACCGCACCCGACAGCACCCCCCGGGGGCTCAAGCTCCGCACCGGCCCAGACGCCGCCACCCGCCTCGTCGACGATATCGACTGCGACCTCGTCGTCGGCGCCATCGTCGGCATCGCCGGGCTCCGCTCCGTCCTCCGCGCCGCCGAGCAGGGAACCGACGTCGCGCTCGCCAACAAGGAATCACTCGTCGCCGCCGGCGCCCTCGTCACCCGAGCCGCCTTCGAGTCCGGCGCCCGCCTGCTCCCGCTCGACTCCGAGCACGCGGGCATCTGGCAATGCCTCGCCGCACTCGACCGCCACCACCCCTGCCCCCCGCTGCACGCCCCGGACTGCGTCTCACGCGTCGTCCTCACCGCCTCCGGCGGCGCCTTCCGCGACAAGCCACGCGACGCCATCGAGCACGCAACCCCCCAGGACGCGCTCAACCACCCCAACTGGGACATGGGCGCCAAGGTCACCATCGACTCCGCCACCCTCATGAACAAGGCCCTCGAGCTCCTCGAGGCCCACTGGCTCTTCGGGCTCCCGTCCAAACGCCTCGGCGCCGTCATCCACCCCCAGTCCATCGTCCACGCCATGATCGAGTGCGCCGACTGCTCCGTCATCGCACAGCTCGGCGCACCGGACATGAGAGCACCCATCCAGCACGCACTCTGCGACGCCCACCGCCCCCTCGGCTGCGCCCCTAAGCTCGACGTCACCAAGATGGGCAACCTCGAGTTCACCGAGATCGACCCGGAGCGATTCCCCGCCATCGCCCTCGCCATGAACGCCATCGACGAAGGCGGCGACGCCGGCGCCGCCCTCAACGCCGCCAACGAGCACGCCGTCCACGTCTTCATGAACGCCGACCTCCCCTTCGGCCAGATCGACCGCTGCGTCGAGCACGTCATGTCCAGGTGGAACACCGCGCCAATCCGCAACCTCGACGACGTGCTCAACGCCGACAAGCACGCCCGCGCACTCGCCGACGAATACTGCAGCGTGAAGGGCGCCTGACACGCATGAGTAAGCGCACGCCCAACGCACCCAGGCTCACCCCCGCGCAGCGACAGCAGCTCCACCACAAGCTCGCCTCAGTCATGCAGTCCATCCAGGCCGGCCAGCTCCAGCACGCCAACGCCGCCCTCACACCCATCCTCCGCAAGCACCCCGCACTCCCAGAGGTCAACCACGTCGCCGCCGGCCTGAGCGCCGCCATGAACCAGAACGAGCGCGCACTCTACTACGCCCAGCGCGCCGCCGAGCTCGCCCCAGACACCCCCGAGTACCTCGCAGGGCTCGGCTCCGTCCTCCTCAAGCAGGGCAGGCACGAGCAGGCCATCGACGCCTTCACCCGAGCCATCGGCATCGCCCCAGACCTCACCGACGCGCTCGTCCCCCTCGCCACAGCACAGATGCAGGCCGGGCACATCAACGACGCACGCGACACCTTCACCCACGTCCTCGCGGCCAACCCCGCCCACCTCGAAGCCGCCAACAACCTCGCACTCCTCGAGTCCGACCTCGGCCACGCCGACCGCGCCATCGGCATCATCAACGACGCCCTCACGCACCACCCGGAGCACCCCATGCTCCTCGACGCACTCTGCATGTTCGCCTGCTACTCCGACACAACCTCACCCGACGAGGTCGCCGAAATCCACCAGCGCTTCGGCAAGGCCGTCGAGTCCCGCGTCCGTCCGCAGACCAGCCACACCAACACGCCCGACCCCGACCGACGCATCCGCCTCGCCCTCGTCTCCCCGGACCTGCGCACACACTCCATCGCCTACTTCACCCAGCCAATCATCGAGCACCTCGACCGCGACCGCTTCGAGGTCCACCTCTACCACACCGCGCACACGACCGACGCCATGTCCGACCGCCTCCGCGCGGCATGCGACCACTGGCACGCCTGCACCGGGGGCATCGCCCAGACCCACAAGCAGATCGCCGCAGACGCACCAGACATCCTCGTCGAGCTCAACGGCCACTTCGCAGGCAACCTGCTCCCCATGTTCGCCGCACGCCCCGCACCCGTCTCCGTCACCATGATCGGATACGCCAACACCACCGGCCTCACCACCATCGACGCCCGCATCATCGACCAGACCACCGACCCCGCGCCCCACGCCGACGCCCGGGCCACCGAGTCACTCGTCCGCGTGCCCGGCTGCTTCCTCTGCTACCGCCCACCGACCGACGCACCCGCCTGCAAGGAACCCGACCCCGCACGCCCCTTCACCTTCGGCTCCTTCAACGACCTCCGCAAGATGTCCCCCGCCTGCATCAAGGCCTGGGCCGACATCCTCACGCGGTGCCCCGGCGCGCAGCTCCTGCTCAAAACCGCACGCCTCGGGCAACCCGCCGCACGCGAAGACCTCCTCGATCGATTCGCCGCCCACGACATCGACACAACCCGCATCGAGCTCCTCGCCACCACCCCGACGATGCACGACCACCTCGACCTCTACAACCGCATCGACTGCGCCCTCGACACCTTCCCGTACACCGGCACGACCACCACGTGCGAGGCCATGCACATGGGCGTGCCCACCGTCACCCTCCTCGGCCAATCCCACGCCGGGCGCGTCAGCGCCTCGCTCATGCACGCCACCGCCACCCAGGACTGGATCACGCAAAACCCCGCGCAGTACGCACAACGCGCCAAGGCCGCCCACCAGCAGGGCCCACGCACGGCCCAGGACCGCCAATCCCTCCGCGACCAGCTCGCCGCCTCCCCCCTCTGCGACGAGCACGCGTATGCCTCCAAAATCGCCGACGCGTTCCAGGACCTCTGGCACGCATGGTGCACCTCGAAAGGAGCCAACTGATGGGCATCGTCTGGCTCGCCTCATACCCAAAGTCCGGCAACACCTGGCTCCGCTTCCTCCTCTACTCCGTCATGTTCGGCCCACCCGAGCAATCCCTCGACATCGCACGCAAGCTCCCCGACGTCCACCGCCCGCTCCCCACGGACGTCATGAACGACGAACGAATCATCGCCAAAACCCACTTCGCCTTCTCCGACAAGCACCCCAAGGCCGCCCAGACCGAGCGCGCCGTGCTCATCGTCCGCCACCCACGCGATGTCCTCTTCTCCGCGCTCAACTACCGACGACTCTCCGGGCTCACCACCGCCCAGATGACCGACGCCCAGTACGCCCGCCACTTCATCGGCAACCTCGGCGACCCCGAGTTCAAGGCCCAGGGCTTCGGCACATGGCAGCAGCACATCACCTCCTGGGCCGATCAGGAACAGTTCCCCGTCCACGTCCTCAAGTACGAGCAGCTCAAGGCCGACACCACGCACCACCTCCGCGCCGTGCTCGACTTCCTCGAGATCGACGCCGAAGACAACGCCATCGACGCCGCCGTCAAGGCCAGCTCATTCGACTCGATGCGCGCCATGGAAATACGCGAGAAGCACCAGAACGCCAAAAACCCAAAGGCCCAGTCGCTCTTCGTCGGCACGCAGCAATCTCGCCAGGCCGGGACCTACTTCATGAACACCGGAAAGTCCGGCAACTCGCTCCGAACCATCTCGCCCGACCTCGAGTCCGCATTCAACAAGGCCTTCGCACAGCCCATGCAGCAATACGGCTACGAGTAAACCCCACCAACCCTCAGGGCTCGTACCCCATGATCGCGCACGCCCGCTGGTAGTCCCCGTTCGCGCGGAACCGCTCCACCAACGCCCCGTCCACCTCCTTGCGGGGCATGTGCACGATCTCCTTCTTCTGCGAGCCACGACCCAGCGAGGGCACCGTGTCACCCGTGATCGTCGTGTACGCGTGCCACTTGTCGCGGTACACCGCATCAAACGCCAGATCCAGATCGTCGCACAACCCACGCAGCACCGTGTCCGGGTCCCTCGTGAAGTCCTCGTACCGGTGGAACCCGTTGCCCTCCGCGAACTCCGCGAACCGCAGGCACCCCGCGCAGTACTCCTCGAACACAAGGTGCGGCTGCACCACGCCCAGCTGGATCAGCGACAGGTACTGGTCGATCGGGTGACGCGTCGTCACCGCGCACCGCACGTCGTACACCGCCTCGATCGCGTCACGAAGCATGAACCCGTGCCGCGGCTGCATCACCGGCACGCCGATGTAGTCCACGTGCGACCAGTCGCGCAGCACCAGCGTCCGCCCCTGCTCCCGCGCCCGAGCATCGCACAGGCTCACGAACTGCACCACGCTCGGCGGACGCACCTTCCACCGCAGCATGTCCTTCTTCCCGATCAGCCCGAACCACTTGCCCGCCTGCATCATCGGGTTCGTCGTCTTCAGGTCCGCCGGGTGGATCTCGCTGATCAGCGTCACACCATCCATGCACCCGATGCACTTGCCGATCAGCGTGCCGCCAGACCGAGCCAGGTTCCGGATCACACGCATCACCGGCTTCTTCGTATCAGCCATCCTCAAGCCCCCGCGTCCATATCACCAACAAGCCCAACCTCACGCATCCACGCGAACTGACGCGATATCCCGTCCTCCATCGAAGTCGTGGGGGCGTACCCCAGCTCCGCGCGGCTGCGGCTCAGGTCCGCCCACGTCCGCTCCACGTCCCCCGCCTGCATCCCCATCTGCTCGATCACCGCGCCACGACCAACAACTCGCTCGACCGTGCCGATCAGCTCGTTCAGCGTCGTAGGATGATCGCCCCCCAGGTTCCAGATCCGGTACCCATGATCCACTACACGCTCGTACGCGCTCAGCACGCCCGAAACGATGTCATCGATATACGTGTAGTCCCGGCTCGTCGTCCCGTCGCCGAACTTGCTGATCGTCTCACCCCGTGACACACGATCAAGGAACAAACTGATCGCCAGGTCCGGCCGCTGCCCCGGGCCAAACACCGTGAAGAACCGCAGCATCGCCACCGCCATCCCCGTCAGGTGGTGGTGCGTCTCGCCGATCAGCTCGCACGCGCGCTTCGTCGCGGCGTACGGCGAGATCGGATGCTCCACAGAGTCCCCCTCGCCAAACGGCGTCTTCCTGTTGTTCCCGTACACGCTGCTCGACGAGGCGCACACCACACGCGAGCAGCCAACCGCGCTCGCCGCGCTCAGCACACGCTGCGTGCCGACAACGTTCGCCAGCGCGTACCCGCCCGGGTCCGCGATGCTCGGCCGCACGCCCGCCTTCGCCGCAAGGTGGATCACGCCCGTCACGCCCGCCGACCGCATCACCCCGCCCAGCGCCTCATCGTCCGTGATATCAAGCTCGTGCGCCTCAAACGCCCCGCCGTGCGCCGCCTCAAGGCCCGCGTGGTTCCGCCGCTTGCGCCCGACGTCGTAGTACGGATCAAAGTTGTCAACACCCACCA
Organism: Phycisphaerales bacterium UBA1924; assembly: GCA_964229845.1. Classification (GTDB taxonomy): domain Bacteria; phylum Planctomycetota; class Phycisphaerae; order Phycisphaerales; family UBA1924; genus UBA1924. The sequence goes on from CAXREY010000011.1 coordinate 50,868, forward strand.
CGCGCGCCCCGCGCGACAGCAGCGCGCCCGCGACATGCGAGCCGATGAAACCCGCGCTGCCCGTGACCAGGATCCGCTCACTGTCCATCTGCATCCGCACCCACTCCGATCGATCTCAACAGGAAGAAGATGGTAAACACCCAACACACCCACGCGGGCACTCAGCCGCCACCAACAAACAAACCAGCCAAAAAACAAGCAGGGCGCCATGTGTCCAAGGCGCCCCGCTGGAGGAGAGAGAGATCTGTATACAAGGTAGAAACTTTCTTCCTGACAAGTACATATATCGACTTACTCCGCTCAAAGTTTGTCTAAATTAACGGCAAATCCCTATGCGTAGGCATTTGTTCGGGTTGTTTTCTGCGCCCTCTTTGTGGATACATACGCTTGGTTCTCCGCGAAACGCACGATAAAGTAGTCCCTCATCAGCACTTCGCGGCCGTGTGCCAACGCCGCGCTTACACGGATACACTCCCGACCATGCCCACGACGGACGAACCCGATCGATCTTCGATGCCTCCGCAGGAGGCCGAAGACCAACCCCCCCCGAGCCAGCGATCACGCGCCCAAGCCGCAACGATCGAACTGCATGTTGAGAACGCCTGCGCCGCGCTCCCGACAACATCACTGCACCAACTCATCACCGACACGCGCCGAGTGCTCGACCTCCTCCCCAACACGGGCTCCGTCCGCGTGCGCATCGTCGACGACGCCGAGATGATCGAAGCGCACAAACGCTTCTGCGACCTCGACACCACCACCGACGTCCTCACGTTCGACCTCGCGTCACACGACACCGCCTTCCACACCAAGACGCTCGACACAGACCTCATCGTCTGCGCCGACGAGGCACGCCGCCAGGCACAGCAACGCGGGCACCCGATCACACACGAGCTCCTCCTCTACGTCGTCCACGGCGTGCTCCACTGCCTCGGCCACGACGACCACGACGACGACGCGTACGCACGCATGCACGCACGAGAGGACGAGCTCCTCACCGCCGCGGGCATCGGCCCCGTCTTCTCCGCCGAGCTCAGAGAGGAGACCCAGTCATGATGGCCGGATGGTGGCTCATCGGCGCACTCGCCTGCGTCCTCCTCGCCGCGTTCTTCGCCGCCCTCGAGCTCTCGCTCCACACGCTCTCACGCGTCCGCATGAGCTCCGAGCTCGACGACGAGCACCACCACCGCGACCGCGTCGAGACCATCATCGCCGACGTCCAGGGACACGCCGCGTCGCTCTCCATCTTCACCATCACCATGCGCCTCGCCGCCGCGGTCTGCTTCGTCTTCTGGGCAAGCGGGCTGCGACACGAGCCAACGCCCACACCGGTCAGCATCGTCCTCGGGCTCGCCATCGGCGCCGTCGTCGTATGGGTCGGCTCCGTCCTCATACCCATGGGCGTCGCCGCACACGCCGGCGAGACCACACTCATCCGCTTCGCACGCATCGCACGGGTCACCCACCTCTGCGTCGTCCCCCTCCTCCCCGCGCAGCGGTTCATGGGCGAGGTCGTCCGGCGACTCGTCGGCGCCGAGAAGAACGGCAGGGACTTCAACATCAGCGCCTCCGACCTCCGCTCCATCGTCGACGACGACGAGGTCGAGTCCCGCCTCGACGAGACCGAACGAGACATGCTCGAGGCCGTCGTCGAGTTCCGCTCAACATCCGTCGAGCAGATCATGACCCCACGCACCGAGATCGACGCCCTCCAATACACCGACGACCTCACCGAGGTCATGAGGTTCGTCGACGAGCACGGCCACTCACGCATCCCCGTCTACCGCGAGGACCTCGACCACATCGAGGGCATCCTCTACGCCAAGGACCTCCTCCGCTGGATCACCACCCACGGCCAGGACGGCTCCCCCTTCATCCTCTCCGACGTCACCCGAGAGCCCACTTTCGTACCCGAGACCAAAACCGTCCGAGAGCTCCTCGCACAGCTCCTCGCCGCTCAGGTCCACATCGCCATCATCCTCGACGAATACGGCGGCAACTCCGGACTCGTCACCATGGAAGACATCGTCGAAGAAATCTTCGGCGAGATCCAGGACGAGTACGAAGACCCGGAAGACCCCTCGGGCAACATCCAGCTCGACCCCACCACCAAGGCCGCCACCATCGACGCACGCACCGAGATCGACGACGCCAACGACGAACTCGAATCCATCGGCCTCGAACTCCCCGAGTCCGACGACTACGACACCGTCTCCGGCTTCGTCAACACCACCCTCGGACGCATCCCCGAGACCGGCGAAGAAATCGACCTCCCCATGATGAAGATCGATATCCTCGAAGCCGAACCAACCCGCGTCGTCCGCGTCCGCATCACCCGCGTCGACGTCCCCGACGAAATGAGCGAGTTCTCCACCCAAAACGCCAAATAACGAATCCTATTCTTGCTCCTTCCCCGCCCCCGCGGGGAAGGTGGATTCGGCGCAGCCGAAGACGGATGGGGTCACTCTTGTCCCTCCCCGCGCCCTCGCGGGGAGGTGCCGAGTCCCCGAGGCGGAGGGGTCTTCGTGCCTCCCCCGTCCTGACGGGGGAGGTGGTCCGCCAAAGGCGGAGCGGAGGGGGTCTTCCCAATCCCCCGCACATCACCCCCCAACAACCCTCCCCTCTTCCCTGATGGCTGATGGCCAGTGGCTAGTCCCTTCTTCCCCCCCCTCCCTACCATCCCCAATGCCACTCAAGCTGTACAACACCCTCACCAAATCTCTCAAGCCCTTCGTCCCCCAGGACCCGGCCCACATCCGCTTCTACACCTGCGGCCCAACCGTCTACGACGACGCCCACATCGGCAACTTCCGCTCATTCCTCGCCGCCGATCTCCTCCGCCGCTGGCTCGAATCCCCCCTCTGCACCCTCACCGACGCCGACGGCAATGACCACCAAGGCCCCCGCCAGGTCACCCACGTCATGAACATCACCGACGTCGGCCACATGACCGACGACGACAACGCCGACGGCGCCGGCGAAGACAAAATGGACGTCGCCGCACGACGCATCCTCGAAGCCAAAAAGTCCGGCACCCTCCCCGAAGGCGCCAACATCGACCCCAACAACCCCTTCCAGATCGCCCAGTTCTACGAGGCACGCTTCAAGGAAGACGCCAAAGCGCTCGGCATGAAGGTCGCCATCGACGCCGACAAAGACCCATCCCTCATGCCCCGCGCCACCCAGAGCATCGCGGGCATGAAACAGGTCATCGAAGACCTCCTCGAAAATGGCGACGCCTACCCCGCCGGCAACCCCGGCAGCCGCGCTATCTACTTCGACGTCCAGAAGTTCGACCGCTACGGCAAGCTCTCCGGCAACACCCTCGACCAACTCAAAGGCGGCGCCGGCGGCCGCGTCGACGACACCAACACCCAACAAAAGAAACACCCCGCCGACTTCCTCCTCTGGAAGGAAGACGCATCACACAAAATGAAATGGCCATCACCCAAGGTCCCCGGACAAGATGCATGGGGCGACGGCTACCCCGGCTGGCACATCGAGTGCACCGCCATGGCCCTCGGAAGACTGATCGATGGCGGCCTGCCCGCCGCCAAAGCCAAGCACGCCCACATCGACCTCCACTCCGGCGGCGAAGACAACATCTTCCCCCACCACGAATGCGAGATCGCCCAATCCTGCTGCTTCACCGGAGCCGACCACTTCGCAACCCACTGGTTCCACCCACGATTCCTCAAAGTCGATGGCCAAAAGATGTCCAAATCCAAGGGCACCATGCACACCCTCCGCGATCTCACCGCAAAGGGCTTCGACCCCGCCGCCATCCGCCTCGAACTCATCAAAACCCACTACCGCGCCAACGCCGACTTCTCCATCCAAGGGCTCAAGGACTCCACCCGAACCGCCCAGCGCTGGAAACGCTTCATCGAATCCGGCAAGCAGGGACAGCCCGGCGAAACCAACAACGCCGTCCGCGACGCCGTCGCCGATGCAATGAACGAAGACCTCAACATCGCCGGTGCCATCGGCACCATCAACAAGTGGATCAAGGACACACCCAAGCCAACACAAGCCGACGCTGAGCTCATGTCCCAGTTCGACGTCTTCCTCTCCGTCTGTGATCTCCTCCTAGACGCACCCGAAGCCCAAGACACCGGCATCGCCCTCTACCAACCCGGCGTCACCCCCTCCGAAGAGATCGAATCCCTCCTCCAAAAACGCGCCGAAGCCAAAAAAGCCAAAGACTTCGCCGCCGCCGACGCCATCCGCGACCAGCTCAGCAACATGGGCCTCTCCATCATGGACAAACCCGCCGGCAAAGTCGAAGTCGCCATCGCCAACTAACCAAAGCCGATCCAGCCCTCTTGTGCCTCCCCGTCGGTCGCAGATCCGCCTCTGGCGGACAAGGGAAGGTGGCTCGCGTCTTCGCGACACGGAGGGGGTCTCCCTCTCCTGTCCCTCCCCGCGCCCCGCGGGGAGGTGGTCCGCCAAAGGCGGATCGGAGGGGTCTTCCTACTCCCTGCACACCAGCCCCCTCGGGTGCCCTGCTTTGACCCGGAGGGCAAAGCAGGTTGTCGAGGGGTGTCCGTTCCTGCTTTGTCCGTCTTCGACGGGTCAAAGCAGGGCACCCACAAGCTCTTCCTAATCTCCCCCTCCGCGTCCTCCGCGCCCTCTGCCACCTCCGCGTACCCCTCCTCTTCTCCCCTCTTCCCCATTGCCTACTGCCTATTGCCCATTGCCTCCCTCCCCAGCGCTCAGATCCCACCAACTTCCCACGAATCTTCTTGTCATCCACCCCGTTTTCACGACAATACAGTGTCACACACACGCAAAGCAGTGGGGATCCCGCGCCATGGCATCAATCGTCTTCTACTTCCAGGTCCACCAACCCCACCGCCTCAAGCCCTACTCCGTCTTCCACACGGACCCCTTCTACTTCAACGAGGACGCCAACGGCGAGATCGCCGAAAAGGTCGCCAACAAGTGCTACCGACCCACCACAAAGCTCATCCTCGACCTCATCAAAAAGCACGAGGGCAACTTCCGCGTCTCATACGCAATCACCGGCACCGTCATCGAACAGTGGAAAAAGTTCACCCCCGACGTCCTCGACCTCTTCGTTGAGCTCGCCGAAACCGGCTGCTGCGAGTTCGTCGCCGAGACCTACTACCACTCGCTCTCCTTCCTCTACTCACAGGACGAGTTCCACACCCAGATCGACATGCACACCAAGCTCATCGAGGAGCACTTCGGCCAGACCCCCAAGGTCTTCCGCAACACCGAGCTCATCTACGCCAACGAGCTCTCCCGTGCCCTCGCCCAGATCAAGGACGACAACGGCGACCCCCGCTTCCTCGGCGCCATCTGCGAAGGCGTCGACCGACACCTCGGCTACCGCTCACCCGCCTACATCTACCGCCCACCAAACGATCAGGACGGCAACATCGTCCTCGGCCCCAACGACCGCCCCTTCGGCCTCCTCCTCAAAAACTACAAACTCTCAGACGACATCGCCTTCCGCTTCGGCAACAAGGGCTGGGAGGAATACCCACTCTCCGCCGAGAAGTTCGCCCGCTGGGTCCACCAGATCAACGGCGACGGCTACCTCTGCAACCTCTTCATGGACTACGAAACCTTCGGCGAACACCAATGGGCCGACACCGGCATCTTCAACTTCCTCCAGCACCTGCCCACCGCCATCTTCGACGTCGCCCACAAATCCGACGGCACAACCGAGAACCACTTCATCACACCTTCCGAAGCCCTCCAGCACTTCGCCCCCATCGGCGAATACGACGTCCCCGACTTCATCTCCTGGGCCGACACCGAACGCGATCTCACCGCATGGCGCGGCAACGCCATGCAGCACAACGCCCTCGAAGAAACCTACCGCGTCGAAAAGATCCTCAAAGACCGCCTCGTCGAAGCCAAATCAAACAACGACCCCAAAGAGCTCCAGGACATCGAGTACATCGTCACCGACTGGCGCAAGCTCACCACGTCCGACCACTTCTACTACATGTGCACCAAGTACTGGGCCGACGGCGACGTCCACAAATACTTCTCCCCCTACGACTCCCCCTACGACGGCTACATCAACTTCATGAATGTCCTCGACAACGTCAAAACCCGCCTCGCCAAAGTCTAACCACACAACGGCTCAGCTCTTCGTGCCTCCCCCGCCCCGGCGGGGGAGGTGTCACGCACAGCGTGACGGAGGGGGTTCTTGCTTGCCTTCCCCGCCGGCCGAAGATCCGCCTCTGGCGGACGAGGGAAGGTGGTCCGCCACAGGCGGATCGGATGGGGTCTTTAAATCACCATCCACTCGTTCACAGGGTGCCACTACTCGCGGCAACGCCGCGCAGTAGTGCTCTCCAACCACCATCCACGCCCACCCTCCTCCCCCGTCGGTCGAAGATCCGCCTTCGGCGGAGCGGGTGAGGTGTCGAGCGCAGCGAGACGGAGGGGGTCTTATTGTCCCTCCGCGCACCCCATGTGTAAGTAGACCGACAAAGTCCGCTTGAGGGTCTCCCTCTGGGTGCCACGGGTTGCTCCGAAGGACAACCCGTGACCCCCAACCACCATCGGCATCTTTATCTCAGCCACACCCAACTAAAAAACGCCCCAACCCATACCCCTCCCCAAGAGGGGTTGCAGGGGACACCTCCCCTGCACAGTGTTCTAAGAGGCCCGAGACCTCCTCCACTTCGCCGACAACCGCTCAAACACCACCGCAACCCCAATCAACACAACCACACCCACTACAAGCTTCAACACCCCGACGAAATCAACACCGCCGCGCGACCACGAACCCGCATCAACCCCATCCGCAACCCACCCAAACCCGTCTTCCCGCAGTGCACGCTGAACCGCACCAACAAGCGCGTCCCGCCGTGATGCTTCAATCTCATCACCCGGCTCCGGAATCTCATCCAGAATGTCCGCCAGCATCGCACGCATCTCGTCGGGCTGCCCCTTCAGCGCCTCATCCGCAATCGAACCGGGCTCGATCTTCTTCGCGACACGCTGATCCAAAGGCGGGAAATCCCAAATCCCACCATCCGCCCGATCACCTTCACCATCCCGAATCCGGATCGTGAATGAATCCTCGTACGCTGTCCGAACGATCGGTGCTCGACCACGACCGTGACGACCCGGCGGCGCATACATCGTGTCTTTCGATCGAATCTCAACAACCGCCACCGGCAGCTGCTCAACCCGAAAGCCCCAGAACCGATCATCAACAGAGTGCGTGAGATACGCCTCGATCTCGCCCGAATCACTTGTGCGGAACCAATACACACGCGAGTGCGTGCGATCCTCCGTCAACCATGAGCCGAGAAAGAATGAAACGAAGACGACGCCAAGAAGCCCAAAGGTCACCATCCCACACAGAATCGGCACAAGCGTGATATGACGAGGCGAACGCATAACACATCATAAACGCCGCACACTTCCATCACACGCCAGGTGCCAAGCAGGTGACGAAGTCTCCTGCATGTCCTTGATGCAGCCCAAACACAAGCAGCAGCCCAAGACACCACCCGCATCCCACCCACTCTTCTCTGCGTCCTCAGCGCGCTCTGCCACCTCTGCGTACCCCCTCTTCAATCCCTCCGCACCCTCCCCGGTCACCCAACACCCCTCACCTATCTCACGATTTGTGCGCAATCTCACCCCGCATCTCACGATCTGTGCGCAAAATCCGTGCGCTACCCAACTTCGTACTTGAGCCGCACACGCCGTCTGCGACAATTCCCACCATGCAGACATCAAACCGATTCGCCGAGTACGACTTCAACACAGCATTTCCCGCGGCCTCCCCCGCACCTGCGGGGGAGGTGTCGCCGCGAAGCGGTGACGGTGGGGGTCTTCCTACTTCCCCCTCCCCCTCTTCACCATTGCCTACTGCCCACTGCCCATTGCCTCCCCTCTCCAACGCCCTCCTCGAAGACCTCCTCAACCCCTCCATCTCCTCCCTCGATCTCTGCGCCATCCACAAGCTCTCACTCCCCGCGCTCGCCGACCTCCTCGAGTCCGACGAGTTCAAGCTCGCCAAGTCCTGCATGCAGCGCATCAGCACCTCGCGCACTGACTACGTCCGCCCCGAGGCCGAGGCCCTCGCCCTCGTCCGCACGCACGACATCCTCAAAGACAAACCCACAACCCCCGCCCACGCCGAAACACAACGCAAAGCCGCATCTTCCCTCCGCCCTTCCACCGGTGGCACAGGCGTCTCGCCTGTGCAAAACGAAACAGAAGCGGCCTCCCAAAGACCGACTACCAGTTCCACAGCGGCTTCCCCCGCACCTGCGGGGGAGGTATCACGCGCAAGCGGGGCGGAGGGGGCCGCCCAAAAACCAAGTGCCTCTGACCAAGCATCCTCCCCCGCACCAGCGAGGGAGGTGGATCAACGCAGCGAGTCGCAGATCCGCCTGTGGCGGAACGGAGGGGGCGCTTCAACAACCGTTCGCACACCCACCGCCCCTCCAAATTCCCTTGTAACACACACCAACAAACTGGTACACTCGCACCACACACTCCCGCACACATCGGCAGAGAGGGCCATCACGATGTCGCACCGCAAAAACAAATCAATCAACGCACTCATCGCAGCAGCAGTCGGCGCAGCCGCGTCACTTTCCAGCGCACAGAACCTGTTCACCTACCAGGGATCACTCAACGACGACGGCGCACCAGCCGACGGCACATACGACTTCCGCTTCACGCTCTGGGACGATCAGACCATCGGCGCACCGGACAACCAGCTCGGCTTCACCAACCCACGCTCAGGCGTGCCCGTCGAGAACGGCGTCTTCTCCGTACAGCTCGACATGGGCACCAGCGACTTCTCCACCGCGGCCGGACGCTACCTGCAGATCGAGGTCCGCCCCTCCGGCGGCGGCGGCCCCTACACCACCCTCAACCCGCGCACACCCATCGACTTCGCACCACGCTCAATCTTCTCGCTCGGAGCAGAAGTCGCAGAACGCCTCACACTCCCATACTTCCAGAGCGGGTCCCCAGTAAGCAGCAACAGCGGCGTCTTCAGCATCACCAACGCCGACGCATCCGGCTACGCCATCGGAGCCGACGGACCGACCTGGGGACTCGTCGCCTTCGGCGGCGATTACTCGCCGTACCCGCCCATCCAGACCCCGGCCGGCATCTTCGGCATCGGCGAACGCGTCGGTACGGGCGGATCAAGCGACACCGGATCAGGAATCTTCGGCATCACGGCCAGCGGCTCAGGCGGCGAGTTCACCGTCCTCAACGACAACGCAGGCAACGCCCTCTACGCACGCACCGCAGGCACCGGCCACGCCGGGCTCTTCGAGAAAACACGAACAACCGGCTCCACCGCCGCACTCCGTGTCACCAACGCATCAACATCATCATCCGCCCACGGCGTGCACTCCACCATCACCTCCACCAGCCCCGGCGGAAACTCCACCGCGCTCCGCGGTGAGAACAGGGGCGAGGGCTTCCTCGGCATCGGCGTCTGGGGTTCGCACAACGGCTCCGGATGGGGGGTCTACGGCACGAGCGGGCCGACCGGGCTCGCCGGCAACTTCGCCGGTGATGTCTTCGTTTCCGGCTCACTCTCCAAGGGATCGGGCACGTTCAAAATCGACCACCCCCTCGATCCCGCGAACATGTACCTCTCGCACTCCTTCGTCGAATCGCCGGACATGAAGAACATCTACGACGGCGTCGTCACACTCAACGACGACGGCTCCGCAACCGTCACCATGCCATCCTACTTCGACGCCCTCAACACCGAGTTCCGATACCAGCTCACCTGCATCGGCGGCTACGCACCCGTCTACATCGCAGAGGAAATCAACGACCGACAGTTCTCAATCGCCGGCGGCTCGCCCGGGCTCAAGGTCTCATGGCAGATCACCGGCATCCGCCAGGACCCATTCGCCCAGGCCAACCCCGTTCAGGTCGAAGAACAAAAATCCGCCCACGAACAGGGCCGATACCTCCACCCCGAGCTCTACGACCAGCCCGAGGAAAAAGGCATCTACTACGTCGACCCGGACACCCAGCAACAGAACTGATCCACGCGATCAGAACAGCACACGCACGCCCAGCGCCAATCCCCACTCGAGCTCCGCTCGATGGTCGATATCGTTGACGATCGGCACGATCGGCGACAGCTCCACCGTGAACCGGCGCGCCTCATACAACACCCCCGGCGCGACCCGCCACGCGAGATCGCCGTTGGTCTCGTAATCAACAAACGACTCAACCGTGAAGTACCACGAAGCGTGCGTGTCGCTGGCGTACTCACTCGGCGAGAGGCGGTACAGGTACGAGGTCTCGAGCGTCAGCAGATCGTCCGTGCCGGTCCCCGCAGCAATCGGGCTCGCGAGCCCGTCCGTGCTGACCTGGTACGTCAGCGCGGCGTTCATCCCGTGGCGGCCCGAAACACGCGTGAAGATCAGCCCCAGCATCGGGTCCCAGCCATCGCTGGACAGCCCGTCGGTGCCGGTCGGCATCCGCACGCCGCCGATCAGCGCCAGCCGGTTCGTATCGATCGGCCCCGGGTCGTGCTGCCAGAACCGCCACTTGAGCGCCAGCGTCGCGTCGCCAAGCCCGTCCTGATCGTCGATCCCGTTCTCCCGATCACGCAGGACCGTCGGCACGTTCAGTGTCAGCGCCACGTCCTTGGACACGCCGTAGGTCAGGCGGGTATCGATCGTGAACTGATCGATCTCCTCCGTCCCGAGCTCGTACCGCTCGAACCGGGCCTGCTCTCGCCAGGTGATCCTGCCCTTGGCCGGCTGCGTCGCCGCGAGCGACAACGCGGATTCCTGGGCCAGCCCGACCGGGGCCAGCGCACCGATCGCGCCGGCGATGATGAGTTTCTGCGGATTCATGGGCACCCTCATTTCTCGAACGCGATGGAGCGGAAGGTGAACCCGCCGTCGTCGATGGCGCTGCGGAGCTGCGCCCCGCTGACGGGGATGCTCGGATCGAGATCGACGTGGACGGTGCCGGACGACAGGTCGACGCGTGAGTCGGTGACGGCGTCGATGTTGCCCATCAGGATGGAGATGCTCTCGGCGCACATGGGGCACCCGAGCCCGTCGACGCGGAGGGTGGCGCCGCTGGCGTAGACCATCTCATCGCCGACGCTCTGCGCTGGCGCATCGTCGCGGGTCTGGGTCGAGCCGCACCCGGACAGTGTCAGGGGGAGCGCGGCGGTCAGGGTGATGGCGGTCAGTGTCTTGTACATCATGGAAATACTCCTTGCGCGGTCGGCGCAGGTCAATGTGTATGGGTATGGGGAAGCTGAGACGGTTCGTGCGCGCGGGGCGCGCAGCGTGAGCCGCGGCTCAGTTCAGCCACACCCCGACACGCGCAAGGAATCGGTTCTGCTCGGTGTGACCCGGGGGGTCGTCGCAGAGGGAGGCGATCGCGGCCTGCGGCTGCTCGATCGTCCCGGCCTCGCGGGCCTGGGTCGGTTCCGGATCGGGGACCCATCGCTCGGGGTTGATCACGCCCGGCACGTCCTCGGGTGAGGTGGGGACGCGGTCGTCTTGCTGGAGCTCGCCGCATCCGCAGCCGCAGGCGGGCGCGGCGGACGGGTCGGTGCTGGGCACGCAGAGCGGGCAGCAGGCGACGGGCGCGGCGCTGGCGGGCGGCGGGCTGCTGTCGGCAACCATCGCGGCACGCAGCGAGAGCGTGTGCGTGCTCAGCAGCAGGATGGCGAGCAGCAGGCGGGGGATCATCACCCTGAATATACACCGCGGGCGGGTGATTATTCAACAGAATCTGATTCTCTGACGCGAGATCTCGCGTTGCGGATGGCGGCGCGTTCGTAGCGGGCGGCGTGGATGGGGCGTGTGGCGAGCATGTCGGCCAGGGCCTTGCGGGTGATGGGGTGGGCCTCGCCGAGCGCGTAGCGCAGGACGAGCACGACGCGGTCGCGTTCATCGAGCTGCTCGAGGACGCCGGCGATGCGCGGGTCGGGGTCGAGCCATCGCTGCCAGGTGGAGACGGAGCGGGTCCAGTCCGGGATGGCGATGCCCGAGGCGATACGCCGCGTGGCGCGTCCGGCGCTGGCGGGCTGTGCGACGTCGGGCTGGGCGGCGGCGAAGCGGTTGACGGCGAGCCCGATGGGCGCGGCGATTCGTCCGCCGTGCGTCGGGTCGTGGCGGTCGAGCGCGCCCGAGGCGACGCCGATCCCGCCGAGCACGAGCTGCGCGGCGCGGGTGGGCGCGAGCGAGTCGATGGCGCCGCCGAGGCGGTTCTCGATGCTCGAGAGCACGAGTGTGAGCTGGGTGCGGAGCAGGGCGCGCTTGAGCATGGTGATCAGGCGGAGGTCGGTCTCGATCTCGTCGAGCAGCGAGGCGCTGGGGGCGCGGTCCTCGATCTGGGCGATGCGGTGCCCGCAGTGACGGCGGAGGAGGAAGACGGCCCTGGAGCGGACCTGCTCTTCGTAGCCCACGCTGGGCGTGCGCTTGCGCATGGTGTCGATGAGTGCCGCGAGATCGCGCGGGGCCCGGACGCGTTCGATCTGCTGGACGGGCTGGGGTTCGAGCGCTTCGCGCAGCTCGTCGGCGTTGACGGCGATCTCCGGCAGCGCGAGCTCGCGGAGCAGGCGGGCGCGGGTGAGGCGCATGGCGCGTCCGATGGAGCTGACGCGGCGGTCGAGGTGCTTGGCGATCTGCTTGGGCTCGATGCCTCGGAGCTTGGCGCGGATCGTGAAGAGGCCCTCGCGGTCGCCGGCGGGCCCGGGCTCGTTGAAGATGGGCTTGCTGTTCTGCTCGTCGATGCGCAGGAGGACCTGGCGGACGCCCTCGTGGGAGTGGCCGAGGCGCTGGGAGATGCGCAGCGCGGACTGCGAGCGCGACCAGCCCAGGCGCCGGTGGTAGGCGCGTGCCCAGCGTTCGATGCGTTCGCGTTCGCGCTGGGGGATGCGGTCGAAGCTCGCGGCGCGTCCGAGGCGTTCGGCGTGGAGGGTCTCGAACCACTCGACGGCGGAGAGGGGGAAGACGATGGACCGGCGCCCCTGCCCGAGGTCCAGGCGCCGCGCGATGAGCCCGAGGCGGCGGTAGCGTTCGATGGTTTTGCGGCTGACGCTCCAGCGCTGGCAGAGGTCGTTGATGCGCAGGGTGGGCTGGGTGATGTCCTCGGGCGAGAGGGAGGCGGCCTCGGAGATGGACTCGGCGAGCGCGGAGAGGTCGCCGCGGAGCGCGTCGCCGGGCACCATGTCGGGCGCGTCGATGTTGGGTCGGTAGGCGGTGACGCGGAAGACGACCCAGTCCTCGGGGTAGACGAGGTCGGGGTCGATCTGCGGGCCGAGCTCGTCGATGCGGTCGAGGTGGCGGATGAGGGTGGGCTTTGACGCGAACCCGAGCTCCCGCGCGAGTCGCGCGATGCATGGGGTCCGGGCTTTGCTGACGGCGGGCATCGGTGGGTGTCGTGGGCGTGTCAGGCGTTGGCGATGGGCTGGTCTGCCCAGCGGGGGGGTTGCGAGTCGAGGATGTTGTGTTCTTTGAGTTTGGCCGCGAAGAGCTCGACGGCTTGGCGGGCGCGGTCGTCGACGCTGAAGCTGAGGAGCTGGCCGATGTAGGTGCGGGCGAGGTCGGCGGGCCAGTCGTGGGCGGCGGCCTCGCGGGTGACGAGCCAGTCGAGGCGTTGGTCGTTGCGGAGGCGGACGCGCTCGAGCATGGCGGCGGCCTCGTCGATCATGGTGGATCCCAGGTCGTCTGCGCGGCACATCCAGCAGGCGTAGACGAAGGGCAGGCCGGTGAGGGCGTGCCACGCCTCGCCGAGGTCGATCTGGTGGGGGTAGCGGATGGCGGGTGGTGAGTCGGCGACGACCTTGTCGCCGATGATGAGCAGGGTCTGTGGCCATGCCTCGTCGGGGTCGACGTCGCGGTCCTGGGCGATGCTCATGCGTTCGCGGGCGTCGAACTCGACGAACTCGGCGGCGATGTTGTGCTGCTCGCGGAGGAGCAGGTCGGCGAGCATGACGGAGGTGTGCGAGTCGGTGTCGGCGTGGACGCGGGTGATCTGGTCGATGGGGACGGAGGAGAAGAGGCGGACGGTGAGGGTCGGGCCGTCGCAGCCGATCATGCCGGCGGGGATGAGGGCGAGGTCGTTTTCGGGGTTGAGGGCGTCCACGATGGAGGCGAGCCCGACGTCGGCCTCGTTGGCGGTGAGCATGGAGGCGATCCGGGCGGGGACGGCTTTGACGAGTTGGCAGCCGTCCCAGGTTCTGAGCCCCTCGATGAGGGTGACGGTGTTGAGGAACTGGACCGCGGCGATTCGGGTGGGCTTGGTGCTGGGGGCGTTGTCTCTGGGCATGGCGTGGAGTTCGTGTTTTGGGGTGCGGGCGGGCGATTCTCCCAAAGAATCACGGAATTCGGCGGGTCAACCGATACATTGGGTGGCACGGGACCTGATTGTCCGTACATTGAATGCAGACCGAGGCAGAAAAGCCGACTGGGACGGGTTTTACGGGCAGCATTATCGGTTGTCCTTCTCTCTGAACGGGTCTTCGGACCCAGCCCTGAATAGACGGCGTGCCGAGGCACATTCTCAGTGGGCGGGGCTGCTCTCCACCGCTGGTTCGGACAAGGTGGGTCCCCAGGACAGAATATGGGCCCGTGCGTTGCACCACGAGCCCAACGAACCAGTACGAGTTACCTACCCACCCGGCGTCGGGTTGCGCTACAGCCCGGCGTCGCTTTTTTTTGCGCCGACTTTTTTGGGCGGCCTTGGGCGATCGTTCTTGCGTTCCTGCGGGGGTGTCCGATAGTGGGTGCATGAGCGCACGGGGCATACTTCTTATTGGCGGTGGCGGGCACGCGAAGGTTGTGTTCGACACGATCCGCGCGTCCGGCATGGGTGTGATCGGGTATTGCGACGACAACGCGCACAGCGCGATGTCGGGCACGCTGGAGTACCTCGGGGCGATCGGTGACGCGGGGGGCCTGGATGCGCCGGTGGTGATCGCGATCGGGGATGTGGGGACGCGTCGGCGGTTTATCGGCGAGCTGGGGGGCGGTGCGCGGTTTGCGGAGCCGATCATCCATCCGAGCGCGGTGGTGAGCGCGAGCGCGGAGATTGGCGAGGGTGTGCTGGTCGGGCCGGGCGCGGTGATCAACGCGGATGCGCGGGTTGGGTCGCACGCGATCATCAACTCGGGCGTGATCGTGGAGCACGATTGCCGGGTCGGGGAGAACGTGCACGTGGCGCCGGGGACGGTGCTTGGCGGCGGTGTCTCGGTGGGCGGCGACACGCTCGTGGGGATCGGTTCGCGGGTGCTGCCTGGCGTTGTGGTTGGTGAAGGGTGTGTTGTTGGCGCGGGCGCGGTGGTGACGCGCGATGTTGGGGGTGGGGATGTGGTTGTGGGGGTGCCGGGGAGAAGAAGGGACTAGCCACTAGCCATCAGCCATCAGGGAAGAGGGAAGAGGGGGAGAAGAGAAGAGGTACGCGGAGGTGGCAGAGGGCGCGGAGGACGCAGAGGGGAGGAGATGATTGGTGCCCTGCTTTGACCCGGAGGGCAAAGCAGGTTGTCGAGGGGTGTGCGTTCCTGCTTTGTCCCGCCAGAGGCGGACTCAAAGCAGGGCACCCGAGGGGGTTGGTTTTCGGGGGAGAAAGAAAAAGACCCCTCCGATCCGCCTTTGGCGGACCACCTCCCCGCGAGGGCGCGGGGAGGGACAAGAGGCCCCCTCCGCCTTCGGCTTCGCCGAATCCACCTTCCCCGCCGGGGCGGGGAAGGAGCGCGGATCGTAAGGCCCCTCCGTTCCGCCAGGGGCGGATCTGCGACGCGGTGGATCGCGGGGAGGGAGAAGAAGCCCCCTTTCGTCACTGCGTGCGCAGTGACACCTCCCCCGCATGTGCGGGGGAGGCCGCACTTCGCTGCTGGGCGTCGAGTGCGGGGACCCGGATTGTGCGCACAGGGTCTTTGTGTGACTCCCTCCGCTGCGCGGTGCTTCGGAGTTGCCGTTCGAGTGTGGGGGATTGTCGGTTTTCAGTGAGATGTTCCGATACTGGGTGTGTATATCTGAACGTGTTGCATGGAGAACTGATATGGGCTTTCGATTGATGATGGCGGCTTTTGTTGTTGGGTGTGCCGGCGGTGTGGCGGGTGCGCAGGAGCGGGTGGAGAGTGCGCTGTGCCGGGCGTCGGTGGTGGGTGAGATTGAGACGGGTCATCGTGTTGATGACCTGCTCGCCGACGGTGCGGTGATGTATGCGTTGAGCGGGGATCTCCTCAGCGTGTACAGCTTGGGTGATCCGACCGGGCCGGTGCTGGTGCGTGCGTATGCGCTGGATGATGTTGCGGTCCGGCTCTGGCTGCACGATGGGCGGTTGTATGTTGTTGGTCGATCCGTGATTTGGGTCTTTGATGCGCAGGATGCGGCGAATCTGATTGAGCTGAACGCGTTGGACTTCGGGTTTACCGACGCCAGCTCGTATCGGTTCGTGGGCCACCGGGTGTTTCTTGCGGGCGACTTCCTCGGGCTGTTGTCGTTCGATTTCACGGATGTGATGAACCCGGTGCGTTCGGAGGTTGCGGCGCAGAACCCCGGTACCGGGCCGTCTGTGTTGGAGCTCGTGGGATCGCGGCTTGTGTATGGGGTGTCCTTGGACAGCGGTGTGTATGACATCAGCGATTCCTCGTCGATTGATCTGATCGATGACTTTGGTCTCTTTATTGGCCAGCGGCAGACTGCGTCTGACGGTTCCAATCTGTACAAAGCTGGTGTTGACGAGCAGACGCTCGAGTCGGGTCTGCTGATTTATGATGTCACCGATCCGCTTGATCCGGTGCTTATGTCGTCGTTGCCGATTGATGCTGATTCGGTCGAGTACCTTGCGAGCGAGGAGCTTGTGCTGCTGAAGCGCAGTCATGCGGTCGAGGTGATTGATGTTGCTGATCCGCTGGAGCCCGTCTGGGTTGGTTCGTATGGGACGGAAGCGTTCAGGTATGATGCGAGCGCCGTTTCTGGCGGGTATCTGTATGTCACGCCGCGTGACAGGTTGCAGGTGATCGATACCGGCCTGCTCGGTGTGAGCTTTGTCTCGGGTGTTGAGACGCCGGGCCTTCCTGTTGAGGTGGAGGTCGTGGGCGATTACGCGTACGTGCTGGATACGTTCCAGAGCGGGCTGGGGGTGAGCGGGCTGAACACGTTCGACGTCTCTGTGCCTGGAACTCCTGTGCTGCTGGATAACGAGCTGGTCACCGGGTTCTCGAAGAGCTTCGATGTGCGGTGGCCGCTGGTGTACGTCGCGAGTCGGTTTACCGGCTTGGCGATCCTCGATGTTTCGGACCCGGGTGATATCAGGACGCGGAGCGCGATCAACCTCGCGGATCAGTACAACGGTGAGACGATCGATGTGTGCGTCAGCGGGAGTTACGCGTATGTTGCCAATACGCACCGGCTGGTGGTGCTCGATGTCGCTGATCCGGATGTTCCGGTGATTGTGGACGAGCTGATGGTCGCCGCGGAGTGCGTCCACGTCGTGGGCGGGTACCTCTTTGTGACCACAGGGAACGATGAGCTGCTGATGTACGGGTTGGGCGATGCGGGGGCGCTCACGCTGATCGACGCGATCGATGTTGATGGCATGTCCCTGGGCGCGAACGACACGTCCCCACGGGACATGTCGCTTGTTGGGGATCGTTTGTACATCCCCAGCGGCTTCTCGGGGGTGGTCGAGTTCGCGGTCGATGGGCAGGCCGGCCTGGCGTTTGTGCGAGACCATGAAGTTGGTGGGAGAACAGGGGTGCTCCGCGTTGAGGATGGGGTTGTGTACACCAGCGAGAGCGGTGTTGGGCAGGTCTATGAGATCGAGGCGAGCGGTGACTTTGTGTCCCGGGGCTCGTTCTCGGTTCCGAACGGCCTGGGTGATATCGCGGTGCGGGACGGGATGGGCTTTGTGACCGGTGCTGTTCATGGTGGTCGCGCGAGCGGGCTGGGCGTGGTGGACCTGCGCACGGGTTGCGGCGATTGTACCGCTGACCTCAACGGCGACGGTGTGCTGAGCTACTTCGATGCGGCGGCGTTGATGGCGGCGTATCAGGTGGGTGACTCGAGTGCGGATCTGAACGGGGATGGGCGCATCGATTTTCAGGACGTGTCGGTGTTTCTGGATGCGTATGGGGATGGGTGCCCGTGAAGGAATGGCAATCCGCCAGAGGGCGGACCTTTGGTGGGCAATAGGCAATAGGCAATGGGGGAGAGGGGGAGGGAGATTCCCTCCGTTCCGCCAGAGGCGGATCTACGACGCGCTGCGCGTGACACCTCCCCCGCAAGCGCGGGGGAGGCGAGTTTGTGCCGCTGGTTCTTGGGTTAATCGCTGGTGCGGGCCTGTTCGCGGAGGGTGGCGGCTCGGTCGAGCAGGGCCTCGCGGGCGGCTTCGGGGTCGGTGGACTCGGGGACCGGGGTGAGGTCGAAGTGCCACTGTATGGTGTGGTCGAAGTCCGCGGGGATGGCGGTGGCGGCGAGGTCGACCACGGGGTATTCGTGGAGGGGGGCCTTGGCGTGCTTGAGCTCGTGGACGTGCTCGTAGCCGGGTTTGATGAGCTGGACGTCGTAGCCGCCGTAGAAGGTGAAGCGTGTTTCGACGGGGGTGGTGCCGATGTCCTGGTCGTTGAGGAGGACGCGGGCGCCGGGTGGGGTGGAGGTGACGCGGATTTTGCGGTGGACGCAGGCGGGGAGGGTGAGGAGGAAGAGGGGCAATAGGCAATAGGCAATCCGCCAGAGGCGTACCTTCGGCAGCAATGGGAAGAGGCGGGAGAGGAGGGGGAGGGGGGAGAGGGTAAGACCCCTCCGCCTCGGGGACTCGGCACCTCCCCGCGGGGCGCGGGGAGGGACAGGGGAGGCCCCCTCCGTCTCGCTGCGCTCGACACCTCCCCCGCCTGTGCGGGGGAGGCCGCACTGCGCTGCTGCGCGGCGAGTACGGGCACCCGTATGAAGACCCCATCCGTACCGCCAGAGGCGGATCTGCGACACATGGCGCGTGACACCTCCCCCGTTCCGCCTTTGGCGGATCTGCGACAGGTGGGGGAGGCACGAAGAGGTTGATGTGTTTGTGTTAGGCATCGGCGGTCTCCTGGGGGGTGGAGTCGTGATGCTGGGTGGGTTCGTCGAACTCGTCGCCCTTGAACATGGAGCCGAGGTAGGCGTTGCGGACCTGTTCGGAGTTGATGAGCTGCTTTGGGGTTCCTTCGGCGAGGACGCGGCCGTTGGTGAGGATGTAGGCGCGGTCGCAGACGCGGAGGGTCTGCTGGACGTTGTGGTCGGTGATGAGGATGGATATGCCGCGCTTTGTGAGCTGGCGGATCTCTTCCTGGAGGTCCTCGACGGCGATGGGGTCGACGCCGGAGAACGGCTCGTCGAGGAGGATGAGCTTTGGGTTGGTGACCAGTGCGCGGGCGATCTCGAGCTTGCGTCGTTCGCCGCCGGAGCAGGTGCGGGCGAGGTCGTTGGCCTTGTGTGAGAGGCCGAACTGTTCGAGGAGCTCGGCGGCGCGTCGTTTTCGGTCGGCGCGGGAGAGCTTGAGCGTCTCGAGGATGGCCAGGAGGTTCTGCTCGCAGGTGAGGCGTTGGAAGACGGAGGGTTCCTGGGAGAGGTAGCCCATGCCCATCTGGGCGTGCCGGTACATGGGGAGGCCGGAGACCTCGGTGTTGTCGAAGATGACGCGCCCGGCGTCGCGTTCGATCATGCCGATGGTCATGCGGAAGGTTGTGGTTTTGCCTGCGCCGTTGCGGCCGAGGAGCCCGACGATCTCGGCGTGCTCGACGTCGAGAGAGACGCCGTTGACGACGGTTCGTCCGTTGTAGGTCTTCTTGAGGTCTATCGCTTCGAGGAGTGCCACGGGTGGATGATAGGGGGTGGGGGGGGGAGGGACTAGGGACTAGGGACTAGGGACTAGCCACTAGCCATCAGCCATCAGGGAAGAGGGAAGAGGGGGAGAAGAGAAGAGGTACGCGGAGGTGGCAGAGGGCGCGGAGAACGCAGAGGGGGAGGATCAGCGTCTGCGGCGTGTGGCGGCGATGCCTAGCGGGGTGAGGGCGGCGAGCGTTGCTGGGGCTGGGACGACGGAGATGGATGTGAAGACCTCGAACGACCTGATTCGGGGTCGCGGTGTGTTCACGGCGGCCATCTCGTGATACTCAACTAGGTTGTAGGTGCCAGGATCGAGATGGAGTTCAATCGTTGAGTTCGGGGGCGGGGCTTCCAGATTCAGGATCGTGGAGTTGTCTGTCGTGTTTTCAAGTATGAGTGAGTAGGTGTCCCGGACGGGTTGATGGAAGCCGGTGATTTCGCTGAAGATCTGGATGGTGGTTGGTTGGTCGATGGTGAAGTTTGTGTTGATGGCGCTGTTGGCGAATGAATCAATCTGTCCGGTATTGATGTCCCCGTTGTGGACGTGATAGATCGATGTGTTTTTGTATGTGTTGTCTTCGACGAGTGAGTCGTTTGTGACCTTGACGGCTGCCCGGCTGTTGGGATGGTTCAGATCGACCCCTTGGGTGTATTCGATGTGCCCGATGTGATCGAGAAACATGAACTCGAGCTCGCCGCTGTTGCCGACAAACACGATGTGCCTTGAGGTATCCACATAGAACCCGGCATGTGCGATCGTATTGGTGCATACGAGAATGAGGGCGGATCCGATCTGTGTGTTGCGTCGCATGCTCATATGTACAACGACCCGCTGGGATTGCCAGCGGGTCGGGTGCTTTCGTGTTGGATTGGGTGCTTAGACGAAGCGGAAGGTCATGGGGTAGCGGTAGAACTCGCCCCGGTTGGCGGCCATGGATGCCTGGATCATGCCGACGACGCCGACGATGTAGGGGAGGATGGCGGCCGGGATGAGGAGGACGAGCCCGACGCCGCAGGTGATGAGTCCGACGAGCGCGGCGATGATGGGGAGTGCGATGGACCAGATGATGAGTGAGATCTGGAAGTTGACCGCTTCCCTGCCGTGGTCGTCGAGGAAGGGTGATTCTTTTTTCTTTGCTTGCCACATGACGATGGGGATGATGATGGCGATGAGGGTGAGGACGACGTGGGCGAGCAGGGAGAGGTGGAGCATGAGCGCGTAGGTGCGTTCGTCGTCGGTGACGTCCGGGTCGTATGCGCGGCCCCGCGTGTTCACGGGTGGGGATCGGTAGTGGTCGTGTTCGTGTACTGCTTCGGGCATGGCGGATTATCCCCCGGCGGGCTCATTCCCGCTCTGTTTGGTTGGGGAATCGGGTTCGGGGATTTCAGGCGTTTCTGTGGGGTTGAGGAGGGGGTCATTGGGGGTGGGGACGCAGAAACGGGCGAGTCTGGGGGCGCAGTAGAGGATGATGACGGCGCTGAGGGTCATGAGGGCCGACTGGACGAGCGAGGTGATGGCGTATGCGAAGGTGTAGTAGCCGTCATCGTCGATCATGATGAGCGTGATGAGTGAGCCGATGAGGGCGAGCAGGGCCCAGCAGAGCCAGATGACCCCGAAGACGCGGAGGAAGCCGGTGGCGATGGCGCGCCGGTTGGCGGTGACGAATGGGAGGATGCGTGGGTCGGGGGTGGCGGCGCCGACGGCGCCGCCGGGCGCGATGGTGTCGATGAACTCCGGTGTGAGCTCGAGCCCGCACTCGGTGCACACGGGCTCGTGCATGCCTGCGATGTTGTGGTTGCAGCGTGGGCAGCGGGTGCCCTTGGGGATGGGGACAATGAGCCGGACGAGCAGGCCCTGGGTGATCCAAGCGACGGCGCCGACGATGAGGCAGAAGACGGCGAGGGCGATGCGGTCGGCGTAGTACCACAGGTCGAAGAAATCATCGTCCATGAACCCCTCGGTGGCCCATGAGACGATCGGGAGGATGGCGATGGATGCGAGGAAGAGGGCGGCGCATCGTACGGCTGTGCGGACGGTCCATCTTCGGCGTGCGAGTTCGGAGGCGTTTGGGATCAGCATGCCCCGATCGTACACGATGGAGGGGTCAGCGTGCCTGTCGTCTCCTGCGCGGCATCAGGGCGATGGCGAGCAGGGCGGTCGTTGCGGGGGCGGGGACGACGGACCAGGCGGCGTCGAAGCTGGCGTTGCCGGTGGTTTCGGCGGGGCTGTGGTGCTCGTGGTTGGACTCGGCGCGGAACTCGAGGTAGTAGGTTCCCGCGGAGAGGGTGATCTGATCGTCGATGCTGAGCTCGTCGTCGGTGACGGCGTACTCGTGGAGGATGGCACCGAATCGGGTGTCCTGGCGCAAGGTGATGAAGGACTCTGCGTTGGAGGTCGCGATGAGATCGGCGACGAGGGCGAAGGTCGTGTCCTGGGCGAGTTCGAAGGCGACGATGTGGCGGGACGTGGCGAATGCGATGGTGAAGACGCTGGTATCGACGTCGAAGATAGCGTGGGCGTCGGCGCTGCCGGTGGCTTGCATGGCGGTGGATGAGATGGAGGAGTTGATGGCCGCGTTGGCGTCGGCGCGTCCGATGTTGATGGAAGTGGTGTCGAGCCAGTCGTCGAAGGGGGCGTCGGGTGTTCTGGTTCGTGAATCGAACCCGAACTGGTCATCAACCGTCTGGTATTCGGCGAGGGTCTCGATGGATCGTTCGTCCGACTGGAGCATCATGTTCTGCGCGAGGAGCGGGGTTGTCACGGCGGCGATGGTGAGGATCGCGATGTGTTTGCGGCGCATATTGGGCTCCTGGGTTGGTGGCTTACTTTGAAAGGTACCTCCGTCTGGGGATATGGCCTAGAGAATGCTGGAATTAAGCAGCGAGCGCGCACGAGACATCGCGTGATTGGCAGGGAATCTGGTTTCTATGCGTGCCCGCTCAGTGCCCGAAGAGGTTCTTCTCGGCGAACATGCCCTTTTCTTCGAAGTAGCTCAGGGCGTCCTCGGTGGAGTCGAAGACCTTGGTTGCTGTTTCGGTGATGAAGGGGGAGGGGTTCTTGGAGGGCTTCCAGACGACGTAGACCTCTTTGGCGTGCTCCCAGGCGTGCTGGAGTTCGCGTTCGACGCCGGAGGAGAGGGCGGGGATGACCTTGCCGGTCTCGGACTTGAGCTCGGGGACGTAGGAGACG